>JBBIJM010000050.1:0-18688 GCA_037445955.1 Syntrophobacterales bacterium
ACCGTGGCGGGGCTCGTCCTTACGGCGGGGGCCGGCGGCGCGGTCTTTTTTTGGCTCCGGGGGAGTCTGGGGGCGATGAAACGGGCGGTTACGGCGTACATTTTGATCATTTCCATAATGATGGCGGGTGCCTGGAGCGTTCTTGGCGATCCTTACTTAAACGTCAGAGGAAGGATTCTGGTTTTCGGCGGGGCCCTGCTGTTTTATCTTTCCGACCTCCTGGTCGCCCGGGACAGGTTCGTTTCCCCGGGCTTCATAAACCGGCTGATCGGTCTTCCCCTTTATTACCTGGGCCAGTTTTTCCTGGCCTTTTCGGTGGGATTGATCGGATAGCCAAGTAAGGGAAACTTTTGATTCCCGGTTAAATAGCGGTGAGACATGGATAAATTACGAGTGCTTGAAGAGGAGCTTTCGTTCCTGGGCCTTCTTGGCAAGGCCAGGGAAATCTTTCAGGAAATGGGCAAAAGAAGCGCCCTGTCGTACGTCAGATCGAGTTACCACCTCCTAAGCAAGGTCTATCATCCAGATCTGAATCCGCAGAACGAAAAAAAGGCCAAGATCCTTCAGCAGAGACTGAATCAGACGATGAGACTCATAAGCGAAGCGAGCGACGAGGAACTGATCTGCCTGCTTCAGCCGGAAGAAACCGCCGAGGCCGCCCGGAAGAGGAAAATTCTCGTGGCCGAAGACGAATTCGGGCTCCAGGAGCTGCTCGCCCAAGTTTTCACCATGGAAGGCTACGACGTCCGTACCGCGGTAAACGGCTCCAGAGGCTATCAGGTATTCTTGGAATTCAAGCCCGATTTGGTCTTGACCGACGTGGTAATGCCCGATATCAGCGGAATCGAGCTGGCAAGAAAGATCCGGATCAGGCAACCCAAAATAAAGATCATCTACATAAGCGGGTTCTTCGGCCTGAGAAACGTCAAGCAGGATTTGCATGAAGAAGTAACCAGATACGGCTACCCCTGCCTGGCAAAACCGTTCAAGATGAGCGCGTTGCTGGAACTGGTGGACAGTTATCTTAACGATCGGCCCGAGGCGAACCGGTAAGACCGTCCCGGGCTGTATGAATAGATATTTGCAACGGTAGCCGACCGGATTGACCGTCTCCGTCAGTTTCTGGATGCCGGATCGCCTCCGGCATGACCAAAGGGGGGTTGGGCAAAGGTCTCTGGGCATAAAACCTATTGACAGGTTTGGAGGCGGTGTGCTAAGGGACCACTCTGATTTTCACGTTCCGGGGTTGTAGCTCAGCTGGGAGAGCGCATGACTGGCAGTCATGAGGTCAGGGGTTCGATCCCCCTCAGCTCCACCATATCAGGGGAGGCGGTCTTTCCGGCGCCTCCCCTTTTTTCCATAAGAACCGGCGGCCGGCCTTGCAAACTCAAGACAAATGACCCCGCCTGCAAAATTCTTCAACCGCCGTTACCATACCCCCTTTTGGCAGCGAGGTCACCTTCCGGCGAAATTCCGAGGCGCCGGGCAGGCCTTTGGTGTACCAGAGGATATGTTTCAGAAAATCCCTGCTGGCCTTCTCCGGGCCGAAATGCTCGGCCTCGAGACGAAAATGCCGGGCAATCACCTCGGATCTCTCCCCGCCGGAGACGGTAGAAGGCTTAAGGCCGCCGATGGCCTCGATTCCCTCCCTGAAGATCCAGGGATTGCCCAGGGCGCCCCGGGCGATCATGACCCCGTCGCAGCCCGTCTCGGCGAGCATTCTTACCGCGTCGGCCCCGGAGACGATATCCCCGTTGCCGATGACGGGAATCTTTATCTCCCGCTTAACCCTGCCGATCACCGCCCAGTCCGCCCGTCCCCGGTAGCCGTCCGAAGCGGTCCGGGCATGGATGGTAAGGGCGTCGGCGCCACTTTCCTGCGCTACCCGGCCTATCTCCGGGGCATTGATCCTCCCCCGATCCCAGCCGGATCGGATCTTTACCGTAAGGGGCAGCTTTAGAACTTTCCTGACGGCGGCGATAATCCGGCCGGCGAGAGGGGGATCGGTAAGCAGGGCGGCCCCGGCCCCGGTTCGGGTCACCTTCCGTACCGGGCATCCCATGTTGATATCGACAAGCGCGGCGCCTCTCGCGGCGACGATCGCCGCCGCCTCGGCCATAACCTCCGGTTTCGCCCCGAAAAGCTGCACCCCCAGAGGGAAATCGTCCCTGTCCGACCGAAGGTATTGAAAACTTCTCGATGATCCCCGGACCAGCCCCTCGGCGCTGACCATTTCGGAGAACGCCAGGCCGGCGCCGTAGAATCGAACGAGAAGCCGGAAGGGCAAGCCGGTGATCCCCGCCATCGGCGCCATGATCAGAGGGGTTTTCAGGGCAATCCCGCCGATTTCAAGGGCCATGGCGCCTGGCCTCAAGGATCAAGGCGGCCCCGGCCAGGTCCTCGGGGGAATTGATCCCCAGGGCCTCGGCGCAGTCCGGCACGACAAAGGCGGCCATCTTCACCCCCCGCCTCGCTCCTATCTCAATTATATCGGTAAGATAATACTCTTTTTGGGCGTTGCCCCGTTTTATTGCCGAAACCGCGGAAAACAGAAAATCCCTCTCGACGCAGTAAACGCCGGTATTTATTTCTTTTGAGCTTTTCTCGTCCGGCCCCGCGTCCCGATCTTCCACTATCCTGGCAAGGGTTCCGTCCGGGTTCCTCAAGACCCGTCCATAGCCGGAGGGATCCTCAAGCACCGTGGTAAGCAGGGAAACCGTCGCCTTTTTTGCCTGGTGAAAGCCGAGAAAACTCCTCAAGGTCTCTTCAGTCAGAAGCGGCACATCCCCGCAGAGGATAAGTATCCGTCCCGGAAAGTCGACTAGGGCCTTTTCCGCCCGGCGAACCGCATGGCCGGTGCCGAGCCTCCGGGTCTGTTCCACAAAGATGAGATCAGTTTCCGGGAAGGCCGCCCGGATGAGAGAGGCCCGGTGTCCCACGACCACAACGATCCTTTCGGCGTGAAGACCTCTTGCGGTATCAAGGACATAAGCCAGAAGCGGCCGGCCTGAGAGAGGGTGAAGGACCTTGGGCAGGGTCGATTTCATTCTGGTTCCCTTGCCCGCCGCCAGGATAATGATCCCTAATGGCTCTTTCCTGTTCATAGTGCCGAGACCTCCCTGTTGGCATTTAGCCTATCCATTTCCGGCGGGTAGATAACCAGAATCTCTCTTACCGACTTGACATCGGCGTCTTCTATAACGAACCGGATTTGATCGTAATAGAATGTTTCCTTCGGCCTCGGGATCTTGCCCATCGTCCAGAGGATAAAACCTCCCAGGGTCTCATAGTTGCCCGCGGGAAGCACCACGGGCAGAAGCTGGTTTGCCGCCTCGAGGGAAATGCCCGCCTGAATCAGGTATCTTCCCGGCGCCAATCTTTTGAATTTTTGATTCTTATCTTCGATATCGCCCACGATCTCCGTAAGGATGTCCTCGAGGGTCACTATCCCCACGGCCCCGCCATATTCATCTACGACAACGGCCATCTTATCGTTTTTCTCGTTCATTTCGACGAAGAGATCTTTGGCCGGTTTATTCTCCGGGGCGTAGATTATCTCCTTCCGGAGGTATTTGTCGATGGCCTCTTGAGGAACAGGGGTATTTGCCGGCTTTCGCAATGCCGTCAAGATATCAAAATAATTAATGATCCCGATGATGTCGTCGAGCCTTTTGCCGTAAACCGGTATCCGCATGAAATTCTTCTGGCCAAACAACCCCGCCGCCTCGTCCAAGGTCGCCCTCTGGCCGATGGAGGTCATCGCCGAAAGGGGAACCATGATCCTCTTTGTGGTTATCCCGGAAAAGTCAAGGATCCGCTGGACCATCTCCCTTTCGGCCTCCAGGATATCGCTTGGGCCCTGGTTATTAAGGAGGTGCCTGAGGCCGTCTTTGGTAATGTAAGAGGAGGTCAGGTCGTTTTCTCTCCTGGCGATCCTCATGGTGCCCCGGGAGATCCTGGCCACCAGATAGACCACCGGATAAAGGACATACGAGGCAAGGCTGATCAAAAGCGAGATTCTCGGGGCCAGAGTATCCCGGTACTTATGAAAGACACTTTTGGGAATCATCTCCCCGAAGATGAGCAGGGTGGGCGCCATTACCAATACGGCCAGAAGCTCTCCCCGGCCGGCGCCGAACCGGTCGATGGAAAAGGCCGTGGCGGTGACGGTGCTTACGATGACGCAAATATTCGTCCCGGTAAGGGTGGCGGCGAGAAACCATTCCGGGTTTTCCAGAAGCAAAATGGCTCGGGCGGCCGCCTGATCCCCTTTTTTGGCCCGGCTTCTCAACCGGTTCAGATCGGACGATACCAGGGCAAGCTCCCCTCCGGAAAACATCCCCTGCAGAACAAGACAGAGAAAGATAATGGCAAGGGAACCGATGCTATCCATTTCCCTCCTCCCCTTCCCTGGTGATCAGGACCTTCATGATCCTGGCCCTTCTCATCTGCTCCACCCGGAAACGGTAGGCCCCGGAGACTATCTCTTCACCCCGCAGAGGAACCTTGCCGAAGAGATGGAAGACCAAACCCCCTACCGTATCGATCTCATCGGCCGAGATGGGAATCCCGGTCATCTCGACGAGTTCGTCGATGGTCAGGCCTCCGGAAACCAGCCAGGAATTATAGGTGAGTCTTTTTTTGAGTTCGGCGCGCAAACCGTGCTCATCATATACGTCGGAAAAGAGGATTTCTACTATATCCTCCAGGGTCACCAGGCCCTCGACCCCGCCGTACTCGTCCACGACGATGGCCATCTGGATCCCCCTCGTCCGAAAGTCATGGAGCAGACTGCCTACGGTCCGCTCCAGCGGGACAAAGTAAGGTCTTATCAATAGATCCTTGATCCCAGCCTTCCCTCTGGTCCGGTCACAGTTGATCAGCGCCCGGGCCGGGAGGATCCCCAGGATGTTGTCCCGGTCTTCTTCATAAATCGGCACCAGGGAATGACGGTATCTGGTTATCTCCCTCTCCATCTCGTCGAGATCCAGAGAAACCGGCAGGGAGAACATATCCACCCGGGGGACCATGATCTCCGAGGCCGGCTGTTCGTTCATGAGAAATACCCGGTGGATCAGACCCCTCTGAACCTCCTCCAGGGCGCCTTCCCTCCGGCCGGTGTCGATCAATTCCCGAAACTCATCGGCGGTAAGCTTTTTCTCCGCCTCCATCGCCTTCGGGAAAAGGCCGAGGAAGACCCCGGCTATCTTTTCGAGCAACCAGACCACCGGGCCAAGCAGGCGATAAAATATCTCGAGAAACGGGGAGAGAAAGGACGCACAGGTCACGGGATTGGTAATACCGAAGGTTTTAGGAATCGCTTCGGCAAAAACCAGGATCAGCGGGGTAGTAACCATAACGGCTGCATAATGCCCGTGTTCAGAAAAGAGATGGAGGGCCACCGAAGCCATCAGGGCGGAGATGGTGATGTTTACCGCCTCGTTTCCCGCCAGGATGGTGATCAACAAGCGGCGGGGATATCTCAGCAGTCGCTTGATAAAAGAGAGGAACGGTGATCTCGCCTTGGCCATTTGATGGAGATGCAGCTCATTTAGGGAGAAAAGCGCCGCTTCGGAACAGGAAAAGAATCCGGAGAGGAAAAAAAGAGAGATTATTAAAAAAAGCTTAAACGTCAGTGGATATTCCAAGGTGTTTTGAATTAATCACAAATCTTGTAAGCTGCTGATGACCTTATTCAAAGCTTTCGATCCCTGATGATACCTCTCCTCCCGGGTCATCTCCGGGAGGATCTTATAGCAGATTTTTAAGGAATATTTAAGCGTTCTTTAAGGGGCGGGTTTAAAGCCGCTTTAGGTAATTGACTATCCACTGTTTATTGGTTATATATCCGCTGAAACCCTTCTTCAAGGAGAAAAACCCTGTAATGAAAGTCCTCCTCATCGGAAACGGGGGCCGGGAACATGCCTTGGCCGAAACGGTGGTTCGAGCCGGACGGGGGGCAAGGCTCTTTGCCTTCATGAAAAGCAACAACCCCGGAATCGCCGAGTTGGCGGAAGACATCCGGCTGGGCAGCCTGAAGGACACCGATGCGATCACCGAATTCGCCCGTTTATCCCGGGTGGATTTAGCCCTGGTGGGTCCGGAGGAGCCCTTGAGCCACGGAGTGGTGGATGCTTTAAGGAAGGCGGGCGTCTTAAGCGTGGGTCCTTCGAAGTCCCTGGCCAGGCTTGAGACCTCGAAAACCTTCACCCGGGATCTTCTGGAAAAATACTCGATCCCCGGGAACATCCGTTTCCGGAGCTTCACCTCCCCGGACGGAATCGGCGAATTCCTCTCCGAGCTGGACGGGGCGGTGATCAAGCCGGACGGCCTGACCGGCGGCAAGGGGGTCCTTGTTCAGGGAGAACATTTTTTCACCGGCAAAGAGGCGCAAGAGGCCTGTCTTAAGATCCTGGCAGAGCATTCCCGGGTAATCATCGAAGAGAAGCTGGAAGGGGAGGAATTCTCCCTCCAATGCTTCACCGACGGGAACCAGGTGGTCGCCATGCCGCCGGTTCAGGATCATAAAAGGAGGTT
Organism: Syntrophobacterales bacterium; assembly: GCA_037445955.1. GTDB lineage: Bacteria > Desulfobacterota > Syntrophia > Syntrophales > CAMTWB01 > JBBIJM01. The sequence continues at coordinate 6,538 of JBBIJM010000050.1, forward strand.
CCCCGAAGACCGGGGACCCAATACCGGGGGGATGGGGTCGTACTCCGATGCCAATCACCTGCTCCCTTTCCTGAATGAAACCGACGTGGCCCGGGGGCTGGCGATCACCCGGCAGGTGGCCGCGGCCCTCAAGGAGGAAACCGGTGAGGATTACCGGGGGATCATGTACGGCGGGTTCATGGCCACCGGAGACGGGGTTCGGCTTCTGGAATACAACGCCCGTTTCGGCGACCCGGAGGCGATGAACGTTCTGCCGCTTTTGACCGGCGATTTCACGACGATCTGTGAAGGGATCGTCTCGGGAACTCTTGAAAAAAAAGGGATATCCTTTGCCAAAAAGGCTACGGTTTGCAAGTATGTGGTGCCTAAAGACTACGGCCTTCCCCCCGGAGGCGGGCCCTCTTCCGGGGACCTGCGCCTCGAGATCGGGGCAACGGGCCCGGCCAAGGTCTTCTTCTCGGCGGTGGAAAAGAAGCCCGGCGGGCTTTACCTGACGAGTTCCCGGGCCATCGGGCTCGTGGGCATCGCCGACACCTTGGAGGAGGCCGAGAGGATCGCCGAGGAGGCAGCCCGGGCTGTCACCGGGTGGGTGGACCATCGCCGCGACATAGGCACCAGGGAGTTGATAACAAAAAGGATCACCCATCTCAAGGGGCAAAGGGAGGCTAAAGGATCCTGATTGCCGCCTCGCGGTTTAAGAGCTTTGATGGACCGTGCTTAAAGATTTTTAGTTAATTTTTTTTTTGGAGAATAAACATGAAGAAAAACCTGATCAAAAGGGCCCTTTTGAGCGTAACGGACAAGACGGGCATTGCGGAATTGGCGGGCGTGCTGAAACGCCACGGGGTAGAAATACTCTCCACCGGCGGAACCGCCGTCCACCTGAGAAACAGCGGGATTGCGGTGGTGGACGTATCGGACTACACCGGTTTCCCGGAGATGATGGACGGCCGTCTCAAGACCCTTCACCCCAAGATCCACGGGGGGATTCTGGCCCAGCGGGACAGGGAAGAACATCTGAAATCCTTGCAGGAGCACGGGATCGGCCTCATCGACCTGGTGGCGATCAACCTTTACCGCTTCGAAGACACCGTGGCCAAACCCGGGGTGACCCTCGAGCAGGCCGTCGAGAATATCGACATCGGCGGGCCGACAATGCTCAGGGCGGCGGCGAAGAACTACCCTTTTGTAACGGTGATCACCGATCCAGCGGATTACCGTTCGGTGACCGAGGAGCTTGCCGAAAACGGCGGCTGCATCACCGAGGAAACCAACTACCGGCTTGCGGTCAAGGTCTTCCAGCTTACCGCCCGCTACGACGGGGCCATCTCAAACTATCTCGGCCGGATTGACCCTTTCCAGGGTGGGGAGCGCCGGTTCCCGGAAACCTGCACCATGCAGTTTGTCAAGGCCTTTGATCTCCGCTACGGGGAAAATCCCCATCAGAAGGCCGCCTTCTTCAGGGAGACAGCTCCCCCGCCCAAATCGATCGCCGCCGCCGTCCAGCTTCAGGGCAAGGAGCTTTCCTACAACAACATCATGGACGCCGATGCCGCCTGGCAGATGGTCTGCGATTTCGACAAGCCGGCGGCGATGATTATCAAACATGCCAACCCCTGCGGGGCGGCAGTCTCTTCCCGACCGGCCGAAGCCTACCGGCAGGCCCTCGAGACGGATCCCACCTCCGCCTTCGGCGGGATCGTCGCCTTCAACCGTCCGGTGGACCGGGAAACGGCCTCCGAACTCATCAAACTGTTCCTCGAGGTGATCATCGCCCCGAGCTTCGAGCCGGAGGCCATCGAACTTTTCAAGACAAAGCAGAATGTCCGGCTCTTGGAGATCAGACCGGCCACGGAGGATCGCCCTCTGGGAATGGAGCTCCGCCGGGTCGGCGGCGGGCTTCTGGTTCAGGAACGGGACGAGGCGGATTTCGACATCCGCAAGGCCCGGGTGGTGACTAAACGGGCCCCGACGGAGGCGGAATACGCCGCCTTGGATTTTGCCTGGCGGGTGGCCAAGCACGTCAAGTCCAACGCCATCGTCCTTGCCTCCGGGGAGAGGCTCCTCGGGGTGGGGGCCGGCCAGATGAGCCGGGTTGATTCGGTAAAGATCGCCCGGATGAAATCGCTTAGGCCGACCGCCGGAAGCGTGCTGGCCTCCGACGCCTTCTTCCCCTTCCGGGACGGGGTGGATCTCGCCGCCGAGGCCGGGGTGACGGCCATTATCCAGCCGGGGGAATCCTTGAGAGACGAAGAGGTGATCAAGGCCGCCGATGAACAGGGCCTGGCCATGATCTTCACCGGGCAGAGGCACTTCAAACACTAAGGGGTCTCCTTCGATGACCGAAATCCTCCGGGTGAGAGGAAACCGGCCGGCCAGAGGCAAGATCCTCCAGGCGGCGGAGGTGATCAGGAAAGGCGGACTCGTAGCCTTCCCCACGGAAACCGTTTACGGACTGGGGGCCTCCGCGTTCAATCCCGGGGCGATCAGGAGGATCTTCGAGGTGAAAGGCAGGCCCAGGGATAATCCCCTCATCGTACACGTCGCCGATCCCGACCGGGTGGAGACCCTGGCGTCATCTTTTCCCGCCCGGGCCAAGGCTCTGGCTTGTGCCTTCTGGCCTGGGCCCCTTACAATCGTTCTTAAGAAGAGAGATTCCGTTCCCCCCGAGGCCACCGGCTGGGGGCCGACGGTAGCGGTGAGAATGCCGGCCCATGCGGTCGCGTTAAGTTTGATCGAAAGCGCCGGGGTGCCTCTCGTCGCCCCTTCGGCAAACCTCTCGGGCAGGCCCAGTCCGGTGATCGCCGGGCACGTCGAGGAAGACTTGGCCGGCCTGATCGAGATGATCCTCGACGGGGGAAAAACGACCATCGGCATGGAATCCACCGTCGTCGATTTCTCCGGCCGGGCGCCCCGAATCCTTCGCCCCGGGGCGGTTACCGCGGAGGATATGGAGGCGGTGATCGGGGATGCGGTCGTCCCGGGAGTCGATGAGACCGGCCCGGCGGTCCCCAAATCGCCGGGGACCAAGTATCGCCATTATGCACCGCAGGCGAAACTCGTCCTCTTCGCCCCGGAAAACTACCGGGAAGAGATCAGCGGCTTTCTTGCCGGTCACCGGATGAAGAATCGAAAAATCGCCGTGATTGCCTTTAAAAAAAGACATATCTACCGGGATTGCCTGAACATCTATGCCGGATGCGAACCCCTGGCTGTGGCCGGGCGACTGTTTCAGATCTTCAGATCCCTCGATGCCCTGAAGGTGGATCTCATCCTGGCCGAACCCTACCTCAAGGAGGGAGGTCTGGCCGGCATGGTCAAGGACCGGCTCCTGAAGGCCGCTGGCGGAAAGGCAGGTCTCAGAGATGAAGGACTTATTTTCTAAGCACCGGGTATCCCTTCTCATCGGACTCACCATCACCACCCTCTTCGGGGCGCTCCTCTGGGTTAAATTCCACCCCCTGGCGGCCCTCGAGGATAATCTTCTCGACTACCGGTTCAAACTGCGGGGGAAACTCACCCCGCCTCAAGAGGTCGCCATCGCGGTAATCGACGAAAAGAGCATCGAACGGCTGGGCCGGTGGCCCTGGAGCCGGGACAAGCTGGCGAAGCTGGTTGACGTACTCAATAAGGCAGGGGCCGCGGTGATCGTCTTTGATATTATCTTAAGCGAAAGCGAGGCCAACGATCCCCTGCTCGGCCGGGCGATAAACGAGGCGGGCAACGTGATCCTGCCTGTCGCCTTCGACTTCGAGAAGAAGGCTGCGCCCCTGTCCCCGGACTACCTGACGGCAAGCTCCTTTCACTTAGTCGGCAATTCGGAGATGTTTGAGAAATTTGCCCCCCTGACCGCGGAACGGGTGCTCGTTCCGGTTTCAACCCTGGCGGATAAGGCGATGGTGCTGGGTCATATCAACATGATCCCCGACGACGACGGCACCTTGAGGTGGGAGATCCTCGTCATCGGCTACGACGGCTTTCTCTACCCCGCCGCCACCCTGCAGGCGGCGGCGGCATTTTTAGGCGTGCCCGGCGAGAAGGTGACCCTGGAGGCGACAAGGGGTGTTAAGCTGGGCAAGAGGTTTCTCCCCACCGACCGCTGGGGGAGGATGATCGTCAATTACTACGGCCCAAGCTATACCTTCCCCCATCTTTCCATCGTCGATATCTTAGACGGGAAGGTGAACCAAAAAGACTTAGAAGGCAAGGTAATCCTCGTCGGGGCTACGGCCATCGGCATCTACGACCTTAGGGTAACGCCTCTGGCCGCGGCGATGCCGGGGGTGGAAAAACACGCCAGCGTCATCGCCTCTATCCTGGAAAACAGGTTCTTAAAGGCGGCGCCTCCCTCGGTGGATCTGGCCATCGCCCTGGGTGCCGGTCTTATCTTTTCCCTGATTATCGTCTTTCTCAAGGTGCGCCAGGCGGCCCTGTTCACCGCCTGCTACCTCCTTCTCATCCTGGGCGGCGGCTATCTCCTCTTTCGCCATTGGGGGCTCTGGGTGAACCTGGCGGTCCCCGCCTTAAACGGCCTTTCGGTATTTATCGCCACGAACGTCTACAGCTTCATCGTCGAGGAGAGAAACGCCCGCCGGGTCAAGGCGATGTTTTCCAGCTATGTAACCGAGCGGGTGGTGAACGAACTGATCAGAAACCCGAGCCTGGCCAAACTGGGCGGGGAGAGGCGGGAGATCACGGTGCTCTTCTCCGACGTCCGGGGCTTCACCTCGTTCTCCGAAAAACATCCCCCGGAGGAGGTCGTGGCCATTTTGAACGAATACTTAGGCAAGATGACCGAGATCGTCTTCCGCTGGGAGGGGACGCTGGACAAGTTCATTGGCGATGCGATCATGGCGTTCTGGGGTGCGCCGCTCCAGCAGGACGACCACGGGATAAGAGGGGTTAAGTGCGCCCTGGAAATGGTTGATACCTTAAAGAAACTTCAGGGGGAATGGCGCACCCAAGGCAAGCCGGTACTGGACTGCGGCATCGGCCTGAATTGCGGCTGGGTCCTGGTCGGCAACATCGGCGCCGAAGGGAAAAAGATGGACTACACCATCATCGGCGATGAGGTGAACCTGGGGGCGAGGCTCGAATCGTTGACGAGAAAATACGACGCCCACATCCTCCTTTCGGAAAACCTGGTTACAAAGATCGTCCCTCAAGTCAATTCCTGTGAATTCGGCCATGTGGTGATAACGGGCCTCGAGCGGGTCGCGGTCAAGGGTAAGGAAAAGCCCGTTACGATTTACGAAATAAAAAGCAGCGAGGCCGGGGCGCCGTCGGTGATTACCCCCTGCTCCGACGAAACGGTGGTGGTGCTCAAGGAAAAGTAGCCTTTTTTATAATTTCACCCTCCTCAAACGGAGGCTGTTGGTCACCACAAAGACGCTGCTTGCCGCCATGGCAAACGCGGCGAGCATCGGGTTGAGAAAACCCAACGCCGCGGCGGGAATAAGCAGGGCATTGTAGAAGAAGGCCCAGAAGAGGTTCTGCTTAATCGTCCTTAGGGCCCTGCGGGAAAGGACGATGGCCCGGGGAACGCCGCGGAGATCGCCGCCCATTAGGGTAATGGGCGCCGCGGCCATCGCGACGTCGGTGCCGGTTCCGATGGCGATGCCCACATCGGCCTGGGCTAAGGCGGGGGCGTCATTGATCCCGTCTCCCACCATCGCCACGTAACCCTCCCCTCCCCCGGAGGCGTCTTTCAGCCGTCTGAGCTCAGCGGCCTTACCGGCAGGCAAGACCTCCGCCAGAACGGTCTCTATCCCGACCTGTCTCCCGATGGCCCCGGCGATCTTCCGGTTGTCTCCGGTGATCATCACGGTTTTCAGGCCCAGCCGGGCAAGCTCCGAGACCGCTTCCACCGAACCGTCCTTGATCGTATCGGCAACGGCGATGACTCCTGCCGCCACGTTATCCACCGCCACCGGGATCGCGGTTTTGGCCTCCCCTTCCAGCCGCGAGACCTCCGGCTCGAGCTGCCCCAGGACAATCCCCAGCCCGGCAAACATCGCTCTGTTTCCGACGACAATATCCCTCCCGGAGACCTTTCCTTTTATCCCCTGGCCCGGTTCCGCTTCAAATCCGGTCGGCTCGTCAAGGGCAAGACCCCGTCTTTGGGCCTCCCTGAGGATCGCCTTCCCCAGGGGATGCTCGCTTCCCCTCTCCAGCGAGGCGGCCAGTCGCAGGAGCTCGTCCTCGCCGATCCCTGCGGCCACCACATCGGTCAGGGCCGGTTCTCCCTTCGTTACGGTCCCCGTCTTGTCCAAAACCACCGTCCTGACCTTGCCGGCCAGTTCCAGGGCTTCGCTGCTTTTGAAAAGGATCCCCGCTTCGGCCCCCCGGCCCGTTGCCACCATCACCGCCGTAGGCGTGGCGAGCCCCATGGCGCAGGGGCAGGCGATCACCAGCACCGCCACCATGTTGATCAAGGCCCGGGTAAAGTAACCATAGGCCTCCGGATCACCGGGCGGCGGGCCGAAAAAAAACCACCCGGCGAAGGTAGTAAGCGAAATGATCATCACCACCGGCACGAAGACCGAAGAAACCTGATCGGCCATCCTCTGGATCGGGGCCTTACTCCCCTGGGCCTCCTCCACCAGACGGATGATTTGCGCCAGGACAGTCTCCCGGCCCACCTTCGTCGCTTCGAACTTGAAGAATCCCTGTTTGTTCATCGTCGCCCCGATCACCGGGTCGCCGACTCTCCTGGTTACAGGAAGGGACTCGCCGGTCAGCATCGATTCGTCGATGGAGCTTACACCTTCCACGATCAGACCGTCGACGGGGATCTTCTCGCCGGGCTTCACGAGGACCAGATCCCCGACGAGCACTTCCTCAACGGGAATCCCGGTCTCTTTGCCGTTTCTTATTACCCGGGCGGTTTTGGGGCTGAGTCCCATCAGCTTCCTGATCGACTCGGAGGTCCTCCCCCGGGCCCGGGCCTCCCAGTATTTTCCCAGCCTGATCAGGGTGATGATGACCGCCGCCGTCTCATAGTAAACGTGCCCGGTGAGGAACCCCAAGGTAATCGGAACGGAATAGAAAAACGCCGCCGAGGTCCCAAGGGCGATGAGCACATCCATATTGGCGGACCTGTTCCCCAAGGCCTTGAAGGCCCCCCGATAGTACTGTCCGCCGACGTAAAACTGGACCGGCAGGGCGAGGGCCAGAAGAAGCCAGTCGAACCAGCGCCCGGTCGTCCGGTGGTGGGATATCCTTTCGGCTTGATAGATGAAATCCGGAAGCAGGCCTAAATCCTTGCCCATGGACAGGACAAAGAGGGGAACGGTGAAGAGAAGCCCCAAAAAAAACAGACGGCGCTGTTGCCCTGTCTCCTTCTCCCGGGCCCCGGCCTCGGCGTCTTCCCCTTCCCCGCCCTCCGCCAGGGCCTCAAATCCGGCCTGGGCGATCGCCCGCCTGAACTCCCCGGGAGAAACGATCGTCGGCACATACCGGATCCTCGCCCGCTGGGTCGCATAGGCCACCGACGCGGCAAGCACGCCTTCCAGTTTGAGGAGGGCCTTCTCGATTCTCAGGGCATCGCTGTCGTCGGCGAGCCTTCTTAATTCGAGGTGGTAGTCGGCCGCCGCTGCGCCGTATCCGGCCCGGTCAATCCCGGCAATTAGATCTTTCAGCGAAACCTCTGCCGGATCAAACTCAACGATGGCCCGCTGGGACGAAAGATTGACGGTAACCCCGGCTACGCCGCCCATTTTTTTCAGGCTGCGCTCTACGGCTGAGGCGCAGTTGACGCAGGTCATCCCGGTGATGGGTATAGTCAGTTGTCTGGTTCCGGACATACTCGGGCCTTTCAGACCGGTGGTCGTAAATTGCATCCGGCAACGTTAGCCGGAGACTGGGTAGTCGATTTCGGCAAGCAGGGCCTTGATCGCCTCTTCCGTCGCCGGCGGCTCAAAGGAAATCTCTATCTTTTTAGTTTTGCCTTCAGCCTTTACCCCAAGCACCCCCCTGAGTCCGCCTACCTCCCGCTCTACGGTGCGGGCGCAATGGTCGCATTTAAGCGAGGCGATAGAATAAGTCACCTTCATGTCTCCTCCAAATCTGAACGTTGTCCCCCTGAATCTCGCACAATCCGCGGTCTTCTTCAATGGAATAGTTGGACCGCAGGCGGAAGGATTCCGCCGCTAATCTGTTGACAAACCGGGGGATAAGGTCTAGCCTGCGTTGCCGCAGGGAAAGCTTTGAATAATGTCATTTCGAGCCGCCGGCCCCGATGCTGCATGGCGGTTATTAACATGCGGTGAAGTTTCTTAGGAGCGAAGGCGATGGGAAATCTTGCCTTAAGGCTGTTTTCAGATTTCTCCCTGTGGTCGAAATGACAAAATCAGCAGTACTTCAAAGCCCTCGCAGGCTTACGGAGAAAGGCGCAGGTTTTGCGGATGAGAGGAAAAAAATTGTTCTGGGGATGGTACGTAATGCTAGGCGCCTTTTTGATCCTGGGGGTAAGCTACGGCGCCCGTTACTGTCTAGGCATCTTCGTCAAGCCCATGTCGGAGGATTACGGCTGGTCGCGAACGGTTATCTCGTCGGCCGCCTCGATCATGATCTTCATCTATGGGATAGGGGGCATCTTCTCCGGCCGCCTCCTCGATCATACCGCCCCCCGGTGGATTCTGACCGCAGGCGCCGTCCTTATTGCGGCGGGATTCATTCTGGTTGCCTTCGTTAAACAACCCTGGCAGTTCTTCCTTGCCTACGGTCTTCTCTGCGGGCTGGGCTCCGCCTGCTTCGGGGCCGTGGTCTGTTCCACCACGATCAGTAAATGGTTCGTAAGAAAGCGGGGGTTTGCCATAGGCTTAGCCTCGATCGGAACGGGGCTGGGGACCATGCTTCTTGTCCCTCTCACCGGGGAGATCGTGATCCGCTGGGGCTGGCAGGCGGGTTTCATCTTTCTCGGGGTTCTTACCCTGGTAATCGGGCTGGCCGCCTCCCAGCTCTTCATGGGCAAGACCAAGCCGGAGGATTACGGCCTCCTGCCCGACGGGGATCAGGAAAGGCCCGGGGGTGCCGATCCGGCCCCCGATGATGTTCCCGGGAAACTCTCCTTAAAGCCCCTCCTTGCCGATAACCGCTTCTGGTACCTCACCGTTTCCTACGGCCTGGCGGTAATGGTCTGGGCCTCGGTCTCGGTCCACCAGGTGGCCTATGCCCTCGACCGGGGGATCGGCGCCCTTTCCGCCGCCACCGCCGTGGGGTTCATCGGGGTGGCAAGCATCGCCGGCCGGTTTTTCTTCGGCAGCATCAGCGACCGGGTGAAGGATGCCAAGTACCTGGCCGCCTGGGGGTTTATCACCATGGCCTCGGCGCTTACGGTCTTGCTTTTTGCTGAAACCGAAGGTCTGCTTTATCTTTATGCGATCCTCTTCGGTTTCGGCTACGGCGCCATGGCCCCCCTGATGCCTTTCCTGCTGGCGGACCGTTTCGGCAGGCACATTATGGGCTCCGCCTACGGCCTGATGATCTTCTTCACCGCCGGTATCGGCGGCGGCATCGGCCCCTTCCTGGGTGGGGTTGTTTACGATCTCGCAGGCTCCTACGACTACGCCTGGGGAATCAACATCCTGGCCCTGGTTTTTGTGGCCTTCCTTATCCTTAAGGTCAAGGCCAGGGAAAAGGCCTCGAGATATTAATCCCCTGCCCGGTTCTTAAGGTTTTAATCGCCTTCCGCTCGGGACAAGCTCTGTGAGTCTTTCGGACACCTTGCCCATCAGTCCCGCCAGAAGCCGGTGATCCATCCCGGGCTGATAACGGAGAGGGGAGCTGTCGCCATGATTGAAGCTGCCGATGATCTTCCCCCGGCAGGTAATCGGGGCAACGCAGATAGATCTGATAAAGTATCTGATCCGGGTCGGCAGGAGGATATAGTAGGGCTTTAAGCCGGCGTTGGCGATCACCGGGTTCACCCCGTCAGGAACCAGGCCCAGGAAGGCCGGCCTCCCGATGCAGTTCAAGCGACCGGCAAGGAACTCGGAGCGTTGAATCTGTTTTTTTAACCTTGCCGTTTCAGGGCCATCAACCAGGGTCAGCCAGACATAGGGAATCTGAAATTCCTCCTTAAGACCCAGAACAACCCCGGCAAGAAGTTCCAGGGGATTGCTGTAGCCGGCCAGATTCGCTTCTATCCTGGAGAATCTTCTGGCGATGAGCTGATTTATCTTGTGCAGTTCGTTTATGTCCTTCATGAATTCTTCTCAAATAAAGCGAATAAGACGGTATGGTCCGAAGGCCTTTCCGCCCGCCTCGGTCCCAGATCGATTTCGGCCCCCAAGGACCTGTCCGCCAGGGTCCGGGTGGCAAGGATATGATCGATCCGCCATCCCAGACCCCGCTCGAGGGTCCGCGGAAAACGATAGTCAAAGAAGGTGTACCGGCCGGCCTCGCCCGGATGATGCTTCCGGTAGACATCGGCCAATCCCCAGGCCACAACCTCGGCAAAGGCCTCCCAGACCTCCGGGGTAAAACAGACGTGGCCCAGGAGCCTCTTCGGATCGTAAACATCAATCGGCTCGGGCGCGACATTGAGATCGCCGCACCAGACAACCCTCTCCTCCAAAGAACAGGAACGTTTGAGGAGACGGTGAAACCGGCTGAACCATTCCAGCTTGTAGGCAAATTGCGGGGCCGTTCTTTCCCTGCCCTGAGGAACGTAGGTGTTTATAACGGTGATCCCTTCGAAAACGCCCCTGATCAAGCGGGTCTCCTCCCCGCCGGCCTCATCTTCCATTCCGAAGGCAAGGGAGGTCGGCTCGGCAAGTGAGGCAATGGCAACGCCGTTGTATCTCTTTTCCCCTTTAAAGTAAACCCGGTAGCCCGTCTCCTCGAAGGGCCGGAAGGGAAAGCTGCCGTCTTCCACCTTCGTCTCTTGCAGGCATAACACATCGGGACGGTTCTCCCTGAGCCAGGAGATAACAATCGGGAGGCGCGAACGGATCGAGTTCACGTTGTAAGTGGCTATCTTGAATATCTCCATTCCCTCTCCCGCCTCCTCCCGTCTTTCAGGCGGCATCTGATTATCATGACCCTGTCAGTTGATCAAGGTCTTTCCCGGTTCATCAAATAAACCCCGCCAGTCACAAGCAGGGCGCCTGAAACTAAAGAAATGGTCAGCGGCTCGTTAAGAATCAGCCAGCCTGAGATCACCGCACTCACCGGCACGAAATTGATGAAAACCGCGGCCCGGGAGGCGCCGATCTCCTTTATCCCCTCGTAGTACCAGACAAAGCCCACGGCGGTGCCGATGATGCCGAGGTAGGCCAGGGCGGCCCAATCGGTGAAGGTCAGGCCGACTAAACCGCCGATCTGCCCCTCCGCCAGGGCCGGGAAAAACAGGGCGATCGTTCCCAGAAGGGAGGCGCAGGTCACCGCCACCGGCGGCGAGAGAGACCTCATCGCCGACTTGCCGATCAGGGAATAGGCTACCCAGCTTATCACGCAGCCGAAGATTAAGAGCTCTCCCCGGCCGAAAGCAGAGGCAAAGACGAAAGGATTGCCGGCGGTGATGACAATCGCCGCCCCGACCAGGGAAAGGACAACCCCCAGCCCCCGAAATCCGGTCAGAGGTTCGTTGAAAATAACCACGGAAAAAAGAAATATGAAGACCGGATTCGTCGCCACGATAAGCGCGGCCCGGCCGGCCTCCACCGTTTGCATCCCGAGGAAGAAAAAGACGTTGTAGGCGAATATCCCGGTAGCCCCGAGCAGGGCCGCCGTAAGGAGATCCCGCCTGTTTGGTGACGGCAATTTCCCTTCCATTCTCCGGATAAAGATGATCAAGACCGCCGTGGCCAGGACAAAGCGGATAAACGAGCCGGTAAACGGCCCCACCTTCGGGGCTATCACCCGACCGGCGGTGAAGGTGCCTCCCCAGATGACGGCGGTGGCAAGAAGTTTGAGGTAAACCAATGGAGTGCTCCTGAAACGGCGACTTTATCACCTGAAGAAACCGCCTCTGTCAAGGAGAAAGCTTTGAATAATGTCATTTCAAAAAGCGCCGGCAACCACCCGGTCATTGCGAAAAGCGCACTATAAAGGGCAGGCTATCGCCCAAGGAGCTTATGATTTTCTTTGAGACCGGGCCTGAAATCTGCTAAAAGGTTCAAGCCTGCCTCTGGCAGACGGTATCTCC
>JBBIJM010000051.1:0-18506 GCA_037445955.1 Syntrophobacterales bacterium
TTCCGCACATGTTACCGAAGCGGGTAGGGGTTCCGAAAATGACCGCATCCGCCGCGGAGAGTTCCTCGAGGGTACAGATCGGTATGTCGGCGAAGGCCCGCTGCGCCTCCAGGGCCCCCATCTTCCTTAGAACCTCCTCAGGAAGGGTCTCGGGGACACGTCGAAGGGTCACCTCCGCCCCCTCGACCTCTCTGGCACCTTCCGCCGCCGCCACCGCCAGGCGGTGAACGTGGCCGAAAAGGGAATAATAGACTACAAGTACCTTCATAAGCTCCCTCCTCTCGAATCTTAAGAAGTTTAGGCAAATATCACAAACGGATCAAACAAGCCCGGGGAGCTTGGAACAGGGTCTCTCCGGGGCGCGCCCGGGACGGGTAATCTTGATGGTTGCGTCCTGTTTAGGTTTTCTCCCTTCGGTCGCAATGACCGGATGGGAAGGTCGCAGTGACAAAAACAGCGCTTTTTCAAAGCCCTCGCCTACTTGCCGCCGGGCCGGGGATCAAGGGATTTTTCTTTGGCCGGCTAAACCATAAGACAGACCTGTCCCTAAAGTCAAGGAAAATCGGAGACCTTGGAACAGGGTCTCTCCGAGGCGCGCCCGGGATGAAAAGAAAGCTTATGAATACAGAAATAACCTGTTTTCACCCGCCGGGGTACTGACTCCTTAAGATACCATCCCCCGGCGGCTACAGCATTTCGTAAATCCCCGCAGCCCCCATGCCGCCGCCTATGCACATGGAAACGATGCCCCGTTTGCCTTTCCTCCTTTTGAGCTCGGCTAAAAGCTGGGCGGTCAGCTTGGCCCCGGTGGCCCCGAGGGGGTGGCCCAGGGCAATGGCCCCGCCGTTGGGATTGATGTCGCCGCTCTTTAGCCTGTCTTCGATCCCTACGGCCCGGATGCTGTAGAGGGCCTGGGAGGCAAAGGCCTCATTTATCTCGAAGAGGTCGATATCTTTCGTCTGGAGGCCGGCCATCTTCAAGACCTTGGGGATGGCCAGGGCAGGCCCGATTCCCATCTCCTCGGGCCTGCAGCCGGTAACGGCATAGTAGGCAAGTCTGGCCAGGGGTTTCAACCCCAGGGCCTTGGCCCTGGTCTCGGTCATGAGGAGGGCAAAGGCCGCCCCGTCGGTCATCTGGGAGGAATTGCCGGCGGTTACGCTTCCATCCTGCCTGAAGGCCGGCTTCAGCCGGGTCAAGTCCTCCAGGGTGGTGGGCCAGCGGACCCCGTCATCCTGATCGAAGGTTACCTGATTTCGAACCCTTTTCCCGGCTTTTGTTTTCGTGTAGCGATAAGCCTTGATGGGAATAATTTCTTCCTGGAATTTTCCCGCCTTGATGGCCTCATAGGCCCGACGGTTGCTCTCCAGGCCGAACCTGTCCTGATCCTCCCTTGAAACATTGTAACTGGCCGCCACATTCTCGGCGGTTATCCCCATGGAGACATAAACATTGGGAAGATTTCCCCAGTCCGGGTGGGGCCTGAAGACATTTCCCCCCATGGGAACATGGGACATGGATTCGCAGCCGCCGGCGATGATCGCCTCGGACCAGCCGGCCCTGATCTTGGCAGTGGCATCGGCGATCGCCTGGAGGCCGGAAGAACAGAAGCGGTTCACCGTCATGCCGGAGGTGGAAAGGGCAAGGCCGGCGCCCACCGCCATGATCCGGGCGAAATTCATCCCCTGTTCCCCTTCCGGGAAGGAACAGCCGACGATGAGGTCGTCCACCTCCTCCGGTTTCATCTGGGGCACCCGGGACATGAGCCCCTTTAAGACCTGAATCCCGATCTCATCACCTCTGGTTTGCGCTAATCCTCCCCTCTTATAACGACCGCCGGGACTCCTGACGGCTTCTATGATAACTGCTTCATTCATCGGCTTCCTCCTTCATTCGTTCAAGGATCAAGGTCTCTTCGTTACCTTCCCCCGGGTGCAAGTTAATTACGCAACGGCTTTCCCGTATTCAACATGTGCATGATCCGATCTTGAGTCTTCTGCTCCCCCGCCAGGCTCAGGAAGGCCTCCCGCTCGAGGTCTAGAATCTCCTGCTCGGAGATGAGGGTCCCTTCGGGGCAATCGCCGCCGGAGAGGATATAGGCGACCTTTCTCGCCACGTGGATATCGTAATCGGAGATGTAGTTTCCTTTTCGCATATTGTACAAAACGGCCTCCGCTATCCCCCGGAAATTTTCTCCCATTACCGGGATCAAGGCCGGTCGGGCTACCCGGTGAAAGAGGAAAAGCTGCTTGACCAACTGTTTGGCCTCCCAGAGCAGGTGATCCCGATTGAGACAGACCCGCTCGGACTTGCGGACATAGCCCAGTTCCATCGCCTCGACTCCGCTCGTCGAGACCTTTGCCATGGCGATGTTTTCGAAGGCCTTGGCATAGTAAGGCTGAAGGTTTCCTCCCCCTTCGACGACCCCGTCGGGAATCCCTTCGGTCAGCCTCACCATGAGCTCCTTGCACCCACCGCCGGCGGGGATCAGGCCGACGCCCACCTCCACCAGGCCCATATACGCCTCCCCGCAAGGAAGGCAGCGGGTCCCGTGCATGGCAATCTCGCATCCCCCGCCCAGGGCCATTCCCGCCGGGGTGGTTACGACCGGCCGGGACAGGTATTTCATCCGCATATTGGCGTCCTGGAAGGCCTTGATCAACTTCTCCAGGACATCCCACTCGGCCCGCTGGATCCCGATGAGAACCTTAAAGATGTTCGCGCCGACGGAGAAGTTCGCCTCATGATTGCCCACAACCAGGCCTTCAAAATCCTTCTCGACCAGATCGCAGGCGGCCATGATCATTTCGATCATATCGTCGTCCACCGCATTCATTTTCGTGTGGAACTCGAGGCAGGCGACGCCGTCGCCAAGATCGATCAGACTTGCCCCGGGATTTTGCTTGACAACCCCCCGGGTCTCTTTCAGCTCACCAAGAAGGATGATCCGGGGATTCTTCTTGAGGATCAGGTAATCCTTCTTATCGAAATCATAGTAGTAAAGACCGTCCGGCTTCTTCAGGTAGAAGGTTTCATGGCCGCCTGCCAGCATCTCCTCGACCTTCCCGGGGATGGGATACCCGAGTTTTTTCATAACCGAGACGGCCTCTTTGACCCCGACGGCATCCCAGGTCTCAAACGGCCCGAGCTGATGATTGTATCCCCACTTCATCGCGTTATCGACGGCAACGACGTTATCGGCAATCTCGGGGATCCGGTTGGCCGCATAGATAAAGTTACGGCAGAGATACTCCCGGGCTACTTCTCCGGCCAGATCATCTCCGGAAAAGAGAATCCCGATCGACCCGGCCACGCCGTTTTTGGATTTCTTGGCCTGTTCTATCGAAGGGAACTTAGGTTTGGCCGCCTCCACATACTCCATTGAGTGATAATCCAGAACCTGCCTTACGGCCCTGCCCCGGGAATCCTTCGTCTTCTTGTAGAAACCCTGTCTGGTCTTGTTGCCGAGCCATTTGTTTTCTACCATCTTGGTCATGAACTCGACGGGCTTGAAAAAATCCCTCATTTCATCGTCCGGGACCGCCTCATAGAGGTTTTTCGTCACATGGCCCGCGGTATCCAGGCCGACCAGATCCAGGGTGCCGAAGATCGCCGAACCGGGACGCCCCAGGGCCTTGCCAATAATGCCGTCAAGCTCTTCCACCTTGAGGTCTCGATCGAGCATGATCCTGATTGCGTTTGAGATATCAAAGCTGCCGATCCGGTTCCCGATAAAGTTGGGGACATCCTTGCAAACCACCACCCCCTTACCGAGGCGCTCTTCGCAGAAACGGATCATGAACTCGACGATATCCTTGCGGGTCTCTTTGCCCGGAATTATTTCCAGGAGTTTCATATACCTGGGCGGGTTGAAAAAATGGGTCCCCAGGAATCTCTCCTTCAAACCGGCGGCCAGATTTTTGGCGATGGCATTTACCGGAATCCCGGAGGTATTGGTGGAGACGATGCATTCGGGATGGATCACCTTCGCTACCCGGGCGAGAAGTTCCTGCTTGATCTTCAGATTCTCCACGACCACCTCTATCACCCAGTCCGCATCGGCAAGGAAATCGAGATGATCGGCAAAATTTCCTGTTCTGATCATGGCCGCATTTTTCTTGGCAAAAAATCCGGCGGGCTTCGCCTTCAAAACCCCCTCCAGGCCGCCTGCGGCAAATCTGTTTCGCCATTCGGGGCTTTTTTCGCTTAAGCCTTTCAACTTATCCGCCTCGGTAAGCTCAGGAGGGACAATGTCCAGCAGGACACACTCGATCCCGGCATTGGTCAGATGGGCGGCAATGGTCGCGCCCATGACTCCGGCCCCTAAAACCGCCGCTTTTCTTATCTCTAATCCCATAATCTTCCCCCTTTTCGGCACGAGATTCACTTGCCCAATTACATTCCGAGCGATTCTTCCGCCATTTCGATGGGAGTCTTCTCCCCGATCCTTATTGCCTCGCAGCCCGCCTTGACCAGGGTCAGCACAGAAACGGAGAAATGTCTCGCCGCGGCGATCTTACCCTGATAGAAGGCAACGTTAGCATCTTCATGAACGAGGGCCCGCTTCTTACCCGGCGAGCCCTCGGCGCCCTTGGCCTCGTAAATCTCCTGGAGCCTTCTTTCCGCCAGGCAGGCACCTCTGAGCAGGAAATGACCGATTACCACATCCCCCATAACCTTGAGATAGTCGGTGGCATAAAGGATCGGGACAAGAAACCCGGAGGATTTAGCCAGTTCGGCAAATTGCATCGTCAGGGTGATCAGGGCGTTGCCCGCCTCCTCTAAAATAGCGCCGTATTTTTTCAGCTCCTCGATGTCTTTGGCCATCGCCACGGTGGTCTGGATCTCGCCGGCAAGGTTCAGGAAATTCGCCCCCTTCCGCTGGGCGAGTTTCCTGCCCACCAGATCCAGGGCCTGGATTCCGTTGGTCCCCTCGTAGATCGGCGCGATCCGGCAGTCTCTCAGATACTGCTCCACCGGATACTCGGAACAATATCCATAGCCTCCGTAAATGTCGATCGCCGTCGAGCAGACCTCCAGGGCCCGATCGGAGGAATAGGCCTTGCAAACCGGGGTCAGAAGATCAACAAATCCGGCCCACTTGTCCTTTTCCTTTTGATCCTGAGCTGTTACGGTCCGGTCCATACAATAGGCGACAAAATAGTTCAGCGCCCGGATCCCTTCTACATAGGCCTTCATGGTGAGGAGTTTCTTTCTGATATCCGGATGCTCGATGATCCTCACGGCCCTGGCTTCGGGGTTGTTCATCTCCCAGATCGGGGCGCCCTGAATCCGCTCTTTGGCATACTGGATCGCATGTTCCAGGGCCGCCGAGGCATGGGCCAGCCCCTGCATCCCCACCTCGAGCCGGGCGTGATTCATCATGTGAAACATGATCTTGAGCCCTTCCCGTTCCTTGCCCAGGAGCTCACCCACACAATTACCCTCATCGCCGAAATTCAAGGTGCAGGTGGCGGAACCCTTGATGCCCATCTTGTGTTCGATGTTCCCTGTCTTTACATCGTTGGACTCGCCTAAGGTTCCATCGTCGTTAACCCGGTATTTCGGCACGAGAAAAAGGGAGATGCCCGCGGTGCCCGGGTAATCCCCCTCGATCCTGGCTAAAACGGGATGGATGATATTTTCCGTCAGATCATGGTCCCCTGAGGAGATGAAGCACTTGGTTCCGGTAATGCTGTAGCGCCCGTCAGGCAGGCGCCTCGCCGAGGTTTTCAGCGCCCCGACGTCGCTTCCGGCCCCGGGTTCGGTCAGGCACATGGTTCCCGCCCATTGGCCCGCATACATCTTGTACATGTACTTGTTCATCTGCTCTTCTGTCCCGAAGTCCTCAATCAAACCTGCCGCCCCGTTGGTCAATCCCATATACATAAGAAAGGCGAAATTGGCGGCGCAGAAGAATTCCGAATAGGCCGTCATCATCGCCACGGGAATCCCCTGGCCTCCAACGTCCACCGATTTATGGGGACATAGCCACCCGGCCTCGACGTATTTTTTGTAGGCCTCGTGAAAACACTCAGGCACCTTAACCTTGCCGTTTTCAAAGGTGCATCCCGCCTTGTCTCCGGGGGCATAGGTCGGGAGAATGACATTGACCGCAAGCTTCTCCACCTCCTTCTGCATCATGAGAAAATCGTCTTTGGAGAAGTCTTTGTACTTCTCGGCCTCGAAGAGTTTTTCCAGACCGAAGAGTTCGAAGAGAACAAATTCCTGATCCCGCGTGTTAACCAATGAATTACCCATTACTAAAGGCCCCCTTTTTTGGTTATTTGTTCTTATTCCTCTTTAATGATCTGTAATAACGGGGGTTCCCCTTTCTTTAGCCCCCTGATAAATACCGCCAGGCCTTCCTTTACCGTGGCGGAGATCCTTTCCGCCCGCAGAGACTCCCGGCCGATAAAGAGATGGAGGGACATCACCCCGTTGAGAAATCCCCAGAGGGTATTGCGGCATTTCAGGATATCCAGATTGGACGAGAACTCTCCTGCGGTAATCCCCGCCTGAATAGTCTCTTCGAGGAACTTCATGTTTCTGTTGGTAGCCCTGATGAGGTGTTTGTTTAAGTCTTCGGGCAGATTCATATCTTCCGTATGGAGCATGAAGTTCATGAGGATCCGGAAAAGCTCCCGCTCCTTAAGAAAGAAATCGATATAGACGAGGGAGAATTGGATCAGAGAATCGCCGCAAGACGTACTGCTGCCGAGTAGATCGTTGGTCCTACGGAAAAACTTGTCGATATCCTCAAGGAGGATTTCCGTATAGATCTCTTCTTTGCTCTGGAAATAAAGATAGATGGAACCTTTGCTTACTTCTGCCTGACCGGCGATATTTTCTACCGTAACCGTTTTGAAGCCCTTTTCGAGGAAAAGCTGCCTGGCCGCCTCCAGAATGGCGTGCCTTTTCATCGCCCTTTCCCTTTTTCTCCTCTCCTCGACTCCCAATCCGCCACCTTCCCGGCCCAAAAAAGGCTTTAGCCTGATCCAAAATCCAGGGTCAATCGATGATTTTATTTTCTTAAACGTCGGTCATTATCTGACCACTGGTCACAGTATCCAACAGCAAGGGATAAAGTCAAGAGATATTTTCAGAGATATTTTCTGGAATTGAGGGGGAATCAGGAACTATGGGAAATCTGGTATACCGTTGGCAGGGATAAGTGTGGAAGGGGCTTCTCCTTTAAACGGATTATCCCCTACACCATCAATCCGAAGAGACCGAGGGGAAGATAAGGCAGGATACCCAGATAAATTATGATGAAAATGAAGACGACGCAGAGGGTCTTCTCTCCCCTGGTAAGGAGGAGGGGCTCTTTTCCCTCGGCCTCCCGGGAATAGCTCAGCCGGACGAGGTTCAGGTAATAGAAAATTGAAAGCACCGTATTTACCGCGCCGATTATTACTATATTCAAATGCCCGGCCTGAAAGGCGCTGACAAAGATAAAGAACTTGCCGGTAAAGCCGCCGGCAGGCGGGATTCCGGCCAGGCCGAAGGCCCCGGCGGCCAGGGTCAGGGCCATAAGCGGCGCCCGTCTCGCCAGACCGGAGAGATTATCCAGGGAAAGGTTCTCCCCGTCTCCCGCCAGCTTCAAAATGACAAAGAAACAGGCCAGGTTCATAAAAAGGTAAATGAAGGTATAGTAAATCACCGCAACATATCCGTCGGCGGTGAAGGTCAGGATTCCCATGAGGAGATACCCGGCGTGGGCGATCCCCGAATAGGCGAGCAACCTTTTTAAATCCCTTTGAACCAGCGCCGCCAGATTCCCCAGGGTCATGGAAAAGGCGGCCAGAATTATCAAAACCTCTGTAAGCTCGATCTCTTCCGGAGAGGCCAAAGAGGCAATTCTGATAAGCAGGGCTGCCGCCGCAATCTTGGGCACCGTGGCGATAAAGGTCGTCGTCGTATTTGAAGAACCCTCGTAGATGTCCGGGGTCCAGAAATGAAACGGGAAAAGGGAAAGCTTGAAGAAAAAACCCACAAAAACGAGCAAAAGGGCAACGAGGGCCACCGGCTCTCCCAGGTAGTCGGGAATAACCAGGGCAATCTCGGCAAGAAAGGTGGATTGGGCAAGGCCGTAGAGATACCCCATTCCGTAGAGCATAATCCCCGTGGAGACGGCCCCGAAAAACAGATACTTCATCGCCGCTTCCAGCTGCTCCCTGGTTTTGGCCTCTCTTAAGGGGACCAGCACATAAAGGCTAAATGATGATACCTCGAGGGCCAGGGTGAGGGAGATCAGCTCGACCGCGCTCACAACCATCATCAGGCCCAGGGTGGAAAAACCCAGAAACATGAAATATTCGGCCCGAAAGCCCCGGGGGGCATCACCTTTATTATCGGTGATGAGCAGTACGAAAAACAATCCCAGGGCGATCATTATCTTGAAGATCTGGGAGAAAAGATCGAGCCGGTAGGCGCCGTACAATATCTCCCCGTAAGACCCGACGGTGACGATAGCCGCCAGAACCGCTCCGAGCGCCCCCAGTCTTGCTATTTTGAGCAGATTACCCCTTTCCTTGCCCAGGGAAAGGAAAAGGAACGTGATCGAAAATATTAGTAGAGAGAGCTCGGGAAGAACCATCATAAATTATAAATCCTCTAGCGGATAAAATGTTCCATCTGCCCGTGATAGAAGACCAAGGTTGCCTCGATTGCCGCTACAAAGGGGCGGGGGAAAAGCCCCACCCAGAACACAAACAAGACTAAAGGCAAAAGATAGACGGCCTCCCTTAGATTCAAGTCGAGATAAGGCCGCCTGTCCTCCCTCCCCCAGGCGATCTGCTTGAGGAGCCGGAGCATGTATGCGGCGGCGATTACCGCGCCGGCGACCGCTGCAAAACCGGCCCATTTACTCACGGCAAATGTCCCGAAGAGCACATAGAGTTCGCTTATAAAGTTGTTGGTACCGGGAAAGGCAAAGGACGATACGGCAAAAATGCCGAAGAAGCCGGCGTAAATCGGCATAAACTTGCCCAGCCCCGCATTGTCATAGATCTCCCGGCTATGGGTGCGCTCGTAAATGATGCCGACCATACAGAAAAGGGCGCCGGTGGTGATACCGTGATTGAGGATCTGGAGCATGGCCCCTTTGAACCCAAAGAGGGTAAAGGAAAAGATCCCCAGGGTCACAAAGCCCATGTGGGCCACACTGGAATAGGCGATCAGTTTTTTCATGTCCGTCTGGCTCAGGCAGACGAACCCCCCGTAGACGATAGCGACAAGGGACAGGACGATCATCGCCGGGGCAAAATAGACGCTCGCCTCCGGGGTCATAGGAAGACTGAAGCGCAGGAACCCGTAGGCCCCCATCTTGAGAAGGACGCTCGCCAGGAAAACGCTGCCCGCCGTCGGCGCCTCGGTATGGGCGGCGGGAAGCCAGGTATGGAAGGGAAACATGGGAACCTTGATGGCAAAGGCAATCCCCATGGCGAGAAACACAAAGAACTGGAAGGGGAAACTGTAGTCCCCGAACATGGCCTCGGGAATGGAGAAGCTGCCGTTGGCAAGAAAGAAGGCGATAATGGCCACCAGGAGAAAAACGCTTCCCAAAAGGGTGTAGATGAAGAACTTAAGCGAGGCGTAATCCTTGCGCGGGCCGCCCCAGATAGCGATGAGCAGATACATGGGAATGAGCATCGCTTCCCAGAAGATGTAGAACAAGATAAAATCCAGGGAACAGAAAACCCCGACCATCGCGGTCTCCATGAGAAGAATGCAGATGGCGAACTCCTTCACCCGGGTCTCAATGGCCGTCCAGGATGTAAGAAGGCAGATCGGGGTAAGAAGGGTGGTGAGAATGATGAGAAATACCGTTATGCCGTCGATACCGAGGACGTAATTGATGTTGTATTGGGGAATCCAGGGGATGAATTCCCCCAGTTGAAAGAGGTGGACAGTCTGATCAAAATAGACATAGATGAGAAGGGAGACGAGGAAGGTAATCAGGCTCGTCGCCAGGGCGGTTATCTTCACCGCCCGCACGTTTTCAAGAAAGAGGATCACCGCCACCCCCAAAACCGGCAGAAAGATGGTGAGGGATAAGAGCGGCCAATCAAGTTGATTCATCATCAGGTAACTGTCCATTATCAACCTTTAAAAAAAATCCTCATCTCAAACCAGAAACAGAAAAACAACGAGGAAAAAAATGACCAGGGAAAGGCCGATATAGACCTGAATCTCCCCGGTCTGGATCCGGCGGGTCTTCGACCCGACGATCAGGGCAAGCTCGGCCGATCCGTCAACCACCCCGTCTATGGCCTTCTGATCAAACAGGTAGGCCAGGGAAGCCTTGAGATAAAGCGCCTTGAGGGCGATACTCTGCCACAACTCCCCCCACCAGGTGTCCGCCGGGCCGATCACCCGTTGGTCGAACTTGAGGAAATATCCCGCTGCCTTACGGTAAAAGTAATCCACATCGAGGTTGATCTTGGCCTCGGGTTTAAGTTTTGCCGCCAGAAGATAGAAGATAAGTCCGGTAAAGGACAGGACCTGGAAGGCCTCGGAGAGATGATAAAGGGTGTAGGGGCGATAATCCACCGGGAAGGGCAAAAGATCGTAGAGCAGCGAGGGATAAACGCCCAGGATAAAGCACAGCGCCGAGGTCAGGGCCATGGAAACAAGCATGTTCCCGGGAGGCTCCTTCGTCTCCAGCGGCGCCTCCTTGCTGAAAAAGGCAAAATAGGTCACCTTGAGACCTACCGAAAGAAACGTCCCGATGGCCGCCAGGTTCATCAGGGCCATCAGGTAGAGCCGGCCCTCGTCATGGGCGGCGGCCACGATCATGGACTTGCTTATAAAACCGCTGAAGAGGGGCACCCCGGAAATGGAAACGGCCCCGACGACATAGAAGATCATCGTAAGGGGCATAAACCGGGCCAGCCCGCCCAGATTGCTCATCTTCGCCGTACCGGTCATGTAGAGGACCGCCCCTGCCCCCATAAAGAGCAGGGCCTTGTAGAGGATGTGGGCAAAGGCGTGGGCGCAGGCGCCGTTTACCGACATGGCGGTGCCGATGCCGACGCCTGCCACCATGTAACCTACCTGACTGATGATGTGGTAGGCCAGCACCCTTCGGATATCGTTTTCGATGACCGCGTAGATTACGCCGAAGACGGTCATGGCCACCCCGAGGATCGCCAGGATCTCGAAGCCGGAAAATCCCCGGGCGAGCACATACACCGCCGTCTTCGTGGTAAAGGCGCAAAGGAGGATCGCCCCTTCTACCGTGGCCTCGGGATAGGCGTCGGGAAGCCAGGCGTGCAGGGGTAAAACCGCCGCATTCAGGGCAAATCCCGCCAGGATGAGGTATTCCGCAACGCCTGCGCCCTCAGGCAACAGGGCCACGAACTGAAGATTTCCCGTCTTGAAGTAATAGAGCATCATTCCGGCCAAAAGACACAGGCCCCCGAACACATGGACCAGCAGGTACCTGAACCCGGCCGCCAGAGATGCCTTCTCCCGCCGGTACCAGATGAGGAATACCGACGAGAAGGCCATGATCTCCCAGAAGATAAACAGGGTCAAATAATCGCCCGCAAAGACCGCCCCGAGGGAGCTTCCCACATAAAAATTACCCGCCAGGTGATGTCCGTCCTCCTTCACATGGAGGCTGTAAATCGCCCCCAGCAGGGCCATGATGACAAATACCCAGGCAAAGACCAGGGACAACTTATCCACCCGGCCTAAGACCAGGTCCATATTGAGAAAGGTTGCCTGGCCGTAGGTGCCCTCGGAAAGCGAGGCAACGGCGAAAATCGCCGAGACCGGGATGAGCAGAAGGAGCGCCTCCCTGGCCCTCCCCTTAAGAAAAGGGACCAGAAGGGAGCCTAAAAAGAAGACATAAGCGGGATGGATAAAGTTATCCATAATAGTCCTCTTTCTTGCCCAGGATCAGATGGGCCAGCCCCTTGCCCGCCTTGATCAGGAGGAAACAGCCTATGGCCCCGAAGACGCTCCAGAAGAGAAATATCTTGTCGATGAGGAAATGGGCGTCATCCCGGGGTTGAACGACATCAAACAAGACCACCAGGGCGAGCCACCCGAAAAACACCTTTTTTAAGGTTCGGGAATTTTTTGTCATTTTATCTATGATATCTGCAAGGTTCATATGAAAAGGCTCCTGATTATCGACGTAAAGAAGCCCGGGAAAAACCCGATTAAAACTGAAATCAGGGCGGCAATCACAATCGGAACGACCATCGTGGCCGGCGCCTCTTTGATCCCCTCCCTGCGTAAAGACCGCCCCGGACCAGGGAAAAAGGCCTTGATTGTAATCGGGACGAAATAGACCGCATTGAGCAGCGTTGATGCCATCAGGACCCCAACGATAATGAGACTATGTAGCTGCATTGCCCCGTTTAAAAGGTACCACTTGGTGACGAATCCCGCCACCGGCGGCACGCCGATCATACTGAGGGAGGCCACGGCAAAGGCCCCCAGGGTAAAGGGCATGGCATAGCCGATCCCTTCCAGATCGCTGATCTTCTTTTTATGGGCGGCCACATAGATCGCCCCGGCGCAGAAGAACAGGGTAATCTTGCTGAAACCGTGGTTGACGATATGAACGATCCCCCCGGTCACCCCGGCATTATCGAGGAGGGCCACGCCCAAAACCACATAGGAAAGCTGGCTGACGGTGGAATAGGCCAGCCGCGCCTTCAGGTCGTCTTTGGTGATCGCGATGATTGAGGCCGAAAGGATGGTGAAGGAGGCGAGATAGGCCGTGTAGATCCCCAGACTCATACTCTCCAGAAGATCGATCCCGAAGGTGGAGAGCATCACCCGGGAGATGCAGAACACCCCGGCCTTCACCACCGCCACCGCGTGGAGCAGGGCGGATACCGGCGTGGGGGCCACCATCGCCGAGGGCAGCCAGTTATGGAAGGGCATGAGCGCCGCCTTGGCAAAGCCTGCGATGAAGAGGAAATAGGTGATGGTAATCCAGAGGCTGTCCGCCGCCCCGGAGAAGGTCCCCGTCGTTACGTCATCGGCAAAATCGAGGGTTCCGGTAAGCACATAGGTGAGGATCATCGCCGGCAGGAGAAAGCCCTTCGAGGTGCCCATGAGATAGACCAGGTACTTTTTCCCCCCTTCGTAGCCCTCTTCATCCTGGTGATGGGCCACCAGGGGATAGGTGAAGATGGTGATGATCTCGTAGAAAAGATAGAGGGTAAACAACCCCCCGGCGAAGGAAACCCCCTGGGCCCCCAGGATGGCAATGGCAAAACAGGCGTAATAGCGGGTCTGGGCGTGTTCGGAAAGGGAGCGCATGTAGCCTATGTTGTAGAACGAGGCGAATATCCAGAGAAATGACGAGATGATCCCGAAGATAAGGGACAGACCATCCACCCGGAAACTGATCGCCACCCCCGGGGCGATCTGGGAGAGGGTATAGACGATCCGCTTACCCTCCAGGATCGGCGGCACGAAGGCGGCCACCGAAAGAAACGTGAGCACCGCCCCGGCAACGGACCAGAACTCTCTTAGATTAGGCCGCTTCCCGGAAGCCATGATCAGGATCGTCGTTACGAAAACGATCGCGATGGGAAGCAGTGGCTTTGCGCTCTCGATTACCATAAACTACTCTTTGAGCCCTGCGAGCCCGGCCCCTTCTATATGGCCGAAGCGTCTGAAGATGAGGATTATTATACTTAAAGCCACCGCCGCCTCCGCCGCGGCAAGCCCCATGATAAACAGGGCAAAGACAAACCCGTAGGCGTTGTCGCCTCCGGTCAGGCTGTTGATGGCCACGAGATTCAAACCCGCCCCGTTCATGATCAACTCGACTGAAATCAGCATCCCGATCAAGGTCTTCCGGTAGATCATCCCTAGAATCCCCGCGGAAAGAAGGAAAAGCGAGAGCAAAAGATATATCTGAATGTTGCCGTACAAGGGCTCGGTCATCGCTCCCCCCTGGAAAGCAGGGCCAGCATAATCGCCCCGATGATGCTCACGACGATGAGCAGGGAAATAAGTTCAAACGGCAGAAGCAGCCGGTCGTAGAAAACCCGGCCCAAATCCGCCGTCGTGATGTTGTGGTTTAAGACCCCGCCGGCAAAGACATCCCGGATCAGGAAGTACAAGACCGAGACGGAAAAAAGGGCGGTAAACAAGGCCCCGGCGAACTTGGCCGGGGTCGTCCACTCTACCGGTTTTTTGGCAAACGGCCCGGCAAGCATGATGGCAAAGGCGATGAGGATCGAAATGGCCCCGACATAAATGAGGATCTGCATCATGGCAATAAAGGGGGCATTCAAGAAGATATACAATCCCGCGATGCCGAACATGGCAAGGATCAGCCCGAGAAGGGCATGGATTACCGAAGAGGCCAGTACCGCAACGAGCGCTCCGGCCGCGGTTACTAAGGCAATGAAGATAAATGCGGGGTCGGCTGAGGCCATGTCAATGAACCTTTCTCTTCTCGAACTCAAATACCAGATCGTAATGAAAATCCTCCCTCCTGTACCCCGCCGGATTATAGTCCTGGGAAAACTCCAGGGCCGAAACGGGACAGGTCTCGACACACAGACCGCACTGGCTGCAGGTGGTAAAATCGAGGAGGTAGCTTACGGCGGTTTTCTTCTTCTCCCCTTCCCTCTTCTCCCCGGTCACGCTTTTAATCGAGCCCGAAGGACAATTCTTCTCGCAGATGCCGCAGACGAAGCATCTGGTCTTTCCCGGATTCTCCAGGTCGGCCACGAGTTTGGTATGGCCGCGGAAACGGGGGGAGATCCGAATCGTTTCCCGGGGATACTGACAGGTTACCACGGGCTTGAAAAAGGACCTCAGGGTTACCCCGAGCCCCAGACAGAGGGAGACGGCCCCTTTGAACAGGTCGGCGGGAGTCATCATAACTTAAGCGCCCCTCCGGTGACGATAATGTTTAAGAAGGCAGCCGGGAGCATGATCTTCCAGGCGAAATTGAGGAGCTGGTCGAACCGGACCCGGGGAAAGGTCCACCTGAACCAGAGGATGACGAAAACCAGGGCATAGGCCTTGATAAGAAACCAGAGGATCCCCGGCAGCACCGGCCCGTGATAGCCTCCCAGGAAAAAGACGGTGGCAATCGCCGAGACGATGAAGATATTGGTGTATTCGGCCAGGAAAAACAGGGCAAACCTCATCCCCGAATACTCTGTATGGAACCCGGCGACGAGCTCGCTTTCCGCCTCGGGCAGATCAAAAGGGGTCCGGTTCGTTTCGGCGACCGCGGCGATGAAGAAGATCAGGAAGGCCACCGGCTGGAGCACGACATACCACAGCCCCTCCTGGGCATCGACAATCGCCTTTAACGAAAACGAATTGGCCATCATGATAACCGGCAGGAGGGCCAGAAGCAGGGGTATTTCATAGGCGATATTCTGGGCGACGCTTCTAATCGCCCCGATCAGCGAGTACTTGTTGTTTGAGCCCCAGCCGGCCATGAGGATCGAGAGGACAGAAAGGGAGGAGAAGGCCAGGATCACCAGGATCCCCACATTGATGTCCTTCACCTGCAATCGGGCGTCGAAGGGGATGACGATAAACGACACCAGAACTGGAACGAAGATGAGGATCGGGGCGAGGAGATAAAGAGGCCGGTTGATGTCCCGGGGGGCGAGGATTTCCTTGCCCAAAAGCTTCACCGAATCGGCGATGGCCTGGATCAGTCCGAAGGGGCCAACCTCCTTGGGCCCGATCCGCCTTTGCATGTGCCCGGCGACCTTTCTCTCGAGCCACGTCAAAAACAGGGCGTTTAATACTACAAAAGCCAGCACCCCGACCAGGCCGACGATAAGATTGAAGGTCTCCGCCCCGATTATTTCTATAATTTTCAGCTCCATCTATCCGCCCTTAAGCGTTTTCCCTCCGATTAATCAATCCCCTAGCGGTCGATCTCCGGGATAACCAGATCCAAACTGCCGAGCGCGGCCACCGCATCCGCCAGAAGCACCCCTCTGGCCAGCTCGGGGAAGATCATCAGATTAGAGAACGAGGGCACCCGCCATTTCATCCGGTAAGGCACCTCGGTTTCATCGCTTACAATATACACCCCGAGTTCGCCCCGGGGGGTCTCTACGGTATGATACAGATCCCCCTTGGGTGGTTTGAGTTTTTTGGGGAGCTTATCCGCCAGGACCGGACCGTCGGGAAGCAGGTCTAAGGCCTGCTCGATGATCTTGAGGGAATTCTCCATCTCCGCCATGCGCACCTGGTAGATATCGAAGGCCCCGCCCGAAACCCCGGTTGGGATCGCAAAGGAGAGCCGATCATATCCCGAGTAAGGTTCGAATTTTCTCAAGTCGAAGGGGACCCCGGCGCTTCTCAAGACCGGACCGGTGATCCCGTATTTTCTCGCCCGCTCTCTTTTCACCACCCCTATCCCCCTGGTGCGGCTGGTAAAGATCGGATTGCCCGTGATGAGTTTCCGATACAGGCCGAAACGATCCTCTCTCATCCTCTTGATGAAATCCCTCGTTTGGCTTGGGAAGTTCCCGTCTATGTCGCCGGCAAGCCCCCCGATCCGGAAGTGGCAGTAGGTCAGCCTCGATCCGGTCATCCCCTCGAGGATATCCAGGATCTGCTCCCGGTCGTCGAAGACGAAGAGAAAAGGGGTGAGGGCGCCGAGATCGGCAAGGAAGGCGCCGACCCACAGGAGGTGGCTGGAAATCCGGTTCAGCTCCGTCGCTATCACCCGGAGATAGATCGCCCTTTCGGGAGGGGTGATCCGGAGCATCTTCTCCACGGCCAGGACATAACCCAAATTGAACGACATGGCCCCCAGGTAATCCATCCGGCCGGTATTGGGAAGGAACTGGTTATAGGTTCGTCTCTCTGCCATCTTCTCCTGCATCCGGTGAAGATAGCCCAAAACCGGTTCCGCCTCGAGGATATATTCCCCGTCCATCCGGATTATCACCCGGAGAACCCCGTGGGTGCTGGGATGCTGCGGCCCCAGGTTGACGGCGAAGGTGTCTTCCTGTTCTTCTATCAATTTGGATATTAAGCGATTCCTGGCCTCCTGCGTTACTTCAACCTTTCCCTTGCGCAGGGGATAGTGATCTATCTCTTCGTGAAGGAAAAGATAGGTAAGGTTACGATGGCCCGTAAAAACCACCCCGAAGAATTCATGGATCTCCCGTTCCCAGAAATATGCCCCCTCGTAGATGGACGAGATGGAGGGCGCCTGGGGCGTCTGCGAATCTACGGAGAGACTGACCTTAATCCGGTCGAGCCGGTCATAATGGGCAAAGAAATAAACCACCTCGAGGGAATCAACCCAATCGACACAGAGCATATCGGCAAGATAGTACCTCTCCTCGTCGAGAAGGGCCGCAACGCCTCTGAGGCTGCCTGTGGTTGCCTGAAGGGCAAGGTGATACCCGGATACCGAATAGTCCGCTTCCCGCAGGATAACTTCCGATATGTTTTTGAGTTTATCTCTCAAGTCTTCTCACCAATGAACCTCGGGGGCAGGGAAGCGGCGGGTCCCGGTGATCTTTTCCTCGAGCTTAAGCAGCCCTTCGATGAGACCCTCCGGCCGGGGCGGGCAACCGGGGACATAGACATCGACCGGAATGAGGAGATCGACCCCTTCGATCAGGTTATACTGTTCTTCGAAAACAAAGGGCCCCCCGGAAATGGCACAGTTTCCCATGGCGATGACCCATTTCGGCGAGGGCATCTGCTCGTAGAGGGTAAGCAGGACCGGGGCCATCTTCCTGGTCACCGTTCCCGTTACAATCATGAGATCCGCCTGCCTCGGGGTCGCCCGGAAGATCCCCGCCCCGAACCGGTCCAGGTCGAACCGGGACATGGCGGTCGCCATCATCTCGATGGCGCAGCAGGCCAGACCAAAGGTCATGGGCCAGAGGGAATTGGCCCGGGCAAGATCAAGAATCTTTTCTAAAACGGCGAGTTTTACTGGAACAAATTCTTTTTCCAGCTAAATACCCCCTTTCCCCAGGCATAGACAATGGCCAGACCAAGCAGCAGAATGAAAATCAAAAGCGAAAAGAATTCATCGATCCTCTCACCCCGGGTGTAACTGAGGGCCGCCGGGAAAAGATAGAGGACATCGACGTCGAAGGCGATAAAGATCAAGGCGTAAATGTAATAGGTGGCGCTGAAACGGATCCAGGCGCTGCCGAAAGGGGCGATTCCGCATTCGTAGGTATCGTGGGTCTTCTTGCCTTTTGTTCTGGGGGCGATCAGATAAGAAATCCCGATGGGAACCAGGGCGAAGATAACGGCAACGGCAATGAAAACCAATACATATGAAAATTCACTTATACTGCCAAGCGAACCGGTCATCTCATGCTCAGTTTCAGGGGATTTTGATATTGCGCTCACCTAACAAAACATCCCGGGGATGTCAAGCGTTTCCTTGGGGTCAAATCTTTAAACTTGACAATTCAGCTTACTGGTGCGACTTTGGGTGGTGCGCCCCAAAGGCTGCGGCTTTGGGGTCAAATCTTTAAACTTGACAATTCAGCTTACCGGTGGCTTTTCCG
>JBBIJM010000052.1:0-18495 GCA_037445955.1 Syntrophobacterales bacterium
CGGTTCGGTGGTGCCGGAATTGAGGGGTCCCGGGGTGAGGAGGTCGGGAATCGTCAGAGAGAGTTTGCCACAATCCTTACCGTTCCCCCCCGGCCCAGGATGTCGTGGAGATGGACGTATCCTCTCAACTCCCGTCCGTCTCCAGTGACGGCAAGAGTGGTGATCTCCTCTTGCTGCATCGATTCTATCGTCCGGGCAAGGGAGGTGTCCTCGGCAATGGTTTTCGGGTTTTTTGTCATCACCTCGTCTACGGTCAGGTCATCCAGCGGTTGCCGTTTCCGTGCGAGACGGCGAACGTCGCCGTCGGTCAGGATGCCAAGCAGTCTGTTATCGCTGCCGGTAATCAAGACAAACCCTTTGTTTTTCCGGTCCATCTCCTCAATGGCCCGGAAGGCGGACTCCCCGGAGGTCACCCGGGGGATCATCTCCCCGGCGATCATCACGTCCCTGACCCTGGCCTTGAGTCTTAAGCCGAGGGTTCCGCCGGGATGAAATTTATAAAAATCCGTTTCCTTGAAACCCTTTGCATAAATGAGGGAAACCGCCAGGGCATCCCCTACGGCCAGGGCGGCGGTGGTGCTTGCGGTGGGGGCCAGGCCGAAAGGGCAAGCCTCCCGCTCGACCCCTACATTTATGGAGATATCGGCATTCCCCGCCAGGGAAGAGGAAAGATTGCCGGTCAAGGCGATGATCGGGGCGCCGATCTTCTTTATGCTCGTCAAAAGAACGTTCAACTCTTCCGTCTCGCCGCTGTTGGAAATGGCGATTAACACGTCTTCCCGGGTGACGATCCCCAGATCGCCGTGAATCCCTTCCACCGGGTGAAGGAAGATCGCCTGGGTGCCGGTGCTGGTCAGGGTGGCCACGATCTTTCTTCCGATGAGCCCTGACTTGCCGATCCCCGTCACGATCACCCGGCCTTTCGACCGGGCGATGACCTCCACCGCCTGCACAAAGGATTCATCCAGCTTTTCCATGAGCTTAAGGATGCCCTCCGCTTCTATCCGGAGAACATCTCTGGCCTGATCGATAATCTTTACCTGTTGCATCTTCTGCCTTCCGCCAATCCTTAGATATTGGATAAACTAATCCGGGTGATGTTCCTGGTAACAGATATTCCCTTCCCGGGCAAGGATGTTTTTGACGACCCCGCCTGCCGCCATAATCGGGGGGCTAAGCAGTGACTAAAAATGAGTTGACTATACCCCTTTGAAATACTATGGGTTAAGCAATGGAGATAAGATTGAGGGCTTGCGCCGCGGTTTCGGGGGGCGGCAGCGAATGAAAATCTTGATGTTTTTTTAAGTTTTTCGGATTTCTCCCTGCGGGCGAAACGACAAGGGGCGGTCTAAATGATAAAATCGGCGATTATTCAAGGCTCTCAGATTGTTGACCGGTGATGGATAACAAAAGGCTCTACATTCAGACGATCGGCTGCCAGATGAACGTGAACGATTCGCAGAGGATGGCGTCTCTCCTGGGGCGGTCGGGTTACCTCGCCGTCGAACAGGCCGAGGGCGCCGATCTGATCATTGTCAACACCTGTTCGATCCGGGAGAAGGCCAGGCAGAAGGTGATGAGCCAACTGGGAAGATTCCGTCGTTTGAAACGCAACAATCCCGAACTCATCATCGCCCTGGGGGGGTGCCTCGCCGAGCAGGAGGGAGAGGAGATATTGAAATCTGCTCCTTATGTGGATTTCGTCTTCGGAACGAGGAATCTCAATCGGCTGCCTGATTTTGTCCGCCGGGCGGAAAAGGGGGAAGGCAGGGGGGTCCATCTAACGCCGGAGGAGAACTATGTCGAATCCCTGGACCGGATTGAGATAAAACCGGATAAGGTGAGCGCCTATGTGATCATTATGCAGGGCTGCGACAATTATTGTGCCTTCTGTGTCGTGCCCTACCTGCGGGGTCCGGAGGTGAGCCGCGGGGCGGGCTCGATAATTAAGGAGGTGAAAACCCTGGCGGGTCAGGGGGTGAGAGAGGTAACTCTTCTGGGCCAAAATGTCAATTCCTACGGGAATAAAGAGGGGGAGATAGGTTTCACCGGACTTCTGGAGGAGATCGGCAAGATCAAGGGGATTGAGAGGATCAGGTTCACTACCTCCCACCCGCGGGATCTCTCGAAGGGGCTAACCGGGCTTTTCGGGAAGATGGAAAAGCTCTGTTCCCATATTCATCTGCCCGTCCAGTCCGGGTCCAACCGGATCCTGGCCCTGATGAACAGGGGCTATACGAGAGAGGATTATTCAAGAAAGGTGGAGGAATTGAGGGAGGCCTGCCCGGAGATGTCCATAACCTCCGACGTGATTGTCGGATTCCCCGGCGAGAGGGAAGAGGATTTTGATAAGACCATCGACCTGATGAACGAGATCCGGTTTGACAATCTCTTCTCGTTTAAATATTCTGCCCGTCCGGGCACCGCGGCGCTATCCCTGCCTGATCAGGTGAGCGAAGAGGAGAAGGACCGGCGGCTGAGGATCCTGCATGATCTGCAAGCCGTCCACACCTGGGAGAAGAACCGGCGCTGGGAGGGTCGGTCCGGCGAGGTACTGGTGGAGGGGATAAGCAGAAATACTCCCGACGACCTCTCGGGACGTCTTAAGGATAACCGGATCGTCAATTTCAAAGGCGAAAGGACCCGGATCGGTTCGTTTGTCGAGGTGGTGATAGGGAGGGCCTATCTCCATTCGTTAAGAGGAGAATTCACCAGGGAGGTGAGCAAGTGATCGAGATGAAGGTTGCAGGGTTGACGATCGATCCCCTGACCAATACCCCTATCGTCATCCTCAAGGATTTGAATGACAAGAAGGCTATTCCCATCTGGATCGGCCTCTTTGAGGCGACCGCCATCGCCACGGAACTTGAGCATATCTCTTTTGCCAGGCCGATGACCCATGATTTGATCAAAGAGCTTCTCTCGAGCCTCGAGGTCACCGTCGAGAAGGTCGAGATTATCGACATCAGAAATAATACCTTTTTTGCCAATATCCATTTGAATAGAGGCGGAAGGAGGATTGTCGTGGACTCCCGTCCTTCCGACGCGATTGCCCTGGCCTTGAGAACCCAGGTGCCGATCTATGTGGATGAAAAGGTGATCGAGAAGTCCCGGAACGTCGATTTCGGGGTGAAAGAGGAAGATCTCGACGACGAGAAGAAGGAAAAACTCAAAGAGTTTCTGGAGAACCTTTCCCCGGAAGATTTCGGCAAATATAAGATGTGATGTCTCCGCCGGCCTGGGAAGATTGCCGGGTAAGGTTTTGCCTTTGGGAGGATCCGGTTTAAGAGGGCCAAGTGAAAAATGAATTGGCAGCCTTTGCCCGCTATATGGAAACCGAGCGAAACCTCTCTCCCCTGACGAGGAAGTTCTATCTTTCGGATCTTGAAGATTTCCGGTGTTTCGTGGAGGGTGGCGACCTTGTCCGAGATAAAGGCGGCCCGGCCCTGGGGGAGGTAGACCATCACGTAATCCGGGCCTATCTGGGAGGACTATACCGGAGACAGGCGAAAAAGCCTACCCTTGCCAGGAAGATAGCCGCTCTCAAATCATTTTTCAAATATCTCTATCGCCGGGGGATGATCGGCGGAAATCCGATGGAGCTCATTTCCACCCCTAAATATGAGCGCGCCCCGCCGGTGTTCCTGTCGGTCGATGAGGTTTTTATCCTGCTTGATGTTCCTTTCGATCCGGGGATTACCGGTTTGAGGGATCGGGCAATTCTCGAGTTGTTTTATTCGACCGGGATCAGGGCCGGGGAACTGGTGGGGTTGAATCTGGCCGATTTCAATCCCGGGGAAAAACTAATGAAGATCCGGGGGAAAGGGCGGAAGGAAAGGATCGTTCCGGTCGGTTCGAAGGCCGTCTCGGCCCTTCGGGAATATCTTAAAGAGAGAAATGAATCCTTGATGTTTCCCCGGCAAGAGGGTATATGTGAACCCCTTTTTTTGGGGAAAAGGGGGGGCAGGATCAATGCCAAAACCGTGGGGGGGCTGGTGGATAAGTACATGGCCCGAACGGGGATCGGAAGAAAGATCAGTCCCCATAAACTGCGCCACAGCTTTGCCACCCACATGATGGATGCCGGCGCAGATCTGAGGGCTATTCAGGAAATGCTCGGGCACGAAAGCCTCTCGACGACCCAGAAATATACCTCGGTAAGTGTAAGCAGGCTCCTTGAAGTATATGACCGGGCCCATCCGCGGGCGCTTGAAGGGAAGGACGATCAGGACCCGCGGAAGGCAGACACCGAAGGCAAGGGATTGGCCGATGAAGATTAAAGGGACGACCATTCTGGCGGTTCGCCATAAGGGGAAGGTGGCGGTAGCGGGGGACGGCCAGGTAACAGTGGATATTACCGTAATGAAACACCGGGCCCGCAAGGTGCGGAGGCTTTACAACAACCAGGTGATTGTCGGTTTCGCCGGGGCCACCGCCGATGCCTTTACCCTTTTTGAGCGTTTTGAACAGAAGCTGGAGCATTATCGGGGCCATCTGGTGAGGGCGGCGGTCGAACTGACGAAGGATTGGCGTACCGACCGGGTCTTGAGGCACCTGGAGGCCCTGATGATTGCCGTCTCAAAGGACAGTTTCCTGATCATCTCCGGCAACGGCGATGTCATCGAATCGGACGACGAGGTCATGGCCATCGGGTCCGGCGGTCCTTACGCCCTTGCGGCGGCCAGGGCAATGGTTAAACATGCCGATCTGGGAGCGGCGGATATAGTGCGGGAGGCCCTG
Organism: Syntrophobacterales bacterium; assembly: GCA_037445955.1. GTDB lineage: Bacteria > Desulfobacterota > Syntrophia > Syntrophales > CAMTWB01 > JBBIJM01. The sequence goes on from JBBIJM010000052.1 coordinate 4,741, forward strand.
CTCATCGCGTCGGAGATCTGCATCTACACCAATGAAAACATAACCATAGAAGAACTGGATCTGGAAGAGAAGGGGTAGCGAAGGAAGGCATGAACAGGTCAGCGAAGAATCTGACGCCACGGGAGATAGTGGAGAGGCTCGATCTCCATATAGTAGGCCAGCACGAGGCCAAACGGGCCGTTGCCATCGCCCTGAGAAACCGGTGGCGGAGGCAGCAGGTGCGTAAGGAGATGGCCGATGATATCCTGCCCAAGAATATCATCCTCATAGGTCCCACCGGGGTAGGCAAGACCGAGATCGCAAGAAGGCTGGCCAAACTCGACAATTCGCCTTTTCTTAAGGTCGAGGCCTCGAAATACACCGAGGTAGGGTATGTAGGCCGGGATGTAGAGTCGATGATCCGGGACCTGGTGGAGCTGGCGATTGCCATGTTGAAGGAGGAAGAGCAGGACCGGGTCAAAGAAAAGGCCGCAGCCCAGGCGGAGGAACGGCTTCTCGATATCCTGCTGCCGCCGAAGAACGTCAAACCTCTGGAGGGAAGTCAGCGGGGATTACCGCCGCCGGAGCAGGAAAGGGAAGAGGGGACAAGGGAGGAGCCGACCAGGGAGAAGATCCGCCGCCTGCTTAAAGAGGGGAAACTGGAGGAGCGGAAGGTAGAGATAGAGGTCGAAGAATCCCGCCCAATCCCGATGATCGAGGTCTTCTCTGCCGGGGGCATGGAAGACATGGGGATGAACATCAAGGAGATGCTGGGCAACATCCTGCCGCAGAGGAAAAAGACCCGCAAGGTGACGGTAGCCGAGGCCAGGGAGATCCTGAAAGAAGAGGAGAGCCAGCGGCTCGTCGATATGGATAAGGTGACGAAAACGGCTATCGAAAGGGTCGAGCAGGCGGGGATTATCTTTCTCGATGAGATCGACAAGGTGGTGGGCAGCGACGGCAGCCATGGTCCCGATGTCTCCCGGGAAGGGGTCCAGCGGGACCTCCTGCCGATCGTAGAGGGATCCAACGTCAATACCCGCTACGGGATGGTCAAGACGGATCACATTCTCTTTATCGCCGCGGGGGCCTTCAGCATTTCCAAGCCTTCCGACCTGATTCCGGAGCTTCAGGGCAGATTCCCGATCCGGGTGGAACTGGATCCGCTAGGGAAGGAGGATTTCATCCGCATCCTGACCGAGCCGAGTAATGCGTTAATCAAGCAGTACACCGAGATGATCGCGACGGAGGGGGTGACGATTCGTTTTTCCGAAGAGGCGGTAGGCGAGATAGCGGACGTTGCGGCCCTGGCCAATGAAAAGACCGAAAATATCGGCGCCCGGAGGCTTTATACGGTCATGGAGGTTCTCCTCGACGAGATTTCCTTCGAAGCCCCGGAAAGGGGAAGGGAGGAGATCGTGATCGACGCCGATTATGTCCGGGAACGGCTGGCGGATATTGTCGAGGACGAGGATTTGAGTCGCTATATTCTGTAGGGAAACGGGCAGGGGAAAGTCCAGCCCAGATCTTTTGGGGAGCTTTAGTCTGACATGGAAAAACTCATAAATCCTGTGGAACGGGCGGAGATGCTGCTTGAGGCGCTGCCTTATATCCGCCGCTTTTTTAACCGGACGGTGGTCATCAAATACGGCGGCCATGCGATGGTTGATGAGGACTTGAAAGACAACTTTGCCCGGGACGTGGTGATGATGAAGTACATCGGAATCAATCCGGTAGTAATCCACGGAGGCGGCCCCCAGATAAGCCGGGTTTTAAACAGGCTGGGAAAGGAATCGAGGTTCATTCAGGGGATGCGGGTAACTGATCGGGAGACGATGGATATCGTGGAGATGGTCCTCGTGGGAAAGGTCAACAAGGAGATCGTCGGCCTGATCAACAAACACGGAGGCCAGGCGGTGGGTCTCTCGGGAAAGGACGGCAACCTGACCCAGGCGGACCAGTACTTCTTGAGCAGCGAAAAGGTCAAGGATATCCCGCCGGAGATAATCGACATCGGCCTCGTGGGGAAGGTGAGGGCCATCAATGCCTCTTTGATCGAATCCCTGATGGCCGACGGCTTCATTCCGGTTATCGCCCCGACCGGCGTAGGGGCGAATGGGGAAACCTACAATATCAACGCGGACCTGGTGGCAGGGGAGATCGCCTCCGCCCTGGGGGCGGAGAAGCTCCTGATCCTGACCGATGTTCCCGGGGTGCTGGATGCCGCCGGAGACTTGATTCCCGCCATGGACGCAAGCAAGGCGCGGGAGTTGATCGAGGCCGAGGTAATCAGGGGGGGGATGTTTCCCAAGGTGAAGTGCTGTCTTAAGGCCCTAAAGGGCGGGGTCAAGAAGGCCCACATCGTCGACGGACGGGTCAGGCACACGATCTTGCTGGAGATGTTTACCCATGAAGGGATAGGGACGGAGATTGTAAGCGAACCAGAGATTCCGGTGATTTCCGCGGCTGACCCGGCGGGGACAAGTTGGAAGGAGCAGCAATGAAGCCGGCGGAGCTGATGGCCCTTGGCGATAAGAACATCATGGCCACCTACAGGCGTTTCCCCCTGGTTTTAACCAGGGGCAAGGGGTGCGGTCTCTGGGATGTGGAGGGACGGAAATATCTTGACTTCGTGGCCGGGATCGCCGTCTGCAACCTGGGTCATTGTCACGAGGCGGTGGTTTCGGCGGTGAAAAAACAGGCGGAGACCCTGTTCCATATCTCCAATCTCTATCATATCGAACCCCAGATAAGATTGGCTGCGCTGCTGGTGGCAAACTCCTTCGCCGACAAGGTTTTTTTCTGCAACAGCGGGGCCGAGGCCAACGAGGGCGCCATTAAACTGGCAAGAAAATATGCCAGCGAGCGGATGGCCCCGGGCCGGTACGAACTCATCACCATGGTGAACTCCTTTCATGGCCGGACCCTGGCGACGGTTACCGCGACCGGTCAGGAAAAGTTTCAGGCCGGGTTTTCCCCGCTGGTCGAGGGATTCAAGTATGCCCCTTTTAATGACCTGGAGGCCCTGGAGGGGGCTATCGGCGAGAGAACCTGCGGGGTGCTCCTGGAGCCGATCCAGGCGGAAGGGGGCATCCGGATTCCGGATAAAGACTATCTGGCCGGGGTCAGGGATATCTGCGACCGACACGGGCTTCTCCTGATCTTAGACGAGGTTCAGGTGGGCATGGGAAGGATCGGGAAGCTCTTTGCCTACGAAGAATACGGGATCGAGCCGGATATCGTTACCCTGGCGAAGGCCCTGGGCAACGGATTTCCGGTGGGGGCGGTTCTGGCGAAAGACCACGTGGCCGAGGTGTTTCAGCCGGGGACCCACGCCTCGACCTTCGGCGGGAATCCCCTGGCGGCCGCGGCGGCCCTGGCCACAGTCGAGGTGCTGCTCGATTCGCCGGTCCTCGATAATTGCCGCCGGATGGGGGACTATCTTGTTTCCCGTCTATCGGAGCTGGCAGTCCGGCGGGCGATTATCAAAGAGGTAAGGGGGAAGGGACTCTTGATAGGAATCGAGCTCAACGCCGAAGGCGGCCCTATCGTCGAGGAGTGCATCCGGGAGGGGTTGCTCGTCAATTGTATCGGCGGCAAGGTGCTCAGATTGGTTCCGCCGCTGATCGTTTCTGAGCAGGAGATTGACGAGGCCCTCCGGATCCTCGATTCCGTGCTGCAGGATAAGTGATTCAGCCTTACAAAGGCCAAGCCGGCGGTCATCGCCGATCGGCGAGAAAAGTGAAGGTGCGAAGGTTATTATAAGTGAAAAAGGATCTGACGAGCGAATATGATCTGACCCCGGCTGATTTTGAAATGATCTTGACCCGGGCCGGGGTCTTGAAAGAGATGTTGAAAAAAGGGATTTCCTATCAGCCGCTTAAAGGGAAAACCCTGGGGATGATTTTCGACAAGGCCTCAACCAGGACGAGGATTTCCTTCGATGTGGGCATGTACCAGCTGGGGGGGCTTGCCGTCTATCTCAACAGCCGGGATACACAACTAGGACGGGGGGAGAGTGTAGCCGACTCGGCCCGGGTGATGTCGAGGTATCTAAACGGGTTGATGATCAGGACTTACAGCCAGGAGATTGTCGAAGAGTACTCCCGATTCGCCTCGATACCGGTGATCAACGGACTGACCGATCTGCTCCATCCCTGCCAGGTTATAAGCGACCTGTTTACCATCAAGGAGAGCCTGGGCGCCTATGAAGGGGTAGCGGTGGCCTATATCGGAGACGGCAACAACCTGGCCAATTCCTGGATAAATCTGGCCGCCCGCGTGCCTATCCGCCTGTCGCTGGCCTGCCCGGACGGGTACCTCCCCGATGAGGCGATCCTGGCTCGGGGGGCCGCGGAAAACCCCTATGGCGTGAAACTCTCCGACCGGCCGGAAGAGGCGGTGGCCGGGGCTCAGGTAGTCTATACGGACGTCTGGGCCTCGATGGGTCAGGAGGAGGAGAAGGAGGAGAGGGAGAGGGTCTTTGCCTCTTATCAGGTAAACGAGGGGCTTTTGAAACACGCCGATCCCAAGGTCATCGTAATGCACTGTCTGCCGGCCTATCGGGGGCTCGAGATTACCGCGGAGGTTCTGGAAGGCGCCCATTCCGTCGTCTACGATCAGGCGGAAAACCGCCTTCATGTGCAAAAGGCGATTCTGGAAATCTTGCTTGGGTAACCAATTGAAACAGGAGAGGTAAATGGAGGGGAAGATAAAGAAGGTGGTATTGGCCTATTCCGGGGGACTCGACACCTCGGTTATCCTGAAATGGCTCGCTGAGACCTATCGCTGTGAAGTGATTGCCTTTGCCGCGGACATAGGCCAGAAAGAGGAACTTTGCGGGCTTGAGGCCAAGGCCCTAAACACCGGGGCCTCGAAGGTGTATATAGACGATTTGAGAGAGGAATTCGTCAGGGATTTCGTTTTTCCCATGCTCAAGGCCAATGCGATTTACGAGGGAAGCTATCTGATGGGGACCTCGATCGCCCGGCCACTCATCGCCAAGAGGCAGATCGAGATCGCCGTCAGGGAAGGGGCGGACGCGGTGGCCCACGGGGCTACGGGCAAGGGCAACGATCAGGTGCGCTTCGAATTGACCTATCAGGCCCTGAATCCCGCAATCAGGATCATTTCCCCCTGGCGGGACGAGAAGTGGTCGTTCGATTCCCGGGAGTCGATGATCGACTACGCGGAGAAACACCGGATCCCCCTGCCCCTGACCAGGGAAAAACCTTACAGCAGCGATAGAAACCTCCTGCATATTTCCCATGAAGGGGGAATCCTTGAGGATCCCTGGTTCGAACCGGACGAAGAGATGTTTGTCCTCACCTTATCCCCGGAGCGGGCCCCGGATAAGGCTACCTACGTTGAGATCGAGTTTGAGGCCGGGGTGCCGGTCGCCCTCGACGGCCAGAGGATGTCCCCGGCCCGGCTGCTGGATAATCTAAACACCGTTGCCGGGGAAAACGGGATCGGCCGGGTGGATCTGGTGGAAAACCGCTTCGTCGGGATGAAATCCCGCGGGGTTTATGAAACCCCCGGGGGAGAGGTTCTCTGGGCGGCCCACCGGGCCGTTGAGTCCATAACGATGGATCGGGAGGTCATGCTGCTTAGGGATTCCCTAATTCCAAAATACGCCCAGCTTGTCTATAACGGCTTCTGGTTTTCTCCAGAAAGGAAGGCCCTGCAGAGCCTTATCGATGAGACCCAGGAAACGGTGACCGGGGTGGCGAGAATGAAACTCTATAAGGGTAATTGTATCGTCGCGGGACGCAGGTCCCCTTATACCCTCTATAGGCAGGATCTGGCTACCTTCGAGAGGGATCAGGTCTACAACCAGAAGGATGCCACCGGTTTCATCAGGCTCAATGCCTTGAGGCTGAGGCTTCAGTCGGGAAGGATCAACAGGTGAAAAGGACAAAAAAACCCTGGGACGGACGTTTTCTCGAGGAGACCGACCGGGAGGTCGAGGCGTTTACCTCTTCCCTGTCCTTTGACCGGCGCCTCTACCGGCAGGATGTTGAGGGGAGCATCGCCCATGCCAAGATGCTCGCCCGTCAGGGGATCATTTCCCCCGGGGAAGGGAAGGCAATTGTGGCCGGCCTCGGGGGGATAAGAAAGGATATCGAAGGCGGTCTCGTCGAGTTTCTTCCCCAGGACGAGGATATTCACATGGCCATCGAGCGGCTTCTGATCGACCGCATCGGGGAGGCGGGGGGGAAGCTCCATACGGGCCGGAGCAGAAATGACCAGGTGACCCTGGATTTGCGCCTTTACCTGAGGGAGGAGATAGGGTCGGCAAGGAAGCTCCTCAACAACTTCCGTTCTCTTCTTCTAAATCTGGCCGAGCAGGAACGGGAGACGATCATGCCCGGCTATACCCATCTGCAGAAGGCCCAGCCGATCCTCCTTGCCCATCATCTTCTGGCCTATCACGAGATGCTCCAAAGAGACGATGAGCGGCTCAAGGAATGTCATGACCGGCTCAACGTCCTGCCTCTGGGGGCGGCGGCGCTGGCCGGCACCGGCCTCCCTCTGGACCGGGGCTATACCGCAAAACTGCTTGGCTTTCCCCGGGTGAGCCAAAACAGCCTCGATGCCGTCTCCGACCGCGATTATGTCGCCGAATTCATCTTTGCTTCGGCGGTCATCATGATGCATTTAAGCCGCCTTTCGGAGGATCTGATCATCTGGTCAAGCGATGAGTTTCGCTTCGTCGAGATCGGCGATGCCTTCACCACGGGCAGTTCTATCATGCCCCAGAAAAAGAATCCGGATGTGGCCGAGCTCATAAGAGGCAAGACGGCGCGGATTTACGGCCACCTGGTGACGATCCTCACCCTCCTCAAGGGGCTTCCCATGAGCTACAACCGGGATCTTCAGGAGGATAAAGAACCGCTTTTCGATACGATAGATACGCTGAAGGGTTCCCTTGCCGTCTTAGGTGGAATGTTTGCCAACCTGAGGTTCAACCGGGAGAGAATGGCCGAAGAGGCGTCAAAAGGCTTCTCGACCGCCACCGACCTGGCCGAGTATCTGGTCGTCAAGGGGATGCCTTTCCGGCAGGCCCACGCTGTCGTGGGGCGTCTGGTCCGCTACTGCCTGGAAAGGAAGAAAACCTTCACCGATCTGACCATCGAGGAGTTTCGCATCTTTGATAACCGGTTTGAGACGGATGTCCGTGAATATGTCTCCGTTGCCGGTTCCATCAGCCGGAAAAGGGTGGTCGGCGGAACGTCTTACGATTCGGTCCATTCAAGACTTAAAGAACTCGCTGACAAGTCCTCAAAGGGATAGGATATGTCGAATCTGTCGGTTCCGGGACGGGCCTGGAGGCAAGGGAGGAGATATTGCCCCGGGGCGGGAAGGTTGCTCGTCTTGATCTGGGTTGGATTTCTGTTATTTGGGTGCGGCTTGAAAGGCGATCCGGTTCCTTTCAAATCGAAACAGCCGGCCTCGATCAAAGATCTCACGGCCGGCAGGGTCCAGGAAGGGGTGTTGCTCACCTGGACGGTGAGAGAAGGGGCTCAAAATCTCACCGGGTTCAGGATCCGGCGAGGGGAGATTCCACCGGGCTGCCCGACCTGCCCGCCTAAGTTTACCGTCGTTGATGAGATTAAAATCAAGACCAGACCTGCGGGAAAAGAGGAGAGGTTTACCTATCTGGACAAGGGGGCGGCGCCCGCCGAAGGATATGTCTGGCGGGTCGAGGGATGCCGGGCCTCGGGACAATGCCTGGAACCATCGAATACCGCCGGGATAAATAAAAGCGAGGGAACTATTAGATGAATGATTTCAGCTACCGAGATCTGATGCTTCATTGTGAGGAGATGCCTGTTTTAGAATTGGCCAGGAAGGTGAAGACCCCTTTCTATCTGTATAGTCATAATACCCTGCTAAACCATTATCGGGCCTTCGACGGGGCCTTCTCCGGGATTCCCCATCTTGTCTGCTACGCCCTCAAGGCCAATTCCAATCAGGCGGTCCTGAAACTTTTCATCAACTGCGGCGCCGGGCTCGACATCGTCTCCGGGGGAGAGCTTTACCGGGGTCTGGCGGCGGGGGTCGATCCCGGGAAGGTGGTCTATTCCGGGGTAGGTAAAAGGACCGACGAGATCGAGTATGCCCTCAGGGCGGGGATCCTCATGTTCAATGTGGAATCCTCCCAGGAGCTTGAGGTCATAAATGACTGCGCAGGCAGGCTGGGGAAAAGGGCGGGCATTGCGCTTCGGGTAAATCCCGATGTGAACGCCGAAACCCACCCCTATATCACAACCGGTCTCAAGGAGCATAAGTTCGGCCTGGATATCGAGGAGGCACTGAAAGAATACCGCCGGATCAGGGAGCTTAGCTTCCTGGAGGTGCTAGGGGTGAGCTGTCATATCGGGTCCCAGATCACGAAGATATCCCCGTTTGTCGATGCCCTGGAGCGCCTCGGGAATCTGGTGGCAAGGCTCAGGGAGGAAGGCAGCGACATCAGGTATCTCGATCTGGGCGGTGGACTGGGGATTACCTATAATGAAGAGACGCCGCCCCATCCGCGGGAATACGCCCAGGCCCTCCTGACGGTTGCCCGAGATATCGGCTGCACCTTGATTTTGGAGCCCGGAAGGGTTATTGTAGGCAACGGAGGGATCCTGGTAACGGAGGTTTTGTATACCAAAACCAAAGAAAACAAGAATTTCGTTATTGTCGATGCCGGCATGAACGATTTGATCCGTCCGAGTCTCTACGGGGCCTACCAGCGGATCCAGCCGGTTGTCGAGATGGATCGGGAGGAGATCGTTGCCGATATCGTAGGACCGGTGTGTGAATCGGGGGATTTTTTTGCCCGGGGACGCCGGATCCCCCGTCTGGAAAGGGGGGAACTGGCGGCGATTATGGGCGCCGGGGCCTACGGATTCGCCATGGCCTCCACTTACAATTCCCGTCCCCGGATCCCGGAGGTCCTGGTCAAGGGCGGGGAATATTTCATAATCGGCAAACGGGAAGAATACGCCGATCTGATCCGGAACGAGTCGATTCCGGAGTTCTTAAGAACTTGAAACAATGAAGGAGATATCCATGTTCACCGGGGCAATTGTCGCGATAGTAACACCTTTCAAAAACGGCGAGGTAGATGAGGGAAGCCTCCGTAAGCTGATCGAGTTTCAGATAAAAAACGGGACCGACGGGATCGTCCCCTGCGGTACGACCGGGGAATCGAGCACCCTTTCCCATGGGGAACACGATCGGGTGATCGAAATCACCATCGAGGCAGCGCGGAAAAGGGTTCCGGTAATCGCCGGCACCGGCTCCAACAGCACCGCCGAGGCGGTGCGCCTGACGAAACAAGCCTGGAAGGCCGGGGCCGACGGGGCGCTGGTGGTCGCTCCCTACTATAACCGTCCGACCCAGGAGGGTCTTTACCGGCATTTCAAGGCGATAGCGGAAGAGACCCCTCTTCCCCTGATCGTCTATAACGTCCCCGGCCGGACCGGGGTGAATATCTCCCCTGAGACCATGGCCAGGCTCTCTCTCGTTGAGGGTATCGCCGGGGTCAAGGAGGCCTCGGGGTCTCTGAAACAGATGAGCGACATTATCGGCCTCTGCGGGGAAGATTTTGTCGTTCTCTCCGGCGACGATGCCCTGACCCTTCCCCTGCTTGCCCTGGGCGGCAAGGGGGTCATTTCGGTGGCCTCGAACGTGGCCCCGGCCCAGATGGCGGCGATGGTTGATGCCTTCGCCGGCGGGGATCTGAATCTCGCCCGGGAATATCACTATCGTTTGAGTTCCCTGATCGACGCTTTGTTTATCGAAACCAATCCGATTCCGGTCAAGGCGGCGCTGGCGATAATGGGGCTTTGTGAGGGGGAGCTGAGGCTGCCCCTGTGCCCCCTGTCTCCGGGAAACGGCGAAAAGGTCCGGGAGGCCCTCATTGCCGCCCGGATCATCTCTTGAGGGAGATGGGAAATGATCAAGGCGATCGTAACCGGGGCCGGCGGCAGGATGGGGGGCCGGATCATCTCACTCCTTGAGACGGCCTACGGCATCAAGCTTGCGGGAGCTGTGGAGCGGCCGGGCCATGAAGCGGCAGGCAGGGACGTAGGCGAGATCTGGCCGGTGCCCAAAAGGGGCGTCATTGTAACGGAAAATCTAAAATCCTGTATTGACCGGGGGGAGGTCATCATCGATTTCACCGCCCCGGAGGCTTCCCTTGACCATCTCAAGATCGCCGTCGATCATAATCGCGCCCTGGTTATCGGGACGACGGGTTTTTCCCCGGAGGAGATCGAGAAAATGAAGGGACTGGCCGGCAGAACTCGCTGCCTCTTCTCGCCGAATATGAGCATCGGCGTCAATGTCCTGTTTAAGGCGGTGGAAATGGTGAGCGGGATGATCGGCGGTGATTACGACGTCGAGATCCTGGAGATTCACCACAACTTGAAAAAGGATGCCCCCAGCGGCACGGCGCTCAAACTCGGCGAAATTGCGGCCAAGGCCGCCGGGAGGGACCTGGCCGGGACTGCCGTCTTAAGCAGGCAAGGCCTGATCGGCGCCAGAAGGAAGGAAGAGATCGGGATTCAAACCTTAAGGGCAGGGGATGTGGTGGGGGAGCATCTGGTGATGTTTGCCTCAAGCGGTGAGCGTTTGGAGTTGATTCACCGGGCCCACAGCCGGGACAACTTTGCCCAAGGCGCAATCAGGGCCGCCAAATGGCTGGTGGGACAGGTAAATGGTCTTTACGATATGAGCGATGTGCTCGGACTCAAGGGCCATGGGGAAGGATAGAGGGCCAAATCATAACCGGGTCGTCTCTTTCCTGGGGATAGGTTCGAATCTGGGAGAGCCGTTAAATAATTGCCGGGAGGCCCTGGTCCGAATAGCCCGGATTCCTGGGATAGAGGTCAAAAGACGTTCGTCTTTTTTCCTGACCGAACCGGTTTCCCCCATCGCCCAGGATTGGTTCGTCAATGCGGTAGCCGAGATTGGCACCTGTTTGCCGCCGGGCGAACTTCTCGCCTCGCTCAAGATGGTTGAAGAGGCCCTGGGCCGCCGCGGGGGGGAATTGTGGGGCCCCCGGGTGATCGATCTTGATATTCTCCTCTACGGTCATCTGGTCTGGAACGAAGAAGGCCTGAATATTCCCCATCCCGAGCTGCACAGGCGGCGTTTCGTAATGGTGCCCCTGATGGAGATCGCCCCTTATCTAATCCACCCGGCCTTCGGGGTATCCATCGCCGGTTTGATGGGGCGTCTTAAAGACGATAAGCGGGTCCTCCCGATGGAGGATCAAAAAGGGGAACTAAACTGATCTCAAGCCCTTCCGGGCTTGCTGCCCGGCGATGACAGGTCGGGCAAGGGAATTGTTATATGCTGATTCGCGCAGTTGTAATTGCCGCAATAATTTATTTGATCTATAGGGTAAGCAAGTGGCTCATGAGGGCCTTGCCCAAGCCGGACTCGACGGTAAAAACCCCTCCGCTGGTTGAGAAAGAGGATCTGGTCGAGGATCCCAACTGCCGCACATATCTGCCTAAAAGCAGCGCCCTCAAGGATTCGGCAGGCGGCAGGACCGCTTTTTTTTGCAGCGTAAAATGCCGGGATGAGTACCGCAACAGGGGTCAGGAAAGTCATCCCGGATCTTAAGACAGGAAGAATTCCGGGATGAAAGGAGGCTTCTTTCGATGAAGGATTCTGCTAAAGTCGATAATGACCGGATGGTCTCCCGAGGAAATCGGGAGACCATCCTGAATCTTCCCAACAGTATAACGGTGCTGAGGATCGGGGTGATCCCGGTTCTTTTTTTCCTCCTCCTTGCGCCCGGTCCGTACTGGAGCCTGGTCATCGCCCTGATCTTTATCGGGGCGGCCTTGACGGATCTGATGGATGGCTATCTCGCCCGGAGGTATCATGTCGAGACGAACATAGGCAAATTCCTCGATCCGATCGCCGACAAGATCGTAGTTAATACGGCGATGATCCTCCTGATTCCCATCAGCCGGATTCCGGCCTGGATCGTGGCCCTGAGCATCATCAGAGACTTGGCTGTCGACGGGATCAGAAGCGTCGCCGCCACCCGGTCGGTGATTATCGATGCGAGTTCCCTGGGCAAAAGGAAGACCGTCTGTCAGATCTTTGCCATCTCCGCTTTAATAATCCACTATCCCATCTTCGGGATCAATGCCCATTTGGTCGGGACGGTTATCCTCTATCTCGCCCTGTTCTTTAGCGTCTATTCGGGGATCGATTACTTAATCAAGTTTTATCGGGTCTTTAAATAAAACAACAGGAGGCGAAAATGAATATCCTGGTCAAGAAGGGGACGCTGGCCCACCATGCGGCGGAGGTAGCGTTATCTTTCCACTTTGAAGAAGAAAAGGCCCTGGCGGGCATTTCTGTAAGTCTCGATGAAGCCGGCGGCGGCCTGATCACCGAGGCCCTGTCCCGGGGAGATTTTAAGGGTAAACACGCCGAGACGGCCGTCTTATATCCCGTAAAACCATCCGGCCCGAAGAGAATAATTATGCTGGGCCTGGGGAAGAAGAGGGAATTTAATCTGGAGAAATTCCGGGGGGCCATGGCCAGGGCCGCGCAACAGGTCCGGTCCCTCTCGGTCAAACAATTTGCCGCATCCGTCGATCTGGGAGAAATGCCCGGCCAGGATTATTCGCCGGAGGCGATAGTCGAGGCAATGGTGGAGGCGGTCGTGCTTGGCCTCTATCAGTTTGTGATCTTCAAGACGGTGGATCAGGACAATATCAAAGAGGTCGATGAATTCGTTATCGTCGATGATCGGGATTCAGTGCTTAAGCAATTGAAGAAGGCGGCCAAAACCGCAGGCATCATAGCCGCCGGGGTCTGTTACGCACGGGACCTGGTCTCTCATCCGGCAAACGAGATGACCCCTAAGGATCTTGCCTATGAGGCGCTTAATCTCGGGGCCTCGCTCAAAGGGATGAATACGGTAGTATTGGACAGCAAAGAGATGCAGGACATGGGGATGAACGCCCTGCTCGGGGTGGCCCGGGGAAGCGACGAACCGCCGAAATTCATCATCATCGACTATCGGGGAGGGAAGCGGGGGGAGCTGCCGATAGTTCTCGCCGGGAAGGGGCTCACCTTTGACAGCGGCGGGATCTCTTTGAAACCGGCGGAAAAGATGGACGAGATGAAATCGGATATGGCCGGGGCCGCCGCGGTAATGGCGGCCATAAAGGTTGCCGCCGAGCTGGCCCTGCCCCTTAATCTGGTGGCTCTGGTTCCCGCGGTCGAAAACCTTCCCAGCGGAAAGGCCTATAAGCCCGGGGACATCTTAAAGACCCTCTCCGGGTTGACGGTGGAGGTTGTCAACACCGACGCCGAGGGAAGGCTGATATTGGCCGATGCCCTCTATTACGCCCAGCGCTACAAACCGGCGGCCATTATCGATCTGGCCACCCTGACCGGGGCCTGCGTGGTTGCCCTGGGAGAGAGGGTAAGTGGGATGATGGGCAATAACGACGAGCTCAAGGCAAAGGTAAGGGCGGCGGCGGAGGTTACGGCGGAGAAGGTCTGGGAGCTTCCCCTCTGGGAGGAATATAAGGAAATGATCAAAAGCGATGTGGCGGATTATAAAAACTCCGGCGGCAGGCCCGCGGGGGCCATCACCGCCGCGGCCCTCCTGAGTAAATTCGTCGGTGAGATTCCCTGGGTCCATCTTGATATCGCCGGCCCCGCCTGGGGCGCCAAAGATCTTCCCTATATCCCCAAAGGCGCCTCCGGGGTGGGCGTTCGCCTCCTGGTCAGGCTGCTTAG
>JBBIJM010000053.1:0-18136 GCA_037445955.1 Syntrophobacterales bacterium
ATCGACCTGCCGAAGGCCGCCCGCTCCTTGCAATACTTGATGGTGATGTCGACCATGAATTCCGCCGCCGCCACCGCCCCGATGGCGCAGACGAGTCGCTCGGGCTGGAGCTTCTCCATCAGCTTGGCAAAGCCCGTCCCTTTCTCGCCCAGGCGGGCGGTCCTGGGGATCCGGCAGTCGCTGAAGTAAAGCTCCGCAGTATCCTGGCTGTGCCAGCCGATCTTCTTGATCCGGCGTCCCTTCTCAAAGCCCGGGGTTCCCGCCTCGATAAGGAAGAGATCAACGGCGGCGTGGGGATTGGAGGTCGAAGGATCCCGGGCGGCAAGTACCAGGAGGTCGCAGTTGATCCCGTTGGAGATGAAGGTCTTCTGGCCGTTTAAGACGTACTCCTGTCCGTCCTCCCGGGCTTGAGTCTTCATCGCCGCCAGGTCGCTGCCGGCATTGGGTTCGGTCATGGCCAGGGCGGTGATGATCTCGCCGGCTACGCAGCCGGGCAGATACCTTCTCTTCTGCTCTTCCGTGCCGTAAGCGGTGATATAGGGAACGATGATATCGCTGTGGAGCGAGGCGGCCAGCCCCGAACAGTTCGTCCTGGTCATCTCCTCGATCATGATCACCGAATAGAGGAAATCCGCCCCGAGGCCCCCGTATTCCTCCGGCACATCCATACAGAGGAAGCCCTGCTCGCCGAGTTTTCTCCAGGCGCTCCTGGGAACGATGCCCGCCTCCTCCCACTCCTCCACCCGGGGAGCCACCTCCTTCTCAAGATACCGCCGCAGGGATTCCCGAAAGATCCGGTGTTCTTCCGTATAGTTTAAGATTTCCATAGGCTCGATCACTACCTTTCCGTACTTATCCCGGCAGGCCCAAAGCGGCCTTTTCAGCCCTCGGCCCTGCCCACAATGGAGATGGCGCAGACGTTCTGATAGGGGAAACCCCCCAGGTTGTGGGTAAGGCCCAAACGGGGGTTATCGAGCTGGCGGGCCCCGGCCCTTCCCAGAAGCTGGAGGTACATCTCGTAGATCATCCTGAGCCCCGAGGCCCCGATGGGGTGGCCGAAACACTTAAGCCCGCCGTCCACCTGGGCGGGGATAGGCCCCGTCTTATCGTAAAAACCGTCGAGCACATCCTTCCAGGCCTCCCCCCGCCGGGAAATGTGCAGATCCTCGTAGGTGACCAGTTCGGTAATGGAAAAACAGTCGAGCAGTTCCATCATCGAGATCTCTTTCCGGGGGTCCGATATCCCCGCCTCTTTATAAGCCCGGCTGCTGCAGGCGCTGGTGGTGACAAAGTGCTCCCCGTCCCACTCGTTAAAGCCCCCTTCGTAGCCGCTGCTCACCGCGAGCTGGATCGATTTGACGGTAACCGGATTGCTTATGCCTAGACGCCGGGCTATCTCCGGGGTGGTGACAATGGCGCAGGCCGCCCCGTCGCTCACGCCGCAGCAGTCAAAAAGCCCTAGGGGATGGGCGATGATCGGAGCTGTCATGATCTGATCCATAGAGACCGCTTTCCTCAAATGGGCCTTTTCATTCAAGGCACCGTTGGCATGGCTTTTCATGGACACGTGGGCCATGGCCCGCTTGAGATCGCCGTCGGCAATCCGGTACTTGGCCGCATAGGCCGAGGCGAGCTGGGCGAAAAGCCCCGGGGCGCTCGCGTTGGGAAACCACAGCCAGTTAAGGGTTCCGAAATTGCTCCCGGCGCTGGGAAGGCCTCCGTAGCCGGTATCCTTGAGCTTTTCCACCCCCAGGGCAAGACAGATGTCGTAGGCCCCGGAGGCCACGCCATAGACGGCCCCGCGAAACGCCTCGGTACCGGTGGCGCAAAAATTCTCCGTTCTGGTGATGGGGATATTGGGCAGCCGCAAGGTTACCCCCAGGGGTATGGCGCTTTTCCCCACCCCGACCTCTTCCATGCAGGTACCGAGCCAGGCGGCCTCTATCTCTTTTTTCTCGATGCCCGCGTCGGCCAGACATTCGGCAAACGCCTCGAAGATCAGTTCCTCCGCCCCCTTATCCCAGCGTTCCCCGAATCTGCTGCAACCCATCCCCACGATGGCGACCTTATCCCGGATGCCTTCGGCCATGATTTGTCCCTCCCGTTCCTTCAGCTTAAGGCTTCTTTATCTTAAAGAGTTTTCCGATGAGCTGTGCCTTCATCAGGTCTCCCTCCACCTTCAGCTTCCCGGAGCCGAAGGCCTTCATCCCGTCGAGTTCGCCGGTTAAGAGCTTCAGAAAATCCAGGTCGGCCATTATTATCTTGGTCGTGGCCTTGGCCGCCCGGCCCTCTTCCACCCGGCAGGCCCCATCTCTGATCGTCACGCTCCAATCGCCTCCCCCGGGGCCAGCGATCTGAAATTCGAATATCAGATCGAGCCCGGCGGCCGCCTCGGCCTGAAAGTTTGCCGCCATATTTCTGAAAACCTCCCCGACGCCCCCGGGCTCAGGCAGGGCGGCCTGCGGTTCCTCCGGGGTCTGCCCCTGGGTGGTAAGCAGACTCACGATCGCCTGGCCGGCGTCTACGTATTCCTTCCCGGGAGAGATCCTGTTGATCTTTTCCCAGTCGTCCCGGATATCTTCCACCGTAGGGATCCTCTGGCCGTCGCCTGTTTTTGTACCCGGACCGGTGAGTATGGCCGCCCGGCTCACATAGCCCGCCCCGGTATTTACGATGAACCCCGAATCCTCGCAGCGCTCCGAGGCGAGGTACATAACCAGAGGGGTAACGTAGTCCGGCGATAGTCTCTGGAAGACCTCCGGGGGCATTATGTCTTCCGTGAGCCGGGAGGCTGCCGTGGGGGCTACGGTGTTTACCTTGATGTTGTACTTCTGACCTTCGAGCTTCAGGGTATTCATCATCCCCGCCAGGGCCATTTTGGCGGCGCTGTAGTTTGACTGGCCGAAATTGCCGTACAGCCCCGAGGCGGAGGTGGTCATGACGATCCGGCCGTAGCCCCCTTCCCGCATGGCCCGGAAGGCCGGTCTCGTCACATGGTAGGCGCCGTCCAGATGGACATCGAGCACCGCCTTCCAGTCCTGCTCTTCCATCTTGATTGCGCTTTTGTCCCGGAGGATCCCCGCATTGTTAATTAAAATATCCACCCGGCCGAAGGCATCCAGGGCCTTCTTCACGATGTTCTCGCCCCCCTGGACGGAGGCCACGCTGTCGTAGCTGGCTACGGCTTGGCCGCCCCGGCTCCTGATCTCCTCGACCACCCGGTTAGCCGGTTGTGAAGACCCTTCTCCCGATCCGTCCCGGGTGCCGCCGTAATCGTTCACCACCACCCTGCCCCCCCTTGCCGCCAGGGCCAGGGCATAGGCCCTCCCCAGACCGCCTCCGGCGCCGGTGACGATGGCCACCCGGCCGTCGAAACGGATCTCGTCTATCGCCAAGACGCCGGTTAAGGGCACCGCCTTCCAGAAGTAGCCGGAGAAACCCCTATCCCCGTCCACATACCGTCTGCGGAAGGACATGGCAACGGGCATCCCCACCTTCAATCCGGAGAGTTCACAGTCGGTGAAATCCGCCATGAACCGGCCTCCCCCGTCAAACTGAACCATCCCGTAGATCGCCGGTGGATCATCGGAAACCGCCAGGAGATCGCCGGTGAAGGTCTTGATCCGCCCCTTTCGATCGGCAAATTCGTAGTCTTCCTGGGTGCCTGCCGCCTGGCAGGCGGGATTCACGCAGATATCCATCCTGGGAAACTGGGCGGTTGCGCATTTCGTGCACCTGCCTCCCTTAAGCCCCAGGATCATCCCCCGCTTTCGCCAGAGGGCGCTTAAGGCGGTCTGGGTCGGCGCCTCACCCCGGATGCCCTCCTCCGGCTCGATGAGGCCACGGAACTTGAGAAACTTCAAATAGTTGCCGCTTGATTTCCTGTTTGCCAGACTCCCTGCCACCCCCCGGCGGGGTTTCAACCGGTTGATGTTTTCGGTGACCCGAAAGTAAAGGGCGTCGCACCCCTGGCCGTATCCCAAAAGGAGGATCCGTTCGCCTGGTTTGGCCTGCTCGAGGGCGGATACGAACATGAGCAGGGCGTGGGCGGCCCCGGTCTCGCCGCAAAGTTCGTGGAGATTGTCCGCCACCTTCTCCGGAGGAGCGCCGAGGCTGCGGGCAATGGCCTTCTGCTCCGCCTTGAAGAGGCAGGGGAAAACGAACCGGTCCACCTCGGCCATCGTGATCTTTAGTTTCTCAAAAAGGCCCCTCACCGCTTCTGGAACGATTTTGGCGAAACCCTCGTCCCTGGCCCAGCGTTCCTCCCAGGTGTAGTCGAATCGCTTTCCCGCCCCGCGGTAATGATCGACAAAATCATAGGAGACGCTGTAGGACCCGAGGAATTCGGCAAGCACCCCCTCTCTTCCCACAAGGACCGAGGCGGCGCCATCGCCGAACCACATCTCGTAAAAAGAGCCCGGTCTCGCCTCCCGCTTGTCCGTGGCGGCAACCAAGATCGTTCTTTCCTCATCCGCCCGGACCCCGTCCAGGGCGGCAAGAAGGCCGGTGGTGCCGGCCCGGAGGGAAGAGGTAAAATCGGCGGTCACGATTTCCCTCCTGAGGTTCAGGGCCGAGGCCAGGATGGCCCCGTTTTGCCTGTCGAGGAAAGGCAGGGTGGTGGAACAGAGACAGGTTTGGGTGACGGCCCCCTTATCCAGGCCGGCAAGGCAGTCCCGGGCTGCGGCAACGGCCATGGTCAGAGAATCTTCGTCATGGTTGCAGAAAGAACGCTCCCCCTGGGCCACCATGATGAGGGCCGGGGCGAACCAGCCCATCGCCTCGAACATGGCGGTTCTCTCCATCCTCAATCTGGGGATGTAGGCGCCGTATGAAGTAATCCCGATCATTTCCTTCCTCCTTGAGATCGCCTGCGGCTACTTGATCACCTGATACATGTCGTTCATAAGATCCCTAAGCTCCCGATACTCCCTTGCCTTCGGAAAGGACCTTAGCTTCTCCCAGTGGAGGGCCACCTCTTCCGGGGAGGGGACCCTCCCGCCGTCGCCCAAAACCACCCCCGGGGCGGTCATCACCGCGGCCCGGTTGTAGCAGCCGCCGCCGGCATTGTAAATCCGGCCGGTTTCCTCGCATCTGTCCGAAACCAGGTACAAGACCAGGGGCGCTACAAATTCCGGCTTCAGTTTATCCAGGGCCTCGGCAGGCAGGATATCGGTCATTAGCCGGGAGGCCGCTACCGGGGCAACGGTGTTGACGGTGATGTTATACTTTGCCCCTTCGAGCTTGAGGGTATTCATCAAACCCACAAGCCCCATCTTGGCTGCGCCGTAGTTGGTCTGGCCGAAATTCCCGTAGAGGCCGGCGGCGGAGGTGGTAAGTATTATCCGGCCGAAACCCTGCTCCCGCATAATCCTTACGGCCGGCTTGGTCACGTGAAAGGCCCCGTGGAGATGAACGTCCTGCACCCCCCGCCAGTTTTCCTCCTCCATCTTGATGAAACTCTTGTCCCGGAGTATCCCCGCGTTGTTGATGAGGATATCCAGCCTTCCATAATGATCGAGGGCGCAGCGGACGATCCCCTCGCCCCCCTCCGGGGTGGTTACGGTATCATAATTCGCCACGGCCTGGCCTCCTTCGGCCTTGATCTCGGCCACCACCCGGTCTGCCGGCCCCTGAGAACCTCCGCCCACCCCGTCTTGGGCCCCGCCGAAATCGTTCACCACCACCTTCGCCCCGCGCCGGGCAAGCTCCAAGGCATAAGCCCTTCCCAGACCTCCCCCGGCCCCGGTAATCACGGCGACCCGTCCGTCAAAGCGGATCTCATCTTTAGGAACTTCGCCATATTCAAAGACCCCCTGATCGATCGCCACCTCGCCTGCGGCGGTGTTTATCACCTGCCAGTTGGCCAGATTAGCCGCGGTCTTCCAGATGAGAATCTTGATGGGATCGCCCGGATAGATCGGTTTGGTGAATCGGCAGGTAAGCCTGCGCACCAGCTCCGGCTGTCCCGGCGTAAGCTTAGCAATCAGGGCCCGGCAGGCGAAACCATGGGTGCAAAGGCCGTGCATGATGGGTTTTTGAAATCCCGCCAGGCGAGCGAACTCGGGGTCCACGTGGAGCTCAAAAACATCGCCGGAGAGACGGTACAGGAGAGGCTGATCGACGGAAGGCCGGGCCTCTACCACATAATCCGGCTCTCTTGCCGGAATCGTCACCTGGGAAGGGGGGGAGTCGGGGCCGCCGAAGTTCCCGTCGAAACGGCTGAAGATGGTGATAATATTCGTGAAAAGCTTCTTGCCGTTTGAGTGGTATGTTTCGCTCTCGGCGATGATCAGGGCGCCTTTTTGTCCCTTGTCGTAATAATGGGTAATTTTCCCCTCGGTGATGAGCTTGCCCGAAGGCGGGATCGGGTTATGGAAGATCAGATCCTGCCCCCCGTGGAGCACCCCGGCGAGGTTGATGTTCGCCGACAGCGCCGCCTGCCCCAGGAATTCGAAGATCGCCGCAATGGAGAAACTGGGGATCGTTTTTAAGTTCTTTTCATATACATAATCCAGATCATCAAAACCCGCTCCAACTCCTAAGGCATAGAGGATTACGTCCTTCCAATCGTACTCTTTGGTGATAGGGCCTATCTTCTTCCCGATTGCCTCCCTGTTGAGCGCCATTTTTTCCTCCCTTCTTATTGATCGTAGATCGGAAGAGCAACCCCGGCAAAGGCGGGAATATTGATGAATCGAAGGGTGTCCTTCACTAAGGCCGTGTACTGCTCCCTGTTTACCTTAAGCAGCGAGCGGAAAAACTCCTCTCCCGCCACAAAGGTAAGGAGGGAATTCATTACCGCCCAGACCTCCATCGCCGCCTCTGGCGGGACGTTTTTCCTGTCCCGGGCAAGTCCCATGGAACGGGCGATGTCGGCGGTGAATTCGGTGACCTGGAAATCGAGCCGGTCCTCGGGGCGGGTTTTGGTCACGTAACGCAAAAGAAGCAGATTCGATATCTCCGGATGTTCGAAGAGATAATCGGTCATCTGATCTATGGCGATGGCCATTCTCCGGGAAAGGTCCAGGCCGCGGATCATCCTTTCCACCTCGATTAGTTTCAGGCGCAGGTCCTTGTGAATATCGAGAACCACCGCCTCGTAGAGGTCTTTCTTGTCGCCCCAGTGATAATGGAGGGTCGAAACGTCGATCCCCGCTTCACAGGCGAGCATCCTGGTCGTCGCCCCATGATACCCGTACCGGCCGAAGAGCCGGCGGGCCGTCTGAAGGATTCTCGCCTTCATCGATTCGGGATCGCGCCTTGCCTTGTCCAGGGGAGTCGCCATCATCCTGTTCCACAATATAGTTCCACCAAACGATGGAACACGATAAAAGAAAAGGGCCGGGAATGTCAAGGGCAATTACCGGTTTGGAGCAAGGTTGTTGCAAATAGCCAAGACGACTTGAAATCTCAATGTTTTCACTCTAGTTAGGGATTTCTCCCGGCAGCCTGAACGAACGGCGGTCTTTCAAGCGCTTAAGCTATGGGACGGACATGATTCAAAACTCTCGATACTTTAGGGGCCGGGTCAACCCTTCTTCAGGAGTTTCTCCAGGTGCCCGTCGATAACCACGCAGGGCCGGCAGACGACCCGTCCTTCCCGGCTCAGCAGAACCAGGGTGGGAACCCCCTGGATTCGGTAGATGTTGGCCACATCACCCTGAGAGTCAAGGAGGGTCGGGTAGGGCAGCTTGTGTCTTTCCTGGAATCTGGCCGCCTTCTCTCTGGTCTCCATCACATTGATGTTGACGATCTTAAGTCCCCTTTTCTGATAGCGGGCCTGAATCTCTTTGAACCGGGGGATCTCGGCCACACACGACGGGCACCAGGTGGTGCTGAAGATGAGGAGCACCGGTTCCCCCAGGTGATCCTTGAGCCGAAACTTCTCCCCTTGGAGATTTTTCAACACAAAATCCGGCGCCCTCTCGGCTAAGGCCGCATCCGCCCCCAGGGTAAACACAAACAGGGCGGCCATGACGATCCACCCTTTCTTTCCTAATCCGGCGGCTTTCTTTAGCATCCTGTCCATAACTTTCCTTTACAACCTCATGCCCATTTGAATCAACAGATATTCCCCCACCCCGAGAAAAAGCAGGCCGAAGACCTTGTTCACGAATCCCAGCCAGGCCCCCGCCCGGGGCAGCCTCAGGATGAGGGCGGTCGAGGCGCCCAGGAGAAGCAGGAGCGTTCCCAGTCCCAGGGAAAAAGAAAAGAGAAGGGCCGCCCCGTACAGGAGATTCTGTCCCAGGGCCACATAACCTAAAATTACCGCAAGAACCGGGGCGGTGCAGGGGCCCAGGACGAGACTGGACAAGGCCCCTAAAAGAACGGTGCCCCCGGGGCCTTTCCGCCCCACCGCTTCCGGATTGATACCGGGCAGGAGGGTGAGGGAAAGATGGAAAACCCCCAGAGAGGCCAGGCCCAGGAAGATAAAAAAGTTCGCCAGAAGGAAATAGAACCAGGGGTTCGCCTGCCACTGGCCAAATACCTTCCCGGTGAGGGCGGCGATCATTCCCATCAGGGTATAGGTCAAAGCCATGCCGAGCAGGTAGCAGAGGCCGTGGATAAATCCGCCTCCCTTGCCCCCGGCCCCGCGCATCCCGACGATGGCCACGGTCACCGGAATGACCGGATAGACGCAGGGGGTAAAGCTGACCAGCACCCCGCCCCCATAGGCAAATACCACCGCCCAAACCGTAGGCTCCACCAGAGACCCGGACAGGATTTCGCTTATGTTTTCCATGTAAACGCCCGCCGAATACGGAAATGACCCTGACCGGTCATTTAAGGCTGACCTTAATCGATGATCGCCGGGAAGTCAAGGATGCCTCCGCTTACATGATGAGGGCTATTTGGAAAAAAAAGAGGGGGAAGAGGAGTCAGTTCTTCCGGGGGCTTTGCCAGTACGCATTTTTTTCTTTCCCTCCGGAAGAATAAATGATACCAGGGCGCAATGAACCGAAATTCACTTCCTCCGAATCTCGAGGGTTTACCCTAGAGATGCCGACCAGAATATTCTACGGCTGGTGGATCGTCTTAGCCGGGTTCCTCCTTAGCTTCTACATCAGCAGCATCGTCTTCTTCGGCTTTACCGCCTTTTTCGAACCCCTGGTCAAGGAGTTCGGCTGGAGCTACACCGAGGTCTCCTTCGCCGCGAGCCTCCGGGGCCTGGAGATGGGACTCTTCGCCCCGCTGTTCGGCTATCTCGTCGATCGGTACGGCACGAGAAAGATCACCTTCTTAGGGATAATAAGCGCCTCGCTTGGCCTTTTCCTCCTGAGCTCCTCCGGCTCCCTGCCCATGTTCTACCTCTCCTTCCTCGTGGTGGGCATGGGCGCCGGCGCCTGCACCAGCGTGGTCACCATGACCGCCGTTGCCAACTGGTTCAGCAAAAACGTGGGCAAGGCCATGGGAATCCTCTCCGCGGGTTTCGGGGCAAGCGGTCTCATGGTACCGGTGGTCGTGTGGCTTATCGATACCCAGGGCTGGCGGGGGGCGATCTTTATTCTGGGGGTGTTCCTCCTGATAATGGGCATTCCTCTCGCCTTCGTTATGCGCACGAAACCCGAGACCTACGGCTACCTCCCCGACGGGGCGGAGCCTGCGGCGGTCCCGGGTCAGGGGATAACTCCCCCGGCACAGGAGTACAATCAGGATTTCAGAGAGGTGGTAAGAACCAGTTCCTTCTGGTACATCAACATTACCGAAGGACTGAGACTCATGGCCCTGGCGGCGGTGGTGATCCATATCATGCCCTACCTCTCGACCCTGGGGATTCCCCGGACGAAGGCGGGCTTTGTAGCCGCCGGTCTTCCCCTCATCAGCATCGTCGGCCGTTTCGGCCTGGGCTGGCTGGGGGACAGGATGGACAAGAGGCACGTCATCGCCTGGGGCCACGGCTTCATGGCCCTGGGGATCGTCGCCCTCTTCTTTATTCACCTCGAACCTTTTCTCTATCTGTTTTTGTTTTTGTTTTCCGTAGGCTTCGGCGGGATCGCCGCCCTCAGGGGCGCCCTGATCAGGGAATACTACGGCCGGGATTCTTTCGGCAAGTTCGTAGGTATTACTTTAGGATCCGGCTCCTTGGGCGGGGTACTCGGCCCGATCATCGCGGGTCTGGTCTACGACCTCGAGGGAAACTACTGGCTGGCCTGGGTGATTTTCTTTATCGTCCTTATCATTTCCCTTTTTCTGACCTTGCGGATAAAACGGCCCGATAGAAAAACCCCGCCGCCCTCGGATCATTAATCAGAGGGCTTTGAAGTATTGCTGATCTTGTCATTTCGACCGCAGGGAGAAATCTTAAACAAGTCGAAAGCATTAAGAGTTCCCGTCGTTTGAACTCCTCCTCCTTGAGACATTATTCAAAGCCCTCATATTATGCAAAGCCTTCAATCAATCAGGGACAACGCCCCATAGGGCACCAGATTGAAGAGGAAGATCCCGAGCTTGTATATAGCCAGGCCGGCATAGTGGATCCCGTCGAAGGTCTCCCTGGTCATCTTGAACCTCTCCCGGTGCAGGCCAAAAACCCACTCGCCGGCGAAAGAAAAGACCAAAAACCAGACAAGCAGAATCCCCATGTTGATCAGGGTGCATAAGCCGAGGAAACTTTGCAGCGCGCTTAAGGTTATCATGGCTTCCTCCCGTTGGTCAGTCTTGCCATCGGCAGGCGGAGGATTTCCTCCCCCGCCGATCGTTTTTCCGGATACGCCTCAGCCCCGATAGAAATCCCCGCCGAAGAGACTCCCGCTCAAGCCGGTCAGGTCGGCCCATTTCATCGGTCCGCCCTTGTCCGCGGGGAAGCCGGCCCCCCAGATCATCCCTATGTCGATCTGGCGGGCATCATCGACAATCCCCTGATCGAGCAGGGCCTTGCCCGCCTTTACCATTTCCGCATGGAGCCTGACGGCTATCTCTTCCCCGGCGACCTTCCCGCCCTCCTTCCTTTCGATCAACGGGAGAACCCCGGGATCCACCCGGCCGTCGGCCAGGAAGAATCCCTGGCCCGACTTCTTCAGGCCCAGCCGACCGGAGCTGACCACCTGTTTCAAGGTCCGCTGTTCCCTTCCCCAACCCTGGAGCACCTTGTAGGGTACGTCGATGCCCACATTGTCGATGAGCCGGATGGGTCCCACGGGCATCCCGAAATCGAGCAGGGCCCCGTCCACCTCTTCGATGGGGGTCCCCGCCTCCACATATTCCAGGGCTGCCACAAAGTAGGGAAACAGGAGGGCGTTTACCACAAAACCCGGATAATCCTTGCAGACCAGGGGGCGCTTCCTTAACTGGGCGGCAAAGGCAAGAAGATTGTCCAGGGTGTCCCGGCTCGTCCCCTCGCCGCGGACGATCTCGACAAGCTGCATCCGCCACACGGGAGAAAAGAAGTGGAGGCCGGCGAAGCGCTCCGGATTCTTCACGTAGGCGGCCATCCGGTTTATCGACAGGGAGGAGGTGTTGCTCGCCAGAATGGCCTCCGGGGAAACTATCCCGGAAAGCAGTCGATAGATATTTTCCTTAAGTTCGAGGTTCTCGAAGACCGCCTCGATGACAAGATCGCAAGGGGCGCATTTCTCGTATTCCGGGGTTACCTCCAGGCGGGCCAGGAGCAAAGCCACCGGTTGTTTGAGCTGCTTCTTCTGGTCGAGATCGGTGAGAATCTTGGTTATCCCCTCCTTCCCTGAAGACAGGGCCTCGGGAAGATCGACCGCCAGAACAGAAAGGTCCGTATGCCTCAGGATATCCACGATAATCCCCCGGCCCATGGTCCCAAGTCCTAAAACGGCGATTTTCCCCAGGGGCCGCGGCGCAAACCCCTTGGTGATCATCGCCTTGGGCTTGTCGCTCTGGGATTTCAGGAAAAAGCTGTTGATGCTCCCTTTCGCCTCATTTGTAAGCACCGCGGTTATGAAATTCTCCTTTTCAATGGCGAGTCCTTGGGCAAGGCTCACCTTCAATCCTTCCCGGATCGAATCAATCGCCCCTTTCGGCCCGGGAAGAAGCCGGCCGCGACCGGCCGCAAGCACCCCCTGCCTCGCCTTC
Source organism: Syntrophobacterales bacterium (assembly GCA_037445955.1). Taxonomy (GTDB): domain Bacteria; phylum Desulfobacterota; class Syntrophia; order Syntrophales; family CAMTWB01; genus JBBIJM01. The sequence continues at coordinate 12,043 of JBBIJM010000053.1, forward strand.
TCGATTGCCTGATCGACATCGGAGAAATCGAAGGAAGGTCTTTTCAGCTGCGCCGTGCCCGATACGATTTCCTTCAAAAAGGCCCCGGCTGCGGCAAGGAGATCCACCTCGGCGCCCACGAGCCGGTCGATGATCCCCAGCTCCAGGGCCTTCCGGGCAGGGAGCATGTCGGCCTTGAGGATCAGATCGATCGCCTTATAGCCGATCCGGCGGGGGAGACGCTGGGTTCCCCCGCCCCCGGGGAAGAGGCCGACGTTGCACTCGGGAAGGCCGATCAACGTCGTCGGGGCTTCCCGGGCAATAATGGCGGTTGCGGCCAGGGCAAACTCCAGGCCGCCGCCCAGACAGTAACCGTGAACCGCCGCCACGGTGGGGATCTTAAGTGAGGCAAGCCGGTCAAAGGAATCGTGAAACTGGCCGATTACCCTTCCTGCCTCTTTTCGGTCTGTGAGCTGAGAAAGCTGTCTCAGATTGGCCCCGGCCAGAAAATTATCCGGTTTTCCCGAGATAATGATCGCCCCGGTTAATCCCGGCTCCCGGTCGAGCCCGTCTACGACCTCGTTGAAATCGGCGAAGGCCTGATCACTCCAGGTATTCATCGCCTCGCCCTCGGCCCCGAAGGTCACCACCCCGATATCCCCGTCCCTCTTCCATCGAAATATCCTGTCCACTCTCTACCTCCTTAAAGGGAAAATTACCTCAGCGGGCCGCCATGCGGAGCGCTCCGTCCAGGCGGATGCAGGCCCCGTTTAACATCCTGTTTTCCACTATGTGGATGACGAGCGCGGCAAATTCGTTCGAATCCCCCAGCCGCTTCGGGAAGGGAACGCTTTTGGCCAAATCCGTCTGAACCGCCTCAGGCAGGACCGCCATAAGGGGGGTGGCAAAGAGCCCCGGGGCGACGGTCATCACCCGCACGCCGTAATCGGCGCATTCCCGGGCGATGGGCAGGGTCATGCCCACTACCCCGGCCTTCGAGGCGCTGTAGGCCGCCTGGCCGATCTGGCCGTCAAAGGCGGCCACCGAGGCGGTGTTTATGATCACCCCCCGTTCGCCGTCCTCGTGCGGCTCATTTTTCATCATCGCCGCAACCGCAAGCCTAATCACGTTCAAAGTCCCGGTGAGATTGATCTCCACCACCCGCCGGAAGAAATCCAGGGCCATGGGCCCCCTCTTCGAGAGCACCTTGGCCGGATCCCCCACCCCGGCGCAATTGACCGCCAGGTTGATCGCGCCGAATCGCTCGAGGGTGGCTGCGATCGCCGCTTGCACGCTTTCCTCGCTTGTTACATCGGTCCTTACAAACAGGGCCCCCGGGCCGAGCCCAGCCGCAAGCGCCATTCCCCGCTCCTGGGCCAAGTCGAAAATGGCCGCCTTGGCCCCCCGACCCACGAGCATCCGGACGCAAGCCTCCCCCAGCCCCGATGCCCCGCCGGTTATCACCCCTATTGCCGACTCGATCTTCATAGCCCCTCCTTACGGTATTTTCGATCCTTCCCTTCAAGAGAAGAGATTTTCTCCTCCCGCGACAAATCTCTCGATGCCCGCCTTATCCCGGGCGGCCTCCGCGAGGCGGTCCATCCCCTGGGCCAGTTCCTCCCGGGAGGCGGCAAAGGAAAACCGCAGGTAATGCTGATCCTCCGCGCCGGCGAAACAGAACGAACGGCGGTCTAAACTTGCCACCCGGTGCTCGTAGAGGAGAAACATCTGAAAGATGGTGGCGGCGCTTGTCCTGCGGCGGATTCCCTCTTCCAGGCCTTCGTAGAGATCGAAGACGCCGAGGTTCCGGCATATTCCCTCGATGTTGGGGAAGACATAAAAGGCCCCTTCCGGGGAAAGGCAGGTGATCCCCGGAATCTCCCTCAAACGGGACAAGACAAAATCCTTCCGCCTCTGGAACTCTTCGACCATCTTTCCTATTTCCCCCCGGCCCCTTCCGTCCTCCAGGGCGAGGCGGGCCGCCTCCTGGTTGTAAGGAGAGACGCAGGAGAAGTAATTGATGTTGAGGGTGGTAAAGACCTCCGCCTCTTTCCGGGTGGGGAACACCGCATAGCCGACCCGGCCGCCGGGCCAGGCGTAGGCCTTGGAATGGCCGGAGGCGAGGATGGTGCAGGAGGCCATACCCTCTTCGGAGAGGAGCGAATGGTGGCCCCGCCCGTCGAAGATGATCTGCTCATAGATCTCGTCGGAGTAGATTCGCACCTCCGGGGGGCAGTATTTCCTTATGACCCGGGCGATCTCCCCGAGCTCCGCCTTCGTGGCCGCCGCCCCGGTGGGATTGGAGGGGAAATTCAGGATGATGAGCTTTGTCTGCGGGGAAACCAGCCGGGCCAGGTCCTCGCCCCGGAAGGAAAACCGATCCTCCTCCTTCAGGATAAGGGGAACGGGGATGCCGCCTACATAACGGATGAAGGATTCATATATGGGAAACCCCGGCGCCGGATAGATCACCTCGTCGCCGGGATTGAGATAAACCTGCTGGACGAGGCCGATGGTCGGCTTCACCCCGGGAAAAACCACCACCCGTCCAGGTTCCACCCCAACCCCTCTGGTCTTCTCCACCTGACCGGCGATGGCCTCCCTGAGAGACAGGATCCCCTGGGGATCGGCGTAACGGGTGTTGTTCAGATCTACCTGTCTTTTGATCTCATCTTTTATATAGGCCGGGGTGGGGAAATCCGGCTCGCCCAGGTTCAACTTGACCACCGGCCTCCCCCTTCCCTCGATTTCTCTTATGTGAGGCCCGATCTTGAAGGCGTTCTCCGATGACAGCAGGGCCAGTCTTTCTGAAAAAAGTGCCACATTTTCCCCCTTTAGGATTATTTTAGAGATAAATCGCAATTCCCCGTTTTCTTAAATATTCCTTCACCTCCCGGATCTTAAGGGTGCGGAAATGAAAGACCGAGGCGGCAAGCAGGATCGACGCCCCGCCCTTTTCGACGCCGTCTAGAAAATCCTCCAGTTTCCCCGCCCCCCCCGAGGCCACCGTGGGCACCTGGACCGCCTGGGAGACGGCCCGGGTAAATTCCAGATCATAGCCCGAAAGGGTTCCGTCTCCGTCCATGCTGGTGGGGAGGATGACCCCCGCGCCGCGCCTTTCCCCCTCCTTTGCGAAGGAGACGGCGTCGATCCCGGCGGGCTTGGTCCCACCCGCCACCACCAGCTCGAACCCGGAAGGCAGGGCCTTATTCCGCCGGGCATCCACCGCCAGGGTCAGGCGCCCGGAGCCGAACTCGGCCGCCGCCGCATCGAGAAGCGCCGGATTCTTGACCGCGGCGCTGTTTACCGATACCCGAGCCGCCCCGGCGGCAAAGACGAGTTCCATATCAGCGAGCGTGCCTATCCCGCCCCCTACGGTGAGGGGAATGGAGATGGCCGAGGCGACCTCTTTAATCCAGGCGAGCCTCGTCTTGCGGTTTTCCACGGTGGCGGCAATGTCCAGGATGGCCAGTTCGTCCGCCCCTTCGGCCTGATAGAAGGCCGCATGGGCCACCGGATCCCCGGCGTCTTTGAGATTTATGAAATTGACCCCCTTGACGACCCGGCCATCTTTCATATCCAGGCAGGGCATGATTTTTATCTTTGCTTGGATCTCCATACAACACCTCTTTGGTTCTTTAGCGTTCCCCAGGTTTCCCGGAGTCCCCTTCGTCTCTACCTGAAGGGGATACCTGAAGTCCGGCCTCGGCCCGCCTCAGGTCTTCCGGCGTATCGATCTCGAGAGAATCGAAGGACGATTCGACCACCTTGATCCGGTAGCCATGTTCCAGAGCCCGGAGCTGCTCCAGGGCCTCGAGCCGCTCCAGCACCCCTTCGGGCAGGGCGGCGAAGATATCGAGAAACCGGCGGCGATAGGCGTAAATCCCGTGATGTTTGTAATAGACCGGGGCCCTTCCCCCATCCCGGACGTGAGGGATCGTGGCCCGGGAAAAGTAGCAGGCGAACCTGTTTTCATCAAAAACGGCCTTCACGATGTTGGGATCGGAGATCTCTTCCGGCCTCCCAATGGGATAGATCAGGGTGGCCATCGGCAGGGAAGGGTCTTCCTTAAGCGGGGCGATAACCTCCCCGATCTGAGCCGGTTCAAAGAGGGGCTGATCCCCCTGGATGTTCACCACCAGGTCGTCTTCCACAAGCCCAAGGGTCAGGGCGGCCTCGGCGATCCGATCCGTTCCCGATCTGTGCACCGGACGGGTTTCAATCGCCCGCCCGCCGAAGGCTTCGACGGCCTCGAAGATCCTCGGATCGTCCGTTGCCACGGCGGCAAGATCCACCAGCGGGGATTTGATCGCCTTTTCGTATACATGCTGGATGACCGGTTTTCCCCCAAGCAGGGCCAGGGGTTTCCCCGCAAACCGGGACGATTGCCACCTGGCGGGAATGAGAACGGCTGTTTTCATCCTCTGCCTCACAGATACGGCGACGGGGCCGCCAGGTACCCCCGCACATAATCGGATACGGACTCCTCGAGGGAGGAGCCTCCCCCGGGATAACCGGCGCCCTTAAGCTTCGCCAGGGGGGCCTCGGTGAAGTACTGGTATTGATTCCTCAAGTTTTCCGGCATCTCGATATATTCGATTTGCGGCTCTTTCCCCAGGGCGGCAAACACCGCCCGGATGAGGTCGTTCCAGGTCCTGGCCCGGCCGCTGCCCAGGTTGAAGATCCCGCAGGCGCCGGGGTTTTTCAAAAACCAAAGGAGCGCCTCTACGCAATCCTTCACATAGACGAAGTCCCGCATCTGCCCTCCGTCCTGGTATTCGGGCCGGCAGGATTTGAAGAGGCGCACCTGGCCGGTCTCTCTGATCTGTCGAAAGGCCTTGAAGACAACGCTTGTCATCTCCCCCTTGTGATACTCGTTCGGGCCGAAGACGTTGAAGAATTTTATCCCCGTCATCCTGGTTTCCCAGCGGTTCCTCAAGACGAAGAGGTCGAAGAGATGCTTCGAGTAGCCATACATGTTGATGGGACGAAGCCCTTTGGTCGCCTGGTCGCTGTCGGAGAAGCCCTGAGACCCGTCGCCGTAGGTGGCCGCGGAGCTGGCGTAAATGAACCTCACCCCCTTTCGCATCGCCCAATCAGCCAGATGACGGGAGTAGCGGTAGTTGTTCTCGATGAGATACCCCGCGTCCCGCTCGGTGGTCGAGGAACAGGCGCCTAGATGGACGACGGCCTCTACGGAAAAGGGCGGATCGTCCGCCCGGATGAGTTTGAGAAACTCGTCCTTGTGGAGGTAATCGGCGTAGGATCGGTTTACCAGATTCTTCCACTTGTCGCCGACGCCCAGATCGTCCACGACGACCACCTGATCGATCCCTTCTTCGTTTAACCTCCAGAGAAAGGCGCTGCCGATGAAGCCGGCGCCGCCGGTTACGACGATCATGACTGCCTCCCTAAATCCGGCCTGACGCCTTCCTGATCGCCCCCCTGATCTGCTCCAGCCTCTCCGGGGCCAGTTTCAGCGGGATAAGGAAAAATAACGTGCGCCCCAGCAGGTCCTCCGCCCGGGGGATATCCTCCCGGCGATACTCCGCCTTTCCCTGATAGCCGGGATCGCCGAAGGGGTATTTCCTGGAAGAGGCCGTGGCTTGAGCGAGGAAATGTTCCCAGTTGGGCACGTAATGCCAGAAGTTTTCCTTGAAACAGACCGTATCGACCCCATCGGAGGCCAGGGCCTGCTGGAACTCCTTCGCCGTTTTCTCCGCGGGGAAATTGAAACCCAGGAAGGTGGCCGTATCACCTTCTTCATCCGCCGCCGTCCGGAATTTCAGCCCCGGCACCTCCCTCAAGGCCTCGACAATCGAGGCCCGGTTTTTCCTCTGGATATCAATAAAGGTATCAAGCTTGCGGAGTTGGGCCAGGCCCAGGGCGCCCTGAAGCTCGCTCATCCGGAAGTTGAATCCCAGGATCGATCTCCCCTCCATCGCCCGGCTCACCTTGGGGTTGTGGTCATGGCCGTGGTCATGGTACCACTCGGTGCGCAAATAGAGGTTCTTGTCATTGGTCGCGATCATCCCCCCCTCGCCGGTGGTCATGGTCTTGACATAATCGAAACTGAAGGTCCCCATGTCGCCGAAGGCCCCCAGTTTCTTCCCTT
>JBBIJM010000054.1:0-17476 GCA_037445955.1 Syntrophobacterales bacterium
TCGCAATCTCCTTATCGTCAAGATCCTGGGCCGGGAAGCCTCCCTCGTTGATCTAGCCCCGGATGAGGTCTCGGAATTAAAGACACAGACCGAGGAGGGCGAACAGGACGACCTGAAGCGGCTGCTCGATATCCTTCTTGGGGAGGAAGAAAAGATAAAGAGGAGTTTTGACCCTAAAATCAGCATCGAGTTACTCCTGGTGAAGATGGCGGGCCGCGAACCTTTCCTTCCCCTGGACGCGGTGATCTCCAGGATGGAAGACCTTGAGAAAAAACTCGCCGGGGGAATCAACCTCCCGGCCCCTCTTGAGCCTAAAGAGCAGTCCCGGGAAGGAGCATCGGCAAGGGACCAAAACGCAGAGGGGAATATCTGGGAGAGATATCTTGCCTTTCTTAAGAAAATCAATCCCGTGGTCTGCTCCAAACTCGAAAACGGCAGATATCTTGGATATGAACAGGGGATATTGAAACTCGGGTTCTTCAGGAACTACCTCTTTTTAGACGACATAAAGACCGCTCGGATCGAAGAGCTAAAGCGTCTCTCGAAGGATTTTTTCCCGGAGCTGGCGGATATCGTCATCGAGGTTTTCGATCCCGAGCCCCAGGAACAGGGGAAGGACGGCCTTAACGGAACCAGCAGGGTCTCCGGCCTCAACCACCTGCGGCAGGAGGCGATAAACCATCCCCTCGTCCAGAGGGTTCTGGATGTATTTCCGGAGGCGGAAATCAGAGAAATTATCATTAAGAAGCAAAATAACAACCACTCAGGAGGAAAATAAATTGACTCATAATCTTGGAAATTTAATGAAACAGGCCAAGGTTCTTCAGGAACGTATGGCCGGACTCCAGGAAGAGCTGGAGAAAAAGACCGTTTCCGCCGCCTCCGGAGGCGGCATGGTTACCGTCGTAATGAACGGCAAGTTTCAACTCCTTGAACTTAAGATCGAAAAGGAGGTGGTCAATGCCGAAGAGGTCGAAATGCTTCAGGATCTGGTCGTGGCGGCGGTAAACGAGGGGGTACGCAAGGCTCAGGAATCCGCTGCACAGGCGATGGCGGGGATCACCGGGGGTTTGAATATCCCCGGCCTGCTTTAGAGGGCAGGAGCATGTCCAAGGCCCATGCCCTTCCCGTCGAGAACCTGATAAGGGAATTTTCCAGATTTCCCGGCGTCGGAGAAAAATCCGCGGCTCGCCTGGCCGCCTTCATCCTCAAGGGCTCCGCCGCCGATGCCCGGCGTCTGGCCGAGGCGATCATCGAGGTCAAGGAAAAGATAACCTTCTGCCGGAGCTGCTTCAACCTTGCCGAAGAGGATCTTTGCCGCATCTGCCGGGACGGTACCAGAGATGCCCAAGTGGTCTGCGTGGTGGAAGAACCGGAGGGTCTGGTCGCCATCGAGGAATGCGGGACCTTCCCCGGGGTGTTCCATGTCCTCCACGGGGCCCTTGCCCCCCTGGAGGGGATAGGCCCAGGCCAGCTCAAACTCAGGGAACTGATGGACCGGATCGAACGGGAGCAAATCCGGGAAATCATCATCGCCACCAACCCCACGGTTAACGGAGATTCCACGGCCCTCTTGATTTGCCGGATGCTTGAGGGAAGCAAGGTAGGGATCACCAGGATCGCCCTGGGGGTGCCCATGGGAAGCGACCTTAAATATCTCGACAAGATGACCCTTGCCAAATCTATCGAGTACCGCCGGGAGATTCCCAAAGCCGGCGTAAGCGTCCCCTGAACCTCCGGCGGCCGCTGAAAAATCCCGGGGCAATATCCCGGGCGATATTAAAGCGACCCATCCTCGAGGCACTTCTTAAGAAAACGGCCGGTGTAGGAGCAACCGACCCCGGCAACCTCCTCGGGCGTCCCGCAGGCGACCAGCCGACCCCCTGCGGGGCCCCCTTCCGGGCCGAGATCGATTACATAGTCCGCCGATTTTATCACATCGAGATTGTGCTCGATCACCACCACCGTGTTTCCCATATCCACAAGCCGCATGAGGACGCCGAGGAGCTTCTGAACATCGGCGAAATGAAGTCCGATGGTCGGTTCGTCCAGGATGTAGAGGGTGTTGCTGTTTGCCCTCTTTCCTAATTCCCTGGCGAGCTTGATCCTCTGGGCCTCGCCGCCGGAGAGGGTGGTTGCGGACTGCCCCAATCTAATATAGCCGAGCCCCACCTCGGAAAGGAGTTGCAACTTGTTCCTGATGACAGAGACATTCTCGAAAAAGGGCAGGGCCTCCTCTACGGTGAGATTGAGAACCTGGGCGATGTTGCTGCCCTTATATTTTACCTCCAGGGTATCTTCGTGAAATCTGTTTCCCCGGCAGGCATCGCAGGTAACGTAAACATCGGGGAGAAAATGCATCTCGATCTTGATGAGACCGTTGCCCTCGCACGACTCACACCTTCCCCCTTTGACATTGAAACTGAATCGTCCCGGTTTGTATCCCCGGATCCGGGAATCGGCAAGTCCGGCGAAGAGGTCCCGGATGGGAGAAAAAATGCCCGTATAGGTAACGGGATTGGAACGGGGCGTCCTGCCGATCGGCTGCTGATTCATCACAATGACCCGCTCGATTCCCCCTAAATCGACGACCTTCCTTATTTTTCCGGCGCCGCTTCCGGCAAGGTTCAAACGGCGGGCCATGACCTTATAGAGGGTCTCCATCACCAGGGTGCTCTTTCCCGAGCCCGAAACCCCGGTGACGACGCTGAAAACCCCCGTCGGGATCCGGATATCGATATCTTTGAGATTATGCTCCGTTGCCCCCTCCATGATTATGAACCGCCCCGAAATCAGCCGGCGTTTTTCAGGCACCGGAATCGAAAGACGACGGGACAGATAGGCGCCGGTCAGGGATTCGGGACATTGGCGAATCTCCTGTGCGGTTCCCTGAAACACGATCCGACCGCCTTCGGCCCCTGCCCCGGGACCGACGTCGATGATCTGGTCGGCCTCCTCCATCATATCCTGATCATGCTCAACAATGAGGACCGTATTTCCCATATCCCGGAGCTTTTTTAAGCTCTTGATGAGCCTCTGGCTATCCCTCTGATGGAGGCCGACCGTCGGTTCGTCAAGGACATAAAGAACCCCGGTGAGACCGGAGCCTATCTGGGTGGCCAGACGAATCCTCTGCCCCTCCCCCCCGGACAAGGTGCCGGCCCCGCGATTCAGACTCAGATAATCCATGCCCACATCGGCAAGAAACTTAAGCCTGGCCTTTATCTCCTTGAGGATCCTCTCGGCGATGACCCTTTCCTGGGTCGAGAGGGAAAGATCTGCAAAGAATTGCAGACAATCGCCGATGGACAGGGCGCCTATGTCATAGATGCTCTTTCCCGAAACGGTAACCGCCAGGCTCCCTGGCTTCAGCCTCGCCCCCCGGCAGAGGGAGCACTCTTTGAGATTGATGTATCTGGCAAGCTCCATCCGGATCGTCTGGGAGTTGGTTTCCCGGTAGCGCCTCTCAAGGTTTTTCAAGACCCCTTCAAAGGGCTTGCTGTAGAAGTACCTCCGGCCTTGCCGGTCAACATAAAACCTGATCTTCTCCTCCCCTGTTCCCGTGAGGAGAACCTCTCTGATCCTCTCGGGAAGCCGGTAGAAGGGGCAGTTCAGGTCGAATTTATAATGGTCCACCAGGGCGTCGAGCATCTGATGAAAAGGCAAGGAGTTGCGGGAGGACCAGGGGACTATTGCCCCCTCCCGGAGGGACAGCTCCCTGTCCGGGACCACCAGTTCGGGGTCGAAAAACATCTTTGTCCCGAGGCCGGAGCATTCCGGACAGGCCCCATAAGGGCTGTTGAAGGAAAATACCCGCGGGGACAGCTCGGGAAAGCTGAAACCGCACTCGGGACAGGAATACCGTTCGCTAAAGAGGATCTCTTCCCCGCCTATCACCTCTATCTTCACCAGGCCCTGCGCGAGCTTAGAGGCCGACTCGAGGGACTCCCGGAGCCTTCCCCTTATCCCCTCCCTGACCGCCAGCCGGTCGACAACCACATCAAGATCATGCCGTTTATTTTTATCGATCTGGATATCCTGGGCCAGGTCCCTCAATTCTCCATCCAGACGGATCCGGACATAACCATCCTTGATAAGCCGCTTGAGCTCCTTCTGGAACTCCCCTTTCTTCCCGCGGATGAGAGGGGCCAGGATATTGAATCTCGTGCCTTCTTTAAGGCCCATGATCCCCTCGATCATCATCTCGATTGTCTGGGGCCTGATCCCCCTTTTACAGTCGGGGCAATGGGGAATCCCGATCCTCGCAAAAAGGAGGCGCAGGTAGTCATAAATCTCCGTTACCGTTCCCACTGTAGAGCGGGGGTTATGACCGGTCATCCGCTGTTCTATCGCTATGGACGGCGAGAGTCCTTCGATCGATTCGACCTCCGGCTTGTCCATCTGGCCGATAAACTGGCGGGCGTATGAAGAAAGGGATTCGACGTATCTCCTTTGTCCTTCGGCGTAAATGGTATCAAAGGCCAAAGATGATTTCCCCGAACCGCTTACCCCGGTTATGACCACCAGCCTGTCCCGGGGAATGTCCAACGTTATGTTTTTCAGATTATGCTGGGTCGCCCCTTTTATTCTAATGTGCTGCATACTTCAGTATATTTACTTCCTGATTTCCACGTACGATTTCCTTCGCAAGCCCCCGAGCCATTCTTCGAATCGCTTTTCCATCTTCTCCTCTTCGATTCTGACCCTGATCTCTTCCCGCATCTCTTCGAGGGTTTTCGTCCCCGCTCCCCTTCGGTCGATCACAGAGAGGATATGAAAACCTGCCGGCGATTCGATTACCTGACTCAACTCGTTCAATCCCAGACTGAAGGCCACCTCTTCCACCTCGCCGTGCATAACCCCCCTCTCGAGATAACCGAGATCGCCGCCGGTAATATTTCCGCGTCTTGCATAAAGGGGAAACACCTTCTCAAAGGCCTCTCCGGCGCTCAGACGCTCTCTAATCTCCTCGGCCAGTTTCCTCGACTGCTCGATGAAAGAGGCATCGGCGCCCCTGGGCACAGGGATAAGGATCTGTTTGAGCCGGACTGCCTCCTGGCCTTCGTATAAATCGAGATGCCTCCGATAATACTCGCCGATTTCCCCGGGGGTTACGATCACCTTGGCCTTGACCTCCCGGCGGAGCAGCTTCATTCTCGTCAGTTGCCCTTTGATGCCCTTTTTATAATCCTCGAAGGATGTTCCCTCCTTGGCCAGATCGGCGGCAAGTTCGGCCAGGGAACTGTTTCTTTTCCTGACCATATCCCGGATGGCCCCCATAACCTCTTCCTCCCGGACAGCGATCCCGGATTTGCGCGCCTCCTGCTCGATCAGGAGCTCACTTATCATCCGTTCGAGGAAATCGCTTCTTGCCTGCTCAAGGAGCGCCCTGTTTTGCATCCCCTCTTTTGAGCCTTCTATCCGGAGCCGCAGCGGTTCAAACGAGGCATTAAATTCCCCAAGGGTTATAATATCCCCGTTGACAACCACAAGGATCCGGTCGGCCACCTGCGCCTCTACCGGATTCACGGGGTTGAAGGCCAGAACCAGGGCCAGGCAAACTATAAATAATCTTTTCACCGATACCTCCCGTAACAGCTAATGAAAATTCTTGTTTATCACCACGACCGCTTTGGCCTTAAGGCCTTCTATCCAGGCGCGATGGAGGGATTCGTGTCTTTCCCTTTTCAAATCCGCAACGACCCGGTTTTTTACCTGGGGAAAGGACACCTCTCCCCCCTCGTCTCGCGCCAGCACCTTGATTATGTGATAGCCGTAAAGGGTCTTAAATACCGGGCTTATCCTGCCCGGAGGCAGCGAGAAGGCCATCTTGTCGAAAGATTCGGGCATGATCCCCTCCGGGAGGAATCCCAGATCCCCGCCCCGGGAGGCCTCAGGGCCGATAGACAACTCCCGGGCGACCTGGCCGAAATCCTCTCCTGCAACCAGCCTCTTTCTGGCCTTGCCGGCCTTCTCCCTATCCCGCAGGACAATCTGAACCGCCCGGACGGATCTTGTTTTCACATAAGCCGATCTGTTGTTGTTATAGTACTCCTGGGCCTCTCTGTTCGTTACGGATACCTTCGCCGATACCTCCCGGTCCAGGAGGGCCTCTATGATCAATCTCTTGCGCTGCGATTCTCTCCAGCGGGGATCTTTGAGTTCAGGCAGATTCTTTTCCACCTCTTCTCCCGATCGTCCTTCCTTCATCTCCTCGAGAGACCGATCCAGATCCTCATCCCGGACCGTTACCATAACCTCTTGCGCCCTTTGCAGAATCAGTTTTTCGACGATCAGGGAATCGAGCGCCGCCTCTCTTATCCTTTTGAATTCCCCCTCGCCGACCGGGGCAAGGGTCTTTAAGAGATCCATGTAGCTTTTAAGTTTTTCTTCGAATTCATCAAGAAATATCTTCTGGCCGTTGACCGTGGCCACGTAGGGGGCCGGAGGCGGCTCCTGCTTCCCGCAGGCCGCAAGGAGCAGCAACGATAAAATTATCACCTTAAACATCTTCAAACAATCGAATCCATCTATGGCCGCCTTCTTGAACAGAGCTGCCCGTCCCTTCAACTCAAAGCCCGGACGATTTCCCGGGCCTCTTTTAAAATAACCGCTCCTTTGAGCTGAGGGGCCGCTATGGCAAGCCTGCCGTCCGGGGTCAACCTGACATTCCTGCGCCCGCGGCAAAAGGCGACGATCTTCTCCGGGTCTGGTTTGCCTTGTTCATCGAAGGACAGCGAGAAATTTCTTCCGTCGTACCCCATCTTCTTTCCCTTTATCCCCTTAAGAGCGATCTTGATCTCCATCACCGCAAAGAGATTATCCGCCTCCCGCGGAAGAGGGCCTAAACAGTCTCTTAGCTCCTCTCTTATTGCCGCCAGATCTTCCTCGCCCCCGGCAAGGGAGATCCTTTTGTAGGTCGTAAGCCTTCTTTGCGGAGCCGCCAGATACTCCTCGGGAAGATAGGCGGGAATCCCCAGGGTTATCTCTGGATCCAGCTTCTGCTCGGGCGCCGCTTCGCCTTTAATTTCGGCGATGGTTTTTTCCATAAGCTCCACGTATAGCTCATAGCCGATCGCCTGAATATGGCCCGATTGAGATGTTCCGAGGATATTCCCTCCCCCGCGGAGTTCGAGATCGTTTCCCGCTATTCTGAAGCCGGAGCCCGCCTCGGATAAGGTCTCGATTGCCTGGAGCCTTTTCCTCGCCCTCGCGGAAAGCATCGCCCCTTTAGGCACAAGCAAATAAGCGAGGGCCTCTTCCTTTGCCCGGCCCACCCTGCCCCGGATCTGATAGAGCTGCGCCAGGCCGAAACGGTCGGCCCGATTCACGATGATCGTATTTGCCGCGGGGATATCGATCCCCGAGGCGATGATCGAGGTGCAAATAAGCACGTCGCACTCTCCCCGGACAAAACGTCCCATCACCTCCTCGATCTCCTTCGGCGGCATCCGGCCGTGAACGATAGCCGGCCGCGCCTCGGGACTCAGCCTCTGGATCAATCTCGCCAGAGAATAGATCGAATTGATCCGATCATGAACAAAAAAAACCTGGCCTCCCCTTTCCATCTCCCGGCGGATGGCATCCCGGATCAGCTCCTCTCCGAACTCAAGGACATAGGTCTTAATCGGAATCCTCTCGGCCGGAGGGGTGGAGATAATCGACAGATCCCTGATGCCGACGAGGGACAGATGGAGAGTCCGGGGAATGGGCGTAGCCGAAATGCTGAGCACATCAACCAGGTTGCGCATCTTCTTGAGCTTTTCCTTATCCGTCACCCCGAACCGGTGCTCTTCATCTATGATCAACAGACCCAGGTTCTTGAATTTTACGTCTTTCTGCAGGAGACGATGGGTGCCGATGACGACATCCATCATCCCCTTGTCCAGGCCCGCAAGAATATCTTTTATCTCCCCTTTGGCTTTGAATCTGTTTAAGGCCCCGATACAGACGGGAAAATCCTTAAACCGCCTGAGGAAGGTCTGGTAATGTTGCTCCGCCAGGATCGTCGTCGGCGTTAAAATGGCGACCTGTTTTCCGTCGGCAATGGCCCGGAAGGCCGCCCGCAGGGCCACCTCCGTCTTGCCGAAACCGGCGTCGCCGCAAATGAGCCTGTCCATCGGCTTGGGGCGGTCCATATCGACGATGATATCGGCGATTGCCCTGGCCTGATCGGCCGTTTCTTCATATTCGAACGAGGAGCAGAATTCCTCGTAAAACGCATCGACAGGAGAAAAGGGCTGTCTTTCGGTCACCTCTCTGGTTGCGTATAGGGCAACCAGCTCCTCGGCCACCTCCCTGATCGAGGCCTTTACCTTTTCCTTCGTCGACTCCCAGGAGGTTCCCCCCAATTTGTCAAGTCTGGGCCGGAAGCCGTCCGGTCCCAGGTATCGCTGGATCACGGCGATCCTGTCAACGGGAATATAGAGTTTGTCTCCGCCCAGATATTCGATGAGGAGATAATCGTTGGCGAGATCGGCGACGGACAGCCTCCTTAAGCCCTGATAAAGACCGATCCCGCAATCCGTATGAACGACGAAATCGCCTTCTTTAAGCTCACCGAAAGAGGCCAGAAACGCCCCTTCCCGGGCCGGTTTCGCCGGAAGGCGGTGCGCCTTTTTCCCGAAGATGCCCTCTTCGGTAAGGACGACGAGCTTAAGCCCGTTCATTTGGAAGCCCTCGGCCAGATGGCCTTCCCGGAGGATTAGCCGGCCCCTGGGGGAAGCGGCCAGTTCGTCGAGAAAAGGACCGCCTGCCTCAGCCGGAGGCAGGTCATACATCTTGAACAGATGGGCTATCCGCTGGCCTTCCTCAGGACCTGAGGTAAAGAAGGCCACCTGAAACCCCTCCTTAATCCAGGCCCTGATTCGGCCGGCAAGGGGCGCCAGCAGCCCCTCCTGCCTTGTCCGATCCGTCAGGGCCGTCTTGATCCCGGTCAGGATTTCCGTGGTAAAGGTGAAGGTCTCGCCGCCGGTCCCTTCCAGGGGATCCTTCGTCGATCCGGGCAGCCCTTCTATAGCCAGCCGCTGATAACGGCGAACCCGTTCTTTCACCTCTTCCTTCTGAGGCCAGAAGGACAACCGGTTCAGATAGAATCCCCCATCCGAGGCGGACTTGAAGATAAGACGGTCCAGATCGTTAAACAGGGCCTCGATCCCCCTCTCGATCAGGGGAGGCTCAAGCAGGATCAGGGCGGCATCCCAGGGCAGGTAATCGAAGATACATCCGGCAGAAAAACGGCTATTTTCCCGGTCACCTAGGCCTCCGCCGGAGGAGATTTCCCCATAAATCAACGGCAGATATAGCGGATTCATCGGGCCCGGCTGTTCATCCCTTACGGCCTCGACAAACCTCGTCTTTACCTGTCCGGGAAGACCCAGTTCCTCCGCCTGCCGCCTTACATTCTCCGCTGCGGAAATCCGGCGCTCCCTCGTAAGCACCGCCTCTACAGCCGGTGTAACATACAGTTCGTCCACCTCCCCGGTCGATCGCTGGGAGACCGGATCAAAGGACCTGACCGAATCCACCTCGTCTCCGCAAAGCTCGATCCGTCTCGGCCTGTCGTAGGACAACGGGAAGATGTCGATGATATTTCCCCGGAGGGCGAATTGTCCCTTTCCCTCAACCAAGGAAACCCTTTCATACCCGCCTGAGACGAGCTGGGAGACAAGCTCTTCCCGGTCCAGAAAACAACCCTTCGAGAACATCCCGACCTGTTCGGTATATACCCCCTTGGGTATGGTTTTCTGCAAAAGCCCCTGAGCGGAGATAACCACGACCAGCGACTCCCCGGCAAGGAGACGAAAAAGAACCTCCAGCCGGGCAATCTCCGCCGCCCGGTCCTTGGCAAACATCTCCAGGGTTAAAAGCTCCCCCGAGGGATAAAGGCCGACCTCCTTCTCCCCGAGAAAGAGAACAAGGTCCCGGGCAAACTCCCTGGCCTCCTTTTCGCTGCTGGCGATAAGAACAATGGTTTTGCCTAAATCACGAAAGATTCTGGCTGCAAGCAGAGAACGGGCGGAGCCCTGGAGCCCTTCAAGTCTTACCAGAGAAGAGCCGCCGGCCAGCTTCCCGATCATTTCCCGATAGTTTTGATCCAAATCGTATTTAATTTCCGCCATGTTCCCTGCCAGCCACCGGATTAAAATCTCTATTTATATCATCCCTTAAGGGACTTCAAGCCGTATTCCGGATCCTCACCTGGGAATTTCCCTCTGAGTCCCCGCTAAATTGTTTGACAAAAATCGCCCGATAATATAAGTGCGAAGCGAATTACGCACACGCTGTTTTTCTTGAGGTATATATGATTTCCACTGGCTGGTTAGATAACTCAACATTCCCCATCAACCCAATTCACCGAAGAAAAAAGACAAGGAGGTATTACATGACAAGCACCTGGAAAAGGATTCTTTTGCCGCTCTTTCTCTTTGCCTTCGTCGCCCTGGTTTCCGGGAACGTCTCGTTCGCCCAGACCAAGCCGGCTGAGGAGAAACCGAAAGCGGCGGAGGTAAAGGCGAAGGCGGAACCGGCCCCGGCCCCGGCCAAGGCGGCCCCGGCCAAGGCTCCGGCCAAGGCGGCCCCGGCAAAACCGAAGGCGGCGGCCAAGGCAAAACCGGCGGTTCCCCAGAAACTGGTCATCGCCCAGGGAACCGACGTCCTCTCGATGGACTCCAACCACGTCACCGACGCCCCCAGCTTCACCGTTTTGGACCATATGGTGGAGACCCTGCTGGAGCTGACCCCGGCCGGGGAAATAGCCCCCAAACTGGCGGAAAAATGGGAAGTATCGGCGGACGCCACGGAATACACCCTGAAATTGAGAAAGGGCGTAAAATTCCATGACGGCACCCCCTTCAACGCGGAGGCGGTAAAGGTAAACTTCGACCGCAGGCTCGATCCCAAGACGGCGACGAGATTCGGGTTCCTGGTCGCACCGATCGCCGCGGTTACGGTGGTCGACGAGCTTACCATCAAAATCAAAACGAAATTCCCCTTCTCGCCGATGCTGGGGAACCTGACCCATCAGGCCAACGCCATCCAGAGCCCCGCTGCGATCAAGGCCTCCTGGGACAAACCGATTGCCAAGCCGGTGGGAACCGGTCCCTTCGTCTATAAAGAATGGGTCCCGGGGACCAAATTCGTCATGTCAAGAAACGACGCCTACTGGGGAGATAAACCCGTCCTTGAGGAAGTGACCTTCCGGGCGATTCCCGACGACGCCTCCCGGGTGGTGGCGGTCGAAACCGGCGAGGTTCATGTGGCAGTGAGGATCCCGCCCTTCGATATCCCCCGTCTCAGGGCAAATCCCGCAATCAACATCAACAACACCGCGAGTGTAAGGACCATCTACATGGGCTTCAACAACCAGGTAGCCCCCTTCACCGACAAGAGGGTGAGACAGGCCCTAAATCACGCGGTGAACAAAGAAGCCATCGTTAAGCATGTTTTAGGCGGGATCGGCCGGGTCTCAGATGCCCCGATCAGCCCGGGGATCTTCGGCTATACGCCAATCAAAACCTACGAGTACAGCCCCGAGAAGGCCCGGGCGCTCCTGGCCGAGGCCGGTTTCCCCAAGGGATTCGAGACGACCCTCCATCCCGCCGTCGGCCGTTACTATATGGACGTATCGGTAGCTACCGCGGTGGCCGCGGATCTCCTGAAGGTAGGGGTGAAGGCGGACATCAGGATGATGGAGTGGGGCACCTATTTGCCCTTCGTATTAAGAGAGAGGGAAGTGGCGGAACATAAGATCTTCATGCTGGGCTGGGGAACGGTGACCGGAGATGCCGATTACGGCCTCTACGCCCTGTTCCATGGCGGCGAATGGCCGAAGAAGGGCCAGAACGCCTCGTTCTTCAAGAACGACAATATCGACAACCTCCTCGAGGCGGCCCGCAAGACCGCGAAGCCCGAAGAGCGCAGAAGAATCTACAAAGACGCCATGACCGCCATCAACGACGAAGCCCCCTGGATCTTCCTCCACAGCGAGGCCCAGGTGACGGCGATCAGATCGAACGTCAAGGGTATCGTGATTCATCCGACGGAGAGGGTCATCGCCAGGCAGGCCTCCCTCGAATAACTTCAAGAAGAGCAGCTAAACTATGGGTCAATACATTGTTCGCAGGCTGCTCATAATGATCCCGGTTCTTCTGGGGGTGTCCCTGATCATCTTTACCATGGTCAGGGTCATTCCCGGGGATCCGGCCATCATTATGGCAGGACCTCACGCCGATAAGGAACAGGTGGATCGGATCCGCACCCAGCTTGGGCTCGATCGCTCCCAGGTTACCCAGTATCTTGCCTTTCTGGGAAATCTCGTTCAGGGGGATCTGGGCCGGTCTACCAGGACCGGTCTCCCGGTAACCAGGGAAATAATGGCAAGACTGCCCAACACGATCATACTCGCCCTTTCCGCCATCCTCATCGCCTCCTTCGTAGGCATGATCACCGGGGTCATAGCCGGGGTAAAACAGAACTCGATCTTCGACCACTTAAGCATGATGATCGCCCTGTTCGGCCTTTCCATGCCGGTTTTCTGGCTGGGGCTGATGCTCATGCTTCTTTTTTCCATTCAACTGGGCTGGCTGCCGGCGGTCGGGGCGGAGAGTCCAAAACATCTGGTGTTGCCGGCGATAACCCTGGCGGCCAATTCCACAGCCATCATTGCGCGGATGACCCGCTCGAGTATGCTTGAGGTCATCCGCCTCGATTATATCCGAACCGCCCGGGCGAAGGGCCTGACGGAAAAACTCGTCATCTGG
The DNA here is from genome assembly GCA_037445955.1 of Syntrophobacterales bacterium. GTDB lineage: Bacteria > Desulfobacterota > Syntrophia > Syntrophales > CAMTWB01 > JBBIJM01. Next base: position 12,762 of record JBBIJM010000054.1, read on the forward strand.
CGGCACGCCCTGAAGAACGCCCTGATCCCCGTGGTCACCGTTATCGGCCTTCAGACCGGCTCCCTCCTGGGGGGCGCCGTTCTCACGGAGATAGTCTTTGCCTGGCCGGGAATCGGCCGGCTTTTAGTCGAGGCCATCCTGGCCCGGGATTATCCGGTTGTTCAAGGGGTGGTACTGCTGGTCGCCTCGATGTTTATAATTATAAATCTGATTGTGGATATCCTTTATTCCTATCTCGATCCACGTATCCGCTACACCTAGGATTTTCAAATGGAAGCCGTAACTTCACCAACAACTAAACAATGGAGCCAGTTCCGGGACGTTTTCCGGCGTCTGTCGAAACGGAAAACCGCGATGCTGGGGCTTATCATCGTGATCCTCTTTCTTCTGGTCGGCATCTTTGCCCCGCTTCTGGCCCCCAACGATCCCCTGGAACACAGCCTGCAACACATGCTCGCCAAGCCCTCCCTGGACTATCCCCTCGGGAGAGACGAACTCGGCCGCTGTATCTTAAGCCGGATCATTTACGGGGCGAGGATCTCGCTTTTCATCGGTCTCATCGTTATCTCCATCGGGATATTGGTCGGGGTCCCCCTGGGGGTGATATCCGCCTACTATGGCGGCCGGACGGATTTTATCATCCAGCGGTTCATCGACACCATGCTCACCTTTCCGGGAATTTTGCTGGCGCTGATCCTGATTGCCATGCTGGGGGTGGGGCTGCAAAATGTCATGATCGCCGTCGGCATCTCAACCATACCTATCTACGCCCGGCTGGCGAGGAGTTCCGTTTTGTCGATAAAGGCGCGCCAGTACGTCGAGGCGGCCCGATCGATCGGGGCAAGCGATACCAGGATCATTATGCAGCATCTCGTACCAAACTCCCTATCCCCTATTATCGTTCAGTCCACCCTGCACATGGCAACGGCAATCCTCTGGGCCGCGGGCCTGGGCTTTCTTGGCCTCGGGGTAGCCCCGCCGACGCCGGAATGGGGCGCCATGCTCAACGGAGGAAGGCTCTATATCCGGGTCGCCTATCATGTGGCAACCTTTCCCGGGATGATGATCTTCATTACGGTACTTGGATTCAACCTGCTGGGCGACGGTTTGAGGGACGCCCTTGATCCGAGGTTAAAGATCTGATGGAACCATTGCTTGAGGTAAAAGATTTAAAGACATACTTTCACACGGACCACGGCCTGGTCAAGGCCGTGGACGGGATATCCTACGATCTCGGGGAAGGCGAGACCCTGGGCCTGGTCGGAGAAAGCGGCTGCGGTAAAAGCGTAGGGGCCCTTTCCATTTTACAGTTGATCCCGAATCCCCCCGGCAGAATCGAAGGGGGGGAGATCATCTTCCGGGGCCGGAACCTTCTTAAGGCCAGCGCCGAGGAGATCCGGGACATTCGGGGCAACAGTATCGCCATGGTCTTCCAGGAGCCGATGACCTCTTTGAACCCGGTGCTCACCGTGGGGTATCAGATAGGAGAGGCCCTGGAACTCCACCAGAATATGTCCCGGACCGAGGCGAGAAAAGAGGTTTCAAATCTCCTGAAGATGGTAGGAATTCCGGATGTCGAAAGGCGGATCGAGGACTATCCCCACCAGTTCAGCGGGGGGATGCGTCAGCGGGTTATGATCGCCATGGCCCTTTCGTGCAATCCGAAACTTCTCATCGCCGACGAACCCACCACGGCGGTTGATGTCACCATCCAGGCCCAGCTTCTGGAAATTATCAAGGACCTGACCACCCGCCTTGGAACGGCGGTTATCATCATTACCCATAACTTAGGGGTGGTCGCCCGGCACGTAAACCGCATGGCGGTCATGTACGCAGGCCGGATCGTCGAAATTGGCACCGCCCGGGACGTGTACAGCAGGCCGTCCCATCCTTATACCATCGGCCTTCTCGCTTCGGTGCCAAGACTGGACAAGCCCCGCACCGCCCGTCTCATCCCCGTGGACGGCCAGCCGCCCAGCCTCGTGAACCTTCCCCGGGGCTGTTCCTTTTACCCCCGCTGCTCCTTCCGCATCGAAAGATGCCGGGAGGAAAGACCGGAACTCGGAGAAGTCGAAAACGGTCATCACTCAGCCTGTTTCGTGGATGTCGGCGCTTATGGAAAATAATATCTTAATCGATGTAAAGAATGTATCCATGTATTTCCCCGTTACCAAGGGGATCATCCGCCAGCGCAAGGTGGCAGATGTAAAGGCCGTCGATCGGGTCAACCTGGCGATTTATCGCGGTGAAACCCTGGGACTGGTTGGGGAAAGCGGAAGCGGTAAGACTACCCTGGGACGCTGTATCACCCATCTCCTCGTCCCGACGGCGGGGGAAATTTTTTTCGAGGGCGCCGATCTCTGCACCATGAAGAAAGAGGAGCTGCGCAAGCTCCGGCAGGGGATGCAGATGATCTTTCAGGATCCCTTCGATTCCCTCGATCCCCGGATGACGGCCTTCAAAATAGTGGCCGAACCGCTTCTGGTCCACACCTCTCTCAAGGGGAAAGATATTGAAAACCGGATCGCCGAGCTTTTCCGGATAGTGGGATTGGATACCGGGATGATGAAACGCTACCCCCACGAATTCAGCGGAGGGCAGCGGCAGCGGCTGGGCATCGCAAGGGCGCTGGGCATCCATCCGAAATTCATCGTCTGCGACGAGCCGATTTCCGCCCTCGACGTCTCCATCCAGGCCCAGATTATAAACCTCCTCGAGGATCTTCAGGCCCAATTCGAGCTCACCTACCTGTTTATCGCCCACGATCTTTCCGTCGTCAGACACATCAGCCATAGGGTGGCGGTGATGTATCTGGGCCGGATCGTCGAAATCGCCGGCCGGGACGATCTTTACAAATACGCCAAACATCCCTATACCGTGGCCCTGCTCTCCGCAGTTCCCATTCCTGACCCGGTTGTCGAGCTGACCAGGGAGAGAATCATCCTGAAAGGGGATCCCCCAAGCCCGATAAACCTCCCTCCGGGATGCAACTTTCATGAGCGGTGTCCTTTATGTACAGACATTTGCCGCCGGGAAGTTCCCGAACTCAGGGAGGTCGGAAGCAACCATCTGGTCGCCTGCCATGTGGTTTAAAACGGGAAATCTTCCATGATCAAGATCCCCGACGCCCTGAATCAAATCCTTGAATCAATTTCTCCCCTGGGCCTGGAGAAGGTGAACATTCTTGAGACCCAGGGGAGAATCCTGGGGGAGGACATTTACAGCGGCCGGGATATTCCCCCCCGGGACAACTCGGCCATGGACGGATTCGTGCTGAGGTGCGCCGATACCCGGGGCGCCGCCAAAACGCAGCCGGCGGTCTTCAAAATAATCGAGGATATTCCCGCAGGCTATACCCCCCAAAAGATCCTGACCGAAAGATGCGCCGCCCGGATCATGACCGGGGCGCCGATCCCCGGGGGCGGGGATGCGGTGGTCCGCAAGGAGGATGTAGCCGTCGAAGGGTCCGAACTCTTCGTATTTGCCGAAGTACCGGAAGGCAGGGACATTAGGAGGGCCGGGGAGGACGTAACCGCAGGCGAGCTGGTTATCCCCCGGGGCGAGGTGGTTCGCCCGGCGGAGATAGGGATGATGGCCTCGTTGGGCCGATCCTTCGTCTATGTCTTTCAGCAGCCGCTGGTGGCGGTCATCGCGACGGGAAACGAGCTTTCCGATCTCGATGAGCCTCCCTCCGAATTCAGCATAGTAAACAGCAACAGTTACTCCCTGGCCGCCCAGGTGCGGGACTGCGGCGGCCGGGCGCTCATGCTGGGCCTGGCCAGGGATACGAGAGAAGACGTTTACGCGAAGTTCGAAGCCGCCCTACGGGCCGACGTGATCATCTCCTCCGGCGGGGTGTCGGTGGGAGATTACGATCTGGTAAAAGAGGTTATGCAGGAGGCGGGCAATCAGATGCGGTTCTGGCAGGTGGCGATGAAGCCGGGAAAGCCCTTCGCCTTCGGTTTCCTCAAGGGGAAGCCCCTCTTTGGGCTGCCAGGCAATCCGGTATCTTCCATGATCTCCTTCGAGCAGTTCGTAAGACCGGCCCTGCTTAAGATGATGGGGCACAGGCGGATTTTCCGGAAATTGATAAAGGCCACCCTTCTTGAGGATATAAAGAAAAAACCCGGTTTGACCCATTTAATACGGGCGCAGATCACCCTCGAGGACCGGGAATACCGGGCCGGTACGACCGGCGAACAGGGTTCGGGGATCCTGAAGTCTATGGTCAGGGCAAATGGACTCATCGTTCTGCCCGAGACAATAGCCACGGTAAAGAAGGGAGAGGAGGTCATGGTTATGCTGCTGGACTCATCCCTTAACCAAACCGAGAAGCCTGTTTGAGCAGTCGCTCTTTTAACCCTTTGGCCGTAACCCCTTTACGGAAGTGCCTAGGTCGCTGGTGGACCTCCCGGACTTCAAATCCGGCGTGAGGGGCTAAAACCTCCTCAGGTGGGTTCGATTCCCATGCACTTCCGCCATTTTTTATTGATTTTATATGGAACCCTTCGGAGCCTGCGGGCTGATCTTCATCGGTGACGGCAGAAGGACGCGCCTCATTTCCGGGGACCGCACCATAGGCCGTCGCGCCCTCCGAAACAGCCCTCCCGGAATCCTCGATCCGCAAAACCATCCTTCCCAGGACCATCCTCTCCGCTGCCGCTTCCGAAGCGGCGGGATATTCATGAACGTCCATAACCGATCCTCCTTTCATC
>JBBIJM010000055.1:0-16849 GCA_037445955.1 Syntrophobacterales bacterium
GGCCAGGACCTGACCCTTCTTGACGGCCGAATTGAAATCGACAAAGAGCTCCTTGATGGTTCCCGAAACCTGGGTTCCCACGAGGATGGTCTTGACGGCGCTGGCGGTGCCGGAGGCGGTAACCGTGGACCGGATGTCCCGGATGGCTGCCGGCGCGGTTTTATATTTCGGCGCCTGGGCCTTCTGGGTGTAGAAATAGTAGTAGCCTCCCCACCCCGCCAAAAGAAGAATAACTATCGCGGCAAGCAGCTTTTTCATCTCACACCCCTGGCCTTCTCCAGGGCCGACCTGGCGGCCTTGTGATCATAAAGTGCTGAAATCTCAGCTATTTTAGCCTGGTTAAGAGCGACCATCCCGTCGGTTACCTCGATGGGATTTCCCACCCCCTGGGCGTAGCGGCCCCGGGCAAGATCGAGGTTTTCCGTGGCCTTCTTGATGGAAAGGGCGGCGGTGGCGATCCGCTCCTTGGCCTCATTCAGGTTGAGAATGGCCTGGATTATCTCCAGCCGGACCGTCTGTTTAAGCGACTCGATCCGGGCGTTTATCACCTCCAGATTCGCCAGGGCCTCTTCGGTCTGATTCTTCACCAGATAGCCGCTGAAGATCGGCAGGGTTACCGTGCCCCCCAGATCGGAAGAGCAATCCAGGGGAAATTTGTCTCCGGTCCAGCTGTAGCTGGCACTGGCCGAAACCTGGGGATAGTGCCCCCTTTTCGTCAATTCGATACTCCTTCCGGCGGTGGTTCTCTTGATGAGCAGGGCCTGAATATCCGGCCGCCTTTCTTGGGAATCCCTCAAGGTCTCCTCTAGATTGACCTCGTATCTTTCATAGGAAAGATTGTCTTCGATGTTGAAGGGAGGGGCCTCGGGCAGTCCCAGGGCGTTGTTTAATACTGCAAGGGAGACCCGGAAACCGTTTCCCGCCCGGTGGAGCTCGAGCCTGGCGTTGCTTAGATCCACCTCCGCCTTGGTAACATCGAACTTCGGCTTGATCCCTGCGGTGAAGAAGGCCTGGGCCTGCTCGAGATGCAACGTGTAAAGCCGGACCGTTTCGAGCTGCAGATCCCTCCTCCTTAAAGCCTGAAGGGCGCCGAAATAGGCGATCTTGACGTTATAGGCGGTCTGGACCTCGAGGCTTGCAAGTTCCTGCTTAAGAGACTTGAGGTTCAGATCCGCAATTCCCACCCTGTGGGCTGTCCGCTCGAAATCGTAAACGTTCTGACTGAGCGAAAGGCTCGCGGTATAATCGTCATTGGTCCCCGCCTGCCTCCCGGGCGCCCCTGATTCAATCCGCCTTTTGCCTGCGCCCGCCTGCCAGTTTACCTGGGGGAAATAGGCCGATCGCGCCTGGCCTAAAACGGCCTCCTGCACCTTCAGTGACTTCCTGGCCCCGTCGATCCCCGGGTGTCTCTGGAGGGCGATTTCCAGGCACCTTTTAAGATCGAGGGTTTCGTTTGGTTTGATGTCCGCCGCCCGGGCCTGGCCGTAGGCCACGAGAAAAGATATGACCAGTGCCGCTGTCCATCTGAATCCCTTCATCTCCCAGCGCCTCTCGCCTCTTCCCCCGGGGCTGCCCCCTCAAGGGAGAAATGATAACCGTCGGCCAATCTCTCTTTGGCCCGGAAATGGGCCGTTACGTACTGGCCGCAATTGCTGCCGATCCGGTTCTCCTCCGGCTCGCCGATGCTCACCAGCACCTCGTAGCCCTCCTCTTTGAGTTCCTCGACGAGCTCGTACCTCCTGGCCTGATCCAGGGGATCGAGGTAGGAACTGAGGCCGTTTTGCCTGGCCTGGTAAGTCGGATTAACCGGGGTTATCTTGATCAGGAACCTCTCCGGATCAAAATGGCTTTTGAGGCAGGGGGCCGCAACCGGCATCCCCTGGGCGAGGGTGAAATTCAGGGTGATCTTCCGGTCTCCAGGGGCGTAAAAACGCTCGCCGTAGGCGGCCATCTCGGAAAATCCCCACGACTTGGCCGGGATCAGCCGTTTGCGCAGGGCCTCGGAGGTGGTATGGATAGAGAACTGGAATTGGAAACGCCCCCCGGCATAAAGAGAGTCCTTGATCTCCCTCAACTCTTCGAAAAACCCTTCCCGGCCCCGGGGGGCGACGGTGGAAAACGACGGCATCAGCCCCGGGGCCCGATACCTTTCCGGAAGCTCTCTTAAGACCTCAAGGACCTCCGGGTTCAACGCCGGCTCACCCATCCGGGCAAACTGGATCTTGAATTGTTTCACCGGGACCTCCCCGGAAGGGAACCTCTTTTCCACGAGATAATCGATCTGAGCGAGGATCTCCCCGGCAGAAAGGCTCCCCTGGTAAGCGCTTCCCGCATCACACATGAGGCACTGGATGGGACAGCCAAACAGGGTGGAAACCATCAGCACCCATTTCCTCTCCCGGGGCAGGGGAGGCTGGAGAGATTCGACAAATTCGATTACCCTGCCCTCCCCCATCTCGGCGAGATACACGCAGGCAATCTCCTCTTTTCCGATAAGACCAAGTATCTTCATTCATCCCGTTCCTTCCGCAGTTTTTCGGCGATCATCAGCGCGGCCCGGATGCCGTCGCCCACGGCGATAGCCGTCTGGCGAAACATACCATTTTTTACATCCCCGATAAAGTGAATAAGCCCCCTCTCAGTCAGGTCTCTTGCATCCTTGAGCCCGGGAGAGACAAATTCCGCCTCCGGCGCCCGGCCGATGGCGCAAACCAGGTAATCAGCGGGTAAAATGCTCCTTTTTCCCCCCTCGTCAACCCCGATGATGAGACCCTGCCTTTGATCCGGGCGGACCGCCTCCACCTGAGCGCCGGGGATATAGCGGATCCGCTTCGCCCCGGCAACCCTCTCCTTGAGAAGGGGAAGAGCCCGCGTTTTTACCCCGCGGTTCAAGATAACCACCTCGTTTCTCCTCCCCAGATTGAGGGCGTAGTCGAAGGCCGCATCCCCGCCGCCCACGATGACGATCCTTTTGTTCTCCTTATCCGCCAGGGGGACAATTTCGTAAAAGACCAGGCCTCCGGCCTCGGGCGCTACCCTTCCCGGCTCCAGGGGGATCGGCCTCGTGCCGGAAGCCACGACGACTATTCTGCTTGAAAAGGAGGATTCACCGGTTTGCAGAAGAAACGCCCCCTCTCTATGGTCGAGGAGTAAGACACGCAGGGATTTGGGAATAATTCCCACCGAGGCGAGCTGGGATAAAAACAGGCCCGCCAGTTCGGGGCCGGGAATCCCCCCGGGGAAGCCGGGATAATTCTCGACGAGGTTGGCATTCCGGAGGAGTCCCCCGGGCGAATCGCCCTCCAGAAGGACCGGGCAGATCCCCTGGCGGGCGAGCTGGAGGGCGCAGGCGATCCCGGCGGGTCCCGCCCCGATGATGGTTACCTCGTCCATCCCCCTCCCCCCTGGCGCAGCTCTTCCACGAGCTCCGCCGACCCCACGGGCAGGGTGAAACCGTGGGCCAGGCCAAAAAGGGTGGACCGGTGAAATCTTTCGTTATATGTGGCGGTGGCATCGACGGGGAAGAACACCTCAAACCCCCGGACAAAGGCCGACCGGACTGTGGTCTCACAGCAGAGGTGGGTCATCACCCCACAGACGATAAGCTGCCCCGGCCCGTCTGCGGTGGAACCGGACGCCTCGCCGCCCCCTTCGCCTGTGGTCTTTTTTATCAGATCATCGAGATCCGTCCGGTAGAAGGCGTCGTATTCTTCCTTGAAGACCACCGGTTCGTCCCCCCTGCCGATCTCTTCAATAAGTTCCGCCCGGGGGTCGTCGGGCCGGATTACCTCCCGCCAAAAGCGGAGCATCGGGCCCCGGTATCCGGGGCCGTTGGCCTGGGCGGTGAAGATCACCGGACAGCCCGCCTCCCGGAGGGCCCGGATAAGCCCCCTCACCCGGGGCACGATGGCCGGGGCGCTGGGGATATAGGCGCGGGAGGCCGGGGAAAAAAAGTACCGCTGCATATCCACCACCAGCAGGGCCAGCCGGCCGGGGGTCAAAAGGGGCCTCCGGCCGCGGCGAAACGGGGCCAATTCCTCGAGATACTCGCGGGTTTTGCTATCTATGTTCTCTGAGGTCAGGTATGTTTCCTTCATCATGCGGGTTCTATTACACCAAGACAGGCCCTTGTTAAACGTTTTTTTCCCCTGCCGTCAAAGATCTTTACAAAATCCCGGGGATGCCGTAGTACGGGAGGGCCGAAGAAGCGCCCGGCAGGATATATTATTAAGGAAGGGAAATGGATATTTCAAAAGACGCCTTGTTTAAGGGGATGGTCTTTTCACTCCTGTCGGCCTTTTCCATAGGCACCCTGGGAATCCTGGGCCGGTTAGGCTTTGCCGCGGGGATGAGCGAATTTGCCATCCTCCAGAACCGCTGGATGTTAGGGGCGCTGATCCTTTTTATCTACCTTGCCCTGACCGATGCCCGGTCCCTGTGCATCGACAGGCGGACCCTGCTTAAGGCGGCGGTTTTAGGGGCGGGCTTTCAGTTTCTCGCGGGATTCACCTATTTCAAGGCCATCGGCTTCATCCCCCTGGCCACGACCACCCTGATCATCTATTTCTATCCCGTCATGGTTACCCTGGGGGCGGCCGTATTTTACAAGCTGCCCTTAAGGGCGGAGGTGGTCTCGGCGCTTTTCATTATCGTCGCGGGCGTTCTCCTCGTCTTCTTCGATGCCCTGCGGGCCGAGATGAACCTTACCGGGGTCCTTTATGCCGGGGCTAACATGGTCATCTTCAGCGGCTATCTCCTGGCCGCCCAGTCCTTCCTCCGGGGGCAAAACCCCCTGGTGCTGACCTTCTACATGGCCCTCGCGGCGGGGCTGGCCTTCAGCCTGTTTCACAGCCCCCTTTCCATCCTCCAGGCCACTGCTCAGGAACTCTTCATCGGCCTCCTCCTGGGTCTCATCCCCACCGCGGTATCCTACGTCTTCAGCTTTCTGGCGATCAAAAAGGCGGGCAGCGCCTACCTCGCCATCTTCTCCACCTTCGAACTGGTCACGGTTCTTGTCCTGGCAAAGGTGATCTTGGGGGAGGGGATCCATATCTATCAGGTCGGGGGGATGGCGCTCATCATGGCTGGCATCGCCCTCCCCCAGCTCCGGAGAGGACGCTGATCAGGGGATGATGAGCCGGCTGATCACCTCTTTCATGATCTCGGTGGTGCCGCCGCCGATGCTCAGGATCCGGCTGTCCCGGTAGAGCCTCTCGACCAGGTATTCCCGGCAGTAGCCGTAGCCGCCGTGGATCTGGACGGCCTCGGAGACCACCCGTTCGCAGGCCTCGCAGGCGAAATTCTTCGCCATCGAAACCTCCCGGACCGTCTCGGCCCCCGCCGCCATCCGGGCGGCGACGCGGTAGTTGAACTCTCTTGCCACCTCGGTTAAGGTGGCCATATCCGCGAGCTTGTGCCGGATGACCTGGAAACCCGCAAGCGGCCGGCCAAAGGCCTCCCTCCTTCTGGCGTACTCGAGGGAGATCTCCAGGGCCAGCTGGGCCGCCCCGTGGGCAATCACCGCCAGGGCCAGCCGCTCCGCCTGGAAGTTCGCCATTATCCCGTAAAAGCCCGCCCCCTCCGCCCCGATGAGGTTCTCCACGGGCACGAGGCAATCGGTAAAGGCGATTTCCGCGGTATCCGAGGCGTGCCAGCCCATTTTTTTGATCTTCTTGGTGACCTGATAGCCCGGGGTGGCGCTTTCGATAAGGAGCAGCGAGATCCCCTGAAACCCCTCGCCCCCGGTGCGCACCGCAGCGGTAAGGTAATCCGCCCGGCAGCCGCTCGTGATAAAGGTCTTGGAGCCGTTTACCCGGTAGAAATCCCCCTTTCGGACCGCCCTGGTACCGATGGCCGCCACATCGCTCCCTGCGTTCGGTTCGGTAATCCCTAAAGCGGCGATCGCCTCCCCGGAAAGCACCGGGGGGAGGTATTTCCGCTTCAGGCCATCGGTCCCCAGCCTGGTTAGCGGGGGCAGGGCGATATTGTGACTGCCCAAAGAGGCGACCAGCCCCAGGGATCCCGAACGGACGAGCTCTTCGGTAAAGACGACCCCCATGAAGATATCCGCCCCGGCGCCCCCGTATTCCTCCGGATACCCGATGCCCAGATACCCCGCCTCCCCGGCCTTGCGGTAGAGCTCCCGGGGAAAGGATTCCTCCTCCTCCCACCTATCGACGTGAGGCTTGATCTCCCGCTCGACAAACCTGCGGACGCTGGCCCTTAAGAGTTGATGTTCTTCGGTGAAATATTCCGCTCCCATTTCAGCCCGTCTGATATTTCTTGAGAATATCCCGGGCGATGGCGGCCCGGAGCATTTCCGACGTGCCGTAGGCCACCTCGCAAAACTTCGCGTCCCGGTAGAGCCGCTCGACGGGATGACCTTTGAGATAGCCGTGGCCGCCGTGGATTTGGAGGGCCAGATGGGCTATCTCCCTGGCCGCCTCACCGGTGAAAAGCTTGGCCGACGAGGCGAGGGACGGGGCGTTTTCTTCCCCATTTTCCCGGCAAAAGGCCGCATAGCAGGTGAGCATCCGGCCCAGATCGAGCAGGGTGAACATCACCGCGAGCTTCGCCCCGACCCCTTCGAAAAGACCGATGGGTTTTCCAAAGGCAAGGCGGGTTTTGGCCTGCCGGGTCGCCGCCTCTAGACAGGCCGTCCCCAACCCCAGGGCCAGGGCGGACAGGGCAAGTTTCATCTCTTCGAGGGTTTCTCCCAACTGACCGTAGCCCTGCCCGATCCTGCCCCCCAGGACCGCCTCTTCGGTAACGAAAACCTCATTTAAGGCAACCGGCGCCGTCACCGCCCCCTTGAGCCCCATGGTTTCCACCGGCTCGCCCACGGCAAGCCCCGGGGCGGATCGGTCGATTACGAAAAAGGTGAGACCCGAGGCGAGCCCGCAGGCCTCGTCGGTCCAGGCCAGGACAAGAAACCAGTCGGCCAGAGGGGCGTTTGTTACCAGGTCCTTCTCGCCGCTGATCAGAAAACCTGTCCCCTTCTTTTGCGCCTTCGTTCCAAGGCCCCCCAGATCGGATCCGGCCTGGGCTTCGGTGCAGGCGAGGCAGCCGGTCCCCTCCCCGGAGGCAAGCCGCCCGGCATATCTCTCCTTCTGCCCGGCGGTGCCGAAGCGCTTCAGGGGATAACCAAACGCCACCCCCGAGGCCGCCGCCGCCAGGAACGTGGCGCCGCAGGCCCAGGCCAGGTGCTCCCCCAGGAGGCACTTGTGAAGGAGGCTCTCCTCCAGGAGGCAATGGAAGTAACCCTGCCGGCCCAGGCCAGAGAGGTTTTTCTTTAGATACAGGATCCTTTCAGCGGCCGGGACCTCGTCGAGGGGCGATGCCCGGGGCCGGATCTCCGCCCGGCAGAACTCCTTAAAATGATCCACCCTCTCCTTCGTTTTCCCGTCCAGTTCGAAATCCATCTCCCCCCTCAAAGCATCAGCATTCTGGCGACGATCATCCTCATGATGTCCGAAGTCCCGCCGCCCAGCTGGCCCAGTTTCGCATCGCGGAGATTGCGTTCCACCGGGTATTCGTGGATATAGCCGTAGCCTCCGAAGATGTCCACCGCCGCCGAGGCCATTTCAAACCCCCTGTCCCCCACGTACATCTTGCTCACCGCGGCATACAGGGGATTGAGGGCGATCCCGCGGTCCTTGGCGGCGGCTACCCGGTACATGGCCAGCCGGGATATCTCGATGAACACCGACATGTCCGCCAGGCGGTTCTGGATCGATTGGAAGCCGGCGATAGGCCGGTTGAAGGCCCGGCGCTCCGTGGCGTAACGGGCTGAACTCTCCAGGGTGAACATGGCCCCGCCGACAAAGGGGGCAAGGATCGTGCTCCGGTCCCACTCGACCCCCTCCAGGGCGATGGGCCAGCCGTTCCCCTCCCCCCCCAGGCAATTTTCCAGGGGGATTTCGCAATTGTCGAAGAACACCTCCGAGGTAGCCGAAGCCCGGCAGCCCATCTTGTGCATCGGCCTGCCCGTGGCAAGCCCCGGGGTGTCTCTCTCCACGATAAAGGCGGTAATGCCCTGATGCTTGCGGGATCGGTCGAGGGTGGCAAAGACGACCAATACCCGGGCCAGGGGGGCGTTGGTGATGAAGGTCTTGGCGCCTTTTATCACGTAGCGATCCCCGCTTCTGGTCGCGGTCGTGGTCAAGGCGGCGGCATCGGAGCCGCACCCCGGCTCGGTCAAGGCCATCGCCCCGATCCACTCGCCTGAGGCGAGCTTAGGTAGGTAGCGTCTCTTCTGGGCCTCGGTCCCGTGGTTCAAGATGTTCGCGGCGCAGAGATAGGTGTGGGCGCCCCAGGCCAGGGTATGGCCGCCGTCCACCCCGGCGTGGCCGACGGCCTCTCCGGCCAGACAGCAGGTGACCAGATCCGCCCCCTGACCGCCGTATTCTTCCGGGATCGGCAGGCCCAAAAGGCCCATTTCCCCGAGTTTCCGCCAGAGGGTGAAATCAAATTCCCCTTTGAGATCCGCCTCTTCGCACCGGGGGAAAAGCTCCTCCCGGGCAAAGCGCAGGCAGGTCTCACGAAACATTACCTGTTCGGGGGTAAAGGAAAATTCCATCTCCTGCTCCCTACCCGCCTCACCTGCCCCGGCGGGGCAAACCCCGGGGAAGACGGGCGAGCTTTACCCCGGGGTCACAACCCGGGTCCCCAGCCTGTCTAGCGATGGACGAGACCAAGCCGCAGGCGGCATTCTTCGATCGCGGCTAATGTCCGGCCCTGATCCCGGATCATCCGGACGGCCTTTTCCACCAGTTCGCCGTTGCTTTCCACCATCACCCCGGGGGAGCTGTAGAAGTTGTCCTCCAGCCCCACCCGGACGTTGCCCCCCAGGGCAATGGCCCCGGCCACCATCCGCCATTGATCGTCGCTGATCCCGATGACCTGCCAGTCGCTCCCGGGGGGAAGCAGGCGGACCTGGTTAACGAGATTCTCGATGGTCGGGGGGATGCCGCCTAAGACCCCCATGATCAGACTGTATTGATAGGGCGGGGTGACAATCCCCATATCGATCAGGGGATAGCTGCCCCCGATGTGGCCGGCGTCGAAACATTCCATCTCCGGCTTCACCTGCGCCTCCTTCATCGCCCTGACCAGGGCGATGATCTCGCTTATGGGATTGGCGAAGACAAACTCAAAGACGAACTTCTGTTTCGCCGGGTTATATTTGGCATAATTCATGGACCCCATGTTCAGGGCCGCCATCGCCGGCCGGATGGCCTTGACCGGGGCAATCTTCGTCTCCACCGGAATACCGATGGCGCCGGTGGAGAAGTTTATGATGACAGGACAGGCGGCGGTAACCGCATCGTAGATATTCTTGTAATCGAGCACGTCGTAGGAAGGGGAGCCGTCGGGTTTCCGGGCATGGATGTGGACCACCTGGGCCCCGGCTTCATAGGCCCTCTTGGCCTCCCGGGCATACTCCTCCGGGGTATAGGGAATCGCCGGGCACTGGGCGCGGTTGGCCACCACCCCGGAAAGGGCGCAGGTAACCATGCAGGAACGCTCGTAGTTGAAGTTGTCCTTGATCCATAGTGAAGCCATGACTCATCTCCTTTCCCTTCGGGTATCTCGACGGGTCTTCGGGAAATCTCCCCTCCCGGGCCTAACGGCCCTGAAAGCGGGGCTTCCTCTTCTCCAGAAACGCCATCATCCCCTCCCGGGCATCTTCCGTTCCGACGACGCAGGCGAACTGGCCCGCCAGATAATCCAGGGCCTCCTCGAAGGGGAGATCGGCCATCCGCAGGTAGGCCCGCTTGCCGAGGGCCAGGGCGACAGGGCTTTTTTCCGCCAGCCCCTCCAGATACTCCTCCACCGTTTCGTCGAGCCTCTCCGGCTCGACGGCCCGGGTGATGAGCCCGAGCCCCTCCGCCTCGTCCGCATAGACCCTTCTTCCCGTCAGGGCCATCTCCATCGCCTTCTTCCGGCCGACGTGGCGGTAGATCAGGGCGCCTACCATCAGGGGAAATATCCCCACATTTACCTCCGGGGTGCTGAAGTAGGCGTCGTTGCGGGCGATCACCAGATCGCAGGAAAGCATGAGGCCCAGCCCCCCCGCGAGACAGGGGCCGTTTACCTTTGCAACCAGGGGCTTGCCCAGACGGGCCATCCTCATAAGGAGCCCGATAAAATTGGCCGCGGCGGCGGCCACGTCGCCCCCTTCCAGGGAGGTGACAAGATCCGCTCCGCTGCAAAACGACTTATCTCCCGCCGCCGTCAGACACACCACGTGCACCCTTTTGTCTTCATCGAGCAGGGCCAGCTGCCTGGTCAGCTCGGTGATCAGCGTCTGGCTTAGGGAGTTTCTCCGGGTCTCCCGGTTGATGGTGAGCCAGGCCACCTTCCCTTTAAGTTCGAAGAGCAGTTCCTGTTCCATCACCGGTCCTCCTTGCAAGGTTCTATCTCCGCCAGAATATCCCCGGGGGCGACCTGGACGCCGACGGCGGCGTTTATCCTCTTGACGGTTCCTGCGTAGGGAGCGCTCAGGCCCGTTTCCATCTTCATCGCCGAAAGCACGAGCAGACCCTGCCCCCTTCTCACCCGGTCCCCTTCCCTCACGAGAACCCTGATCACCTGGGCCGGCATGGGCGGCGTTATCAGGCCCTCTTTGGCCTCGGGCCGTCCCCGGCTGCCCCTGGTTGAGACCCCGGCTTCTTTCACCAGGTACCGCTCGCCGTTGAGCCAGATCTCCGCCAGATCGTCCCGTTTCACCAGATACACCGGCTGAAGCCTCCCGTTGACCTCCAGAAGGAGCCGGTTTTCGTCGATCCTAAGCCACCGGAGGCTATATTCGGCCTCCGCCGAAAACGCCTTTCCCGCATTCTCTCCGGGTTTTACCTCGAGTTTAAAGTTAAGCTCCTTTTCCCTTCCTTCGATAGCCAGCGTATATTCCATACCCGCCTCCTAAAGGGACCAGCGTCCCAGAGTCTGCCAGGGGCCAAGCGGGACGGGTTGTTCCGGAGAAAGACCGGCGGCCTTCCCCGGGGCAAGCTCCCCTGCCGCATAGGCCAGGCCGGCCAGGATATCGTCGTTTAAGGGCGGCCGCCTGCGGATAAAGGACTCCTCGATGAGCCTGGTATGGGTGGCCCCGCTAACAAAGGCCTCCGAGCCGATCACCTCCCGGAGAAACGGGATTGAGGTGGTTATCCCCAGGATCGCATAATCGGCAAGGGCCCTGCGCATCCGGGCAATGGCCTGGCCGCGGTCTTCCGCAAGGACGATGAGTTTAGACAGAAGGGGATCGTAGGCGGTGGGAACGACAAAGCCTCCGTAGATCCCCGAATCAACTCTGATCCCCGGGCCGGCGGGCTCCTTTAGATAAAGAATCTCACCGGGGGAAGGGGAAAAGCCCCGGGCCGGATCTTCCGCATAGATCCGGCATTCGATGCTGTGCCCCCGGGGGCGGCAATCCCCCTGGCTAAAGGAGAGGGGCAGCCCGGCTGAGATTTTGATCTGCTCCCGGACCAGATCGACCCCGGTGATCAGTTCGGTCACCGGATGCTCCACCTGCAGTCTCGTGTTTACCTCGAGAAAATAGAATTTCCCCTGATCGTCAAGGAGGAATTCGACGGTGCCCGCGTTCACATAACCCGCCGCCCTCGCCGCCTCGACCGCCGCCTTGCCCATCGCCGCCCGGAGCCCGTCGTTTAAGGCCGGCGAGGGGGATTCTTCGATAATCTTCTGGTGCCGCCTCTGGAGGGAACATTCCCGCTCGAAGAGGTGGATCGTGTTGCCCAAGGAATCCGCCAGGATCTGGAACTCTATGTGCCGGGGCCGGTTTAGGTATTTTTCAAGATAAACCGCCCCGTTACCGAAGGCCCGGAGGGCCTCGCTGGTCGCTTCCCGCAGGGCCCCCTCGAGCTCTTCAGGACAGGCGACCACCCTCATCCCCTTGCCCCCCCCGCCCCCTGCCGCCTTAAGCAGCACCGGATAGCCGATCTCTTCCGCCCGGGAGGCAAGAATCTCAAGCTCCGACTCGGGCTCGGTCATCCCGGGGATGACCGGCAGGCCCCTGTTTTGCATCAGGGTCCGGGCGGCGGTCTTATCACCTAAAGAGGCGATGACCCCGGCGGGGGGGCCGATGAACCTCAGGCCCTCTTCTTCCGTCCGCCGGGCAAAGGCGGCGTTTTCCGAAAGGAAGCCGTAGCCCGGGTGGATCGCCTGGGCGCCGCTTTCCTTAGCCGCCCCGACGATCTTCTCAAGGTCGAGATAGCTCTCCCGGGCCTCCGAGCCCCCGATAAAGACGGCCTCGTCCGCCTCGAGCACATGGAGGGCCCGTCGATCGGCTTCCGAATAGACGGCAACCGTCCCAATCCCCAGCTCCCGGCAGGTTCTCATTATTCTCACGGCGATCTCGCCTCGGTTTGCAACCAGGATCTTCTCGAACATCGCCTCACCTCCTCACATCCGGAAGATGCCGTGTCCCTGGGGCCCGCTGTGAAGAGGCCCGTTTAACGATACGGAAATGGCCAGCCCCAAAACGTCCCTGGTTTTGGCCGGATCGAGGATGCCGTCGTCCCAGAGGTTGGCGGTTGAGTAGTAGGCATTCCCCTCCTTCTGTGCCATCGTCACGATAGGCCCCATGATCCCTCTTGCCTCCTCTTCGCTCAAGGGCGGTTTCCCCTCCCGGGCAAGCTGGTCGTTCTTGACCGAGATGAGCACGTTGGCCGCCTGCTCTCCCCCCATCACCCCTATTTGAGCGTTCGGCCACATCCAGAGGAACCGGGGGGAATAGGCCCGTCCGCACATGCCGTAGTTTCCCGCCCCGAACGAGGCCCCGGTGATCACGGTAAACTTGGGAACGGTGGCGGTGGCCACCGCGCTTACCATCTTGTGGCCGTCCTTGGTGATCCCGCCTTTTTCATACTCCCTGCCTACGATGTAGCCGGTGATGTTCTGGAGGAAGACCAGGGGGATCCCCCGTTTGTCGCAGATCTCGATGAACTGGGTGGCCTTGAGGGCGCTTGGGGAGAAAAGAACCCCGTAATTGCCGAGGATCCCCACGGGATAGCCGTGGATATAGGCAAAGCCGCAAACCAATGTGGGCCCGTAAAGGGCCTTGAATTCGTGAAATTCGCTTGCGTCTGTGATCCGGGCGATCACCTCCCGCACGTCGTAAAGGGTGCTGAGATTTCTGGGCACGATGCCGTAGAGCTCCTTCGGATCATAACGGGGCTCTCGGGGGGGGCGGGTATTCAACCTGGTCTTTTCCGGTTTCGGCAGCCCCTTCACTATATCCCGGATGATCTCGATGGCCCGGGAATCATCGTCGGCCCAGTAATCGGAAACCCCGCTGTCCCGGCAGTGGAGTTCCGCTCCTCCCAGCTCGTCGGCGGTGACGATCTCCCCGGTCGCCGCCCGGACCAGGGGCGGGCCGCCCAGGAAAATCGCTCCGGTTCCCCGCACATGGACCACCTCGTCGCTCATGGCGGGGATGTAGGCGGCCCCGGCGGTGCACAGACCCATCACGGCCGTGATCTGCGGGATCCCCATCTTGCTCATTATCGCCTGGTTGTAGAAGATCCGGCCGCCGTCGTCCAGATCGGGGAACACCTCGGACTGAAGGGGCAGATAGGCCCCGCCGGAATCGACGAGGTTGATGACGGGCAGGCGGTTTTCCAGGGCGATGGTCTGGCAGCGGAGGCTCTTTTTCACCCCCAGCGGATAGATCGTCCCCCCTTTGATGGTGGGATCGTTGGCCATCACGAGCACCTCCCGGCCGTGGATCACCCCGATTACCGCCACGCTTCCCGCCCCGTGAACCCCCTTGTCGTACATGTCGTAGGCCGCAAGCGGGGCGATCTCCAGAACCGGGGTATTCCTGTCTAGAAGGAGCTCCAGCCGCTTGAGCACCGGGAGCTTGTTCTGCTCGGCAAGCCGGCCCAGGGCCTTTTCAGACCTCTCCTCCCGGGCGATCCGCAGCTCTTTTGCAAGCCTTGCCACCTCGGCCTCACAAGCGGCATAATTGGCCTGATATTCGGGAGATGTCTTGTCGATTTTCGTCTCGATCGGCTCCATAGTACCCCTTCCCCCTTGCGGTTTGATCAAAACCTGGAACTGAATCTAAGCCCGGCAGGCCCCTTTGAGAAAAACCGCCATAATGGACTCGACGATCTTTCCGGCCCGGCTATCGGTCAATTTTTCCTTTCCCAGGATCATGACGGAAAGAAACGTATCGATGGCCCCGAGAAAGATGTAGGCGAGATAGCGAGGATCGATATCCCGGTCTAAAAAACCGCTTTCCTGCCCTTCCGCCATGAGCGCCGTGGCGCGGCGGAAAAGTTCGAGAAACTGCTCCCGGCTGCGACTGTGGCCGTGGTAGGCGAAACCCCGGGATATTTCCGTCACGAAAAGGGAGATGAAATCCGGTCTCTCCCGGTAGATATCCAGGACGTACCGCATCACCGCCACGAGCTTCTCTTCGGTAGCCAGAGAAGACCCGGCCAGGGAATCCAATCTCTCGTAGAATCCCCTCCACCACTTTGCCGCCAGACACTCAAAGAGGGACTCTTTGTTTTCAAAGTAGTGGTAGATGAGACCGTAGGACATCCCGGCCTCTTTGGCAATGTCGGCCATCCTGGTCTCCGCATAGCCCTTCCGCCCGAACACCGCCAGGGCCGCCTCGAGGATCGTTTTTTCCCGTTCGTCCCGGTCCATGAAAAAAGAATTACAGAAATTTGATTGACATGTCAATCAATATTTGCTAATCCCCGATCTAAAAATAGATTGACTTCTCCAAGCTGATTGGTTTAATTGTGCAACACACACCAAAACATTGATTCCGCTCAACTTAAAGGCGCTGATTGTAACAGAAGGCTTTGAACAATGTCATTAATACTTCAAAGCTCTCAATAAATCGTCTCCCGCTCCGACCTCTTGTGCTGTTTTTCACTTGCCCTCTGCCCTTCCGGCAATCGCCGGATTTGAGCCGCCACCACCCCGCCGCCTGCGGGGCAAGACAGTTTCCCGGTTCTTGTCAACTTAAGCAAAGGAGGGATGATCATGGTCAAGAAGCTTTTCTTTATCCTGTGTGTGGTTTTGATTATGCCGGCATCGGCGGACGCCTCCGCCGTCGCCGGCGTCACCGACACCGAGGTCACCATCGGGATCACCAACCCCCTCTCGGGCCCGGCGGCCCTCTGGGGCACCACGGCGCTGGGGGCCAAGGCCTGGGCGGATTACATAAACGACCGGGGGGGAGTTCACGGCCGGAGGATCAACGTAATCATCCGGGACGACGGCTACGTCCCCGCCCGGGCCCTGGCGAATCTCACCGAAATGAAAGGGCGGGTTTTCGCCGTGACCGCCCTCCTGGGAACGGCCATCGTTCATATCACCAAGGACTTCTTCGCCGAAAACAGGATTCCCCTGATCACCGCCTACGGCGATGTCCGGATCTTCGAGAAGTACCCGAAAGACAAGTTGCGATGGGCGTTTATCATCTATCCCGACTACATCGACGAGGCCGAGTTCCTCACGGATTATGCCGTTAAGAACCTGGGCTCCAAGAGGATTTCCCTCTTCTACCAGAACGACGACTACGGCAAGATGGGCGTCGAAGGGGCGAAACTCGCCCTGGCCAAGCTCCCCGGGCGGGCCGCCCTTGCCGTCACGATCCCCTACGAGATTGTCGAAAGGGCCTTATCTACCCACGCCCTGAAATTGAAGGAGGGCGGGGCCGACACCATCCTCCTCTACACGACCCCCACCCACGGGGCCCTCATTCTCAAGGAGATGGCCAAGATCGGTTACCGTCCCCGGGTCCTCACCTCGTTCCCCCTTGGGGATCCGATCATGTACACCATCGCCGGGCCCGAGGTCTGGGAGGGGGTATATCCCGCCGCCCCGGCGAACTCCTCGATTCCCGGGGACCCCGATGCGGACCGGATCATCGAGATATTGAAGAGATACGAACCGAAAATCGCCGGCCGGGAATATCTGGGCCTTTTCGGGGCGGTCTCGATGATGCACGTGGTGGAAGGATTGAGGAACGCCGGCCGGGCCCTCACCCCCGAGGGGATGATCCGGGGGATGGAGATGATCAAGAACTGGAGGCCCGAAGGGCTCGGGGCCCCGGTCACCTACGGCCCCGACCGCAGGCACGGCTTGAACGGATCCCGGCTTACCCGGGCGGAAAAGGGGAGGCATGTTCCCATTACCGACTACGCAATCTTCAAGCCTCTCTTTTAGGCCGATGGGAATCCTCGAGGTAAAGGGGCTTTCGATCAGTTTCGGGGGGATCCTGGCCTTAAACGACATCGATATCTCCGTAGACGAGGGGGAGATCCTCTCGATCATCGGCCCCAACGGCTCCGGCAAGACGACCCTTTTCAACTGTCTCACCGGCATCTACCGCCCGGACTCAGGGGAGATCTCCTTCCGGGGGAAGGGCCTCGTCGGCCTCTGTCCCGATGAGATCGCCCAAAAGGGGATCGCCCGCACCTTTCAGAACCTCCGTCTCTTCATGAATATGAACGTCCTGGACAACCTTCTTCTGGGACGTCACATCCACTTCCGGAAAAACCTGGCCCAAGCCCTCCTCCGGATTCGCAGGGAGGAGTTGCGCCACCGGGAGGAGGTGGAGGAGCTTATCGACTTTCTCGATCTCCAGGCCTACCGGAAGGCCCGGGTCGCGGACTGCCCCTACGGCGTTCAGAAGAGGGTCGAACTCGGCCGGGCGCTGGCCCTTAAACCTCAGGTGCTGCTCCTGGACGAACCGGTATCCGGCTTGACCGCAGAAGAGAAGGAGGAGGCGGCTTACCGGGCAGGCGAGATCCGGGGCCGTTTCCAGATGACAATTCTCCTGGTGGAGCATGATTTGAGGCTCGCC
>JBBIJM010000056.1:0-16642 GCA_037445955.1 Syntrophobacterales bacterium
ACATCTGCCGTAGGAAAGGGGTTCCGATAGATCCGGATATCTCTTCCGCAGCCTGGACAGGATAGTTTCCCGCTCTTTTCCATCTCGACCACCTGAGCAAAACAGGGTTCTTTATGTCCCGTAGAGTTTATCGCAGGGTTCGGCCAAGGTCTCAAGGGATTTTTTTTAAGCCTTTTCATTGGTCCATATTTTTGTTAAGGGAGTCAGGTCTTGTTTTTGCTTCGAAAAAACGCCACCGGAGACAGGCTGATGAACAACACCGTATTCGCCCCAGCCCAGGGCCTGGGCGATGAAACGTTGAGAGCTCTAAGATCGGTTCTTGAAAAACTGCCTGGGCCCTTCGCGCCGGCGGATAAAATCGGCATCAAGCTCCACTGGGGGGAACGGGGAAATAAAAGCTATTTGTCCCCGGCCTACGCCCGGGAGGTTGTCTGCTGGCTCAGAGATCTGAAAACGGAGCCTTTTGTCTTTGATACCACCGTCCTTTATTCCGGGGGGAGACGCACCGGGACGGCCGCCTTGCATACCGCCGCCGAGCATGGCTATACGGCCGATTTCCTGGGCTGTCCGGTGCTTATCGGCGACGGGGAAGACGGCCGGGATATCCTGGAGATTCCAGCCGGTTTCAAGCACTTCCCGAAAGTTCAGGTGGCCGCTGTCCTGAATCAGGCAAACGGCTTTGTTATCTTCTCCCATTTTAAAGGCCACCTGGCCTCGGGTTTCGGGGGGGCGATCAAGAATATCTCCATGGGCTTTGCCTCCCGGGCCCAGAAACAGCGGATGCATTCCGAGGCCCGTCCGGTTCTCAATCAGAAGAAATGCAACCGGTGCGGCATCTGTGTCGAGGTCTGCCCGGTTCAGGCGGGTTCTATGGAGAATGAGCAGTATCCGCAATACAACTTGAAAACCTGTATCGGTTGCGCCCAATGTATCGCTTCCTGCCCGGAGGTGGCCTTGAGGATCCTCTGGGAAACCGACGGGATCACCTTTCAGGAAAAACTGATCGAAACGGCCGCCGCTATCTGGGCCAGGATCAGGGAAAAAACGATCCTGATTAACGCATTGATCAACGTTACCACCGAATGCGACTGTTTAAGCGGCAGTCATCCCCGGCTCGCCCCGGACGCAGGGTTTCTCGGGGGATCCCATCCGGTGGCTGTTGATGAGGAATCGATAAAACTTATCGGCGCGGAAAAGTTAACAGCGGCCCATGGGTCGGTGCCCTGGCGGCGCCAATTAAGCTATGCCAGGGAGATAGGCTTTACGGCTTAGGGACGAGGACCAGGTCTTTGATACTTAAGCGCACCCTGATGGCCTTTTTTATTTTACCCCTGCTGACCTTGGGCTTCCGGGAATCGGCGGCCGGGGCAAAGGACAGGGAACCAGCCCGCTTCGGCTATCGAATAGTCAACATCTACCCCCACGATACCCGGGCCTTCACCCAGGGACTCATTTTTCATAACAATTATCTATATGAAAGCACCGGCCTCTATGGCCATTCGCAATTACGCAAGGTTCACCTCGAGACGGGACGGGTAGAGCGGATCCATTATCAAGGAGACAAATATTTCGGCGAAGGTCTAGCGCTGTTTAAAGGCCGCCTCTACCAGCTTACCTGGCAAAACCGGATTGGGTTTATCTTTGACCTTGATTCATTTAAAGAAATCGGCAGATTCTCCTATAAGACCGAAGGCTGGGGCCTGACCAGCGACGAAAACCACCTCATCATGAGCGACGGATCGGCAACGTTGCGCTTTCTCGATCCGAAGACCTTCCGGGTGGTTAAGGAATTGCAGATATTTGACCGCGGCCGCGCCTTGTACCATCTAAACGAACTTGAATTTATCAAAGGCGAGATCTATGCAAACATCTGGAACACCGAAAACATCGTTCGAATCTCGCCGGCAACCGGCCAGGTAACAGGGTGGATTGACTTAACCGGTCTGAAGGCCGCCTGCGGACCGGATGCCAGGATGGATGTCTTAAACGGGATTGCCTACGATGAAAGGAAAAACCGGCTTTTTGTTACCGGGAAATTCTGGCCCAAACTTTTTGAAATCGAGCTTCTTCCCCTGGCTGAGGCGCCCCCGCCTGTCCGCAGATAATCAAACCCGCTCAAACGACTCCCCTGCCCGCTTTACCGAACCTGCCTTAATCAGTCTCTCCAGATGTTTCAACATATGGCCCCGTTCGCCGAACTTAAAGAATTCCCGGGGTTCTTTCGGCCTCCCATAGATGATCCAGGCATTTACGATTGAATCCAGGGTTTGCGGCCGTTCAAGAAGGTTAAGCAGTTTCCTCTCCCGTTCATAAATGACATTTTCGTAAGCCTCCCAGAGATCTCCCGGATTCTCTTCAAACACCCCCTGCTCGTGGCAGGAGAGCCACCGGTTAGCCTCGACGGATCTTAAGAATTTCAGAGATTTGATTGTCTGTTCGATACTGGAGTCGGTATCTCCATACCAGGGACCAAACCGGGTCAAGTCATAGTCGCCGAGGAAAAGGATGCCCGTATGACCGAACTTGAAGGCAAGATGGCCGGGGGTATGGCCCGGCGCGGAGATGACCTCGAGAGTTTCAATGCCGAAATCAAAGATAGCCCCTGGGGTTAAATAATTCTCAATAACCCTCGGCCGGTAGTTGAAAACCCCTGTTATGAGCCCGCGCCACCCAGGTCTCTCTTCCCTTTCGACCCCGTAGAAATCGAGGAAGACCTCGAGGTCTGAAAGCGCCGGGGCATCCTCCCGGGAAATCCAGACGGGAACCTCCGGAAAGAGGTCCAGGTGCCTGAAATGATCCTCATGCCAGTGGGTAAGGAAGATCATGTTCACCCGCTCCTCCTCCTTCAGGAGGGAGAGCCTGTGGCGATCGGAGGCCGGATCGAAAAGAACCCCCGGGCCCGCAAGGAAGATGGAATGACAATTCGGATAGCGTCCCCGATCCTCTCCCGGCAGGAACCACACCGGACCAAAGCGACGTTCTTCAGCAATCAAGGAAGCCACCTCCCGATAGAATTCGACGCGGGGTTAACTTACCAGGAGATTCTCTTCCCAACAAGTCGGTTTTTGGGGAGGACTTAAGACGGGCCTTGACAAGGATTATTTCATGACTAAATTAGCGGCAAAAGGAATATGAGTCAATGATAATAACCTGTTAGCATTGGCCGATCACGAATTTGACTCATGGAATTAGAACAAGGAGGTAGATGCCATGTTAAGTCCTACTATCTGGAGATGGGGTAGATGGCCCGAGGCCGAATCGGAGATGATGAGGCTCAAGAAGGAGATGAATCGTCTATTTGCAGACGTTTTTCCCGCGGAACGGGACGAATTTCCCCAGATTAACGTCTGGGCCGGCGACAATGACGCCTTCATCGTCTCCGAGATCCCCGGGATAGATGCCGATACCCTCGAGGTGTCGATCATCAACGACTCGGTTACCTTAAGCGGAAAACGGATCCAGGAACCTCCGGCGGAAGGGATTTCCCATCAGAGGCAGGAGAGATTTCAAGGGGCGTTCAAACGGACGCTGCAGCTTCCCTTCAAGATCAACGCCGGGACTGCCGAGGCAAGATACGACAGGGGTCTGATGACGATCAAGGTCTTCCGGGCCGATGAAGATAAACCTAAAAAGATTGCAATCACCTGTGATTAAAGGAGGATTCTCATGATAGAATCAAGAGAACTGAATTCGCCCTCCCCGGCGAGAAATCCGTCTCCGGAGAGAACCAAAAACGGGAGGGTTTACGTGCCGAAGGTCGATATTTATGAAACCAAAGAGGTGGTCGTCCTCATCGCCGATCTGCCCGGGGCCGACGAGCGATCGGTCGATGTTACAATAGAGAAGAACATTCTCACCATAACGGCCAGCGTCGAGCCTGCGGACGGAAAAAATTACCGGCTCGTCTATTCCGAATTTACCCCGGGTGATTATCAGCGTTCCTTCACCCTGTCCGAGGAGATCGATCGGGATAAGGTAGAGGCGGTTATTAAAAATGGGGTTTTGCGTCTTGTCTTGCCGAAACTGCCCCAGGCAACAGCAAGAAAGGTTGCCATCAAGGCCAGTTGAGACGATGAGAGCAGAAGAAAAACGGGCTTGAGCCCTGAATCTCCCTTTGATTGATGGCTCAAGCCTTCATTATTAATTCAGGAGGAGGCAGATGAAGTTAAAACCACTACGGGATCGGGTTATCGTCGTGCGGACCGGAGAGGAAGAAAAGACCTCAGGCGGGATTATCATTCCCGATACCGCGAAAGAAAAGCCCCTTGAGGGCAAGGTTATCGCCTGCGGCCCGGGCAGATGGGCCGAGACGGGCAAATTGGTCCCGATGGAGATAAAGGCAGGCGACGCCGTTCTCTTTGGAAAATACGCGGGAACGGAAATCAAGATCGATGGGGTGGAGCATCTGATAATGCGCCAGGATGATATTCTCGGGATAATCGAAACATAAGGAGGTTATATGGCAACAAAAGAGATTAAGTTTGACATGGCCGCTCGGGACCTGATTCTCCGGGGGGTGGATACCCTGGCCAATGCGGTCAAGGTCACCCTTGGTCCGAAGGGCCGAAACGTGGTTCTGGCCAAATCCTGGGGAGCCCCCACGGTCACGAAAGACGGTGTTACCGTAGCTAAGGAAATTGAACTGGAAAACAAGTTTGAAAACATGGGGGCCCAGATGGTTAAACAGGTGGCCTCCAAGACCTCCGATGTGGCCGGAGACGGAACGACCACGGCCACTATCCTGGCCCAGGCCGTCTATCGCGAAGGGATCAAACTGGTTGCCGCGGGGATGAACCCGATGTCCCTCAAGAGAGGCATCGACAAGACGGTAAAAAGGATGGTCGAGGAGCTCAAGGGTCTTTCCAAATCCATCAAGGGGAAGGAAGAGATATCCCAGGTAGGCACCATCGCCGCTAATAACGATGCCTCCATAGGTAATATCATCGCCCTGGCTATGGAAAAGGTCGGCCAGGAAGGGGTGATTACCGTCGAAGAGGCCAAGGGGATCGAGACGTCCCTCGATATAGTAGAGGGGATGCAATTCGACCGGGGCTACATCTCTCCTTACTTCGTCACCGATGCGGAAAAGATGGAAGTCAATCTGGAGGAACCATATATCCTTCTGATGGAGAAGAAGGTCAGCGGCATGAAGGATCTGATCCCCATCCTCGAGCAGATTGTCAAGATGGGACGACCGCTTCTGATCATAGCGGAAGACGTGGAAGGGGAATCCCTGGCGACCCTGGTAATAAACAAGATCCGGGGGACCTTGAAAGGCGCGGCGGTAAAGGCACCGGGGTTCGGCGATCGCAGGAAGGCCATGCTTGAGGATATAGCGGTTTTAACCGGCGGCCAGGTCATCTCGGAGGAGATGGGGATAAAGATCGAAAATGTAACGATAAACGATCTCGGCACCTGCAAAAGGGTTCACATAGACAAGGACAATACCACCATCGTCGACGGCGCCGGCAGCAAGAACGCTATCGAAGGCCGGGTGAAGCAGCTCCGGGCCCAGATCGAAGAAACCACCTCCGACTACGACCGGGAGAAATTACAGGAACGGCTGGCCAAGCTGATCGGGGGAGTCGCGGTGATAAAGGTCGGGGCCGCCACTGAAATCGAAATGAAAGAGAAGAAGGCCCGGGTGGATGACGCCCTCCATGCGACCAGGGCGGCTGTGGAGGAAGGAATCGTCCCCGGCGGCGGCGTCGCCCTGATCCGCGCCTTTGAGGCCTCGGGAGATTTGAAGCTCGAAAACGAAGAGCAATGCGGAAAAGACGTCATCAAAAAGGCCATCGAAGAACCTCTCAAACAGATTGCCATCAATGCGGGTTTTGAAGGTTCCATTGTGGTCCAGAAGGTCAAGGGAGGGAAAGGGGATTTCGGATTCGATGCCCAGGCCGGGGAATATGCAAACTTGATCAAGGCCGGGATCATCGATCCGACAAAGGTGGTTCACTACGCTCTGCAGAATGCCGCATCCGTTGCCTCTATCCTCTTAACCACCGAGGCGATGGTGGCGGAAAAGCCGAAGAAAAAAACCGCCGCGGGCCTGCCCGGCGGAATGCCTCCCGATATGGGTGATTACGACTACTGAGCAAATATTGAACCTTTCAATATGCGAGACCTCTCGTTTCTGAGCAATAACCAGGGACGAGAGGTTCTCCCTCGGAAAAATCTCTCGCCGCCCTGGTAAAAGGAAAGATGGGAACGGAAGAATACACCCCCGCCATGAGGCAGTATCTGGACATCAAGGAGAGGCATAAGGATTGTATCGTCCTTTTCCGGATGGGGGACTTCTATGAAATATTCTTTGATGACGCTCATCTGGCGGCGCGGGAGCTTTCCATCACCCTGACTACGAGAAATAAAAACAAACAAGACTCAATCGCCCTCTGTGGTTTTCCCTATCATGCAGCCTCCGGCTACATTGCCAAGCTTGTCAACCGTGGCTACAAGGTCGCCGTCTGCGAGCAGATGGAGGATCCAAAACTCGCCAAAGGGGTGGTGAAAAGAGAGGTTGTCCGGATTATCACCCCGGGGCTGATAACCTCCGCCGACGGGATCATAACGGTGGAAAACGTTTTTATCGGCGCCCTTTACCCGAGCCTGGACGGGGGACAGGGAGGCGGTTCCTTCCTGGACCTGTCGACCGGGGAATTCTATCTCCTGAGGTGGTCTCATAAGGAAGATCGCGAGTCTCTTGGCGGTATTGAATTGAGAGAGCTGATCGTTCCGGAGAGGATCCGGGACAGCGCCTTGCTGAAGGTCCTTCTTGCCGACAGAGAGTCCTGTCAGGTGAATTACTGCCCCGAGGATCTATTCGCCTCCGAGGAGGCGCTGGCCCTGCTCTCGGGCTATCTGACCAACGAGGAAATGATCGACCTCAACCTCCCGGGCAACCCCCTTTCCGCGGCCGCCGCAGGGGCTCTGCTTCGTTATGTGGAAAACACCCAGAAGACGAGCCTGGCCCATTTGAGAAAACTCAAATGGCACGATGCCTCCGACTATCTCGTACTCGACGATACCGCCAGAAGGAACCTGGAGTTGTTCTCCACGGCGATAGATAACAGGACCGAAGGCTCCCTCTTCCATCTGCTCGATGAGACGGCGACCTCGATGGGAAAAAGGAAACTCCGCTGGTGGCTTGCGAATCCTCTTAAGAACCCCTCCCGGATCAGGCGGCGTCTTACGGCGGTTGCCGAAATGAAAAAGAACCATCTGGCCAGGGGAAAACTCGGCAGATTGCTCAAAGAGGTTCATGATCTGGAGAGGCTGGGCGGCAGGATCGTAATGAATCTCGCCACCGCCAGGGATCTGGCGGCCTTCAGGGATTCCCTCAAGCCCCTGGGGGAAATCAAGGAGCTTGTCTCCGGTTTCAACTCTCCCCTTATCCGTGCCGCCGGGAACTCCCTTGATCTTCTGGCCGATCTGACGTTGGTTCTGGATCAGGCCCTGGTCGATTCTCCCCCCTCTTCATTAAGAGAGGGCGGGATAATCAGAAAGGGCTACGACGCGGCCCTGGATGAATTGACCGACCTGGTCAAAAACGGCCGCAAATGGATAGCCTCCCTGGAGGAAAAGGAACGCCTCAGAACCGGGATCAATTCCCTGAAGGTCGGTTTTAACAACATCTTCGGCTACTATCTGGAGATCGGTAAGGCCCATACCGGCCAGGCTCCCGATGATTATATAAGAAAGCAGACCCTGGTTAATGCGGAACGTTATACCAATCAGGAACTGAAGGAATACGAATACACCGTTTTAAACGCGAAGGAACGGGCAAGGGAAAGGGAATACGAGTTATTCACCGGGATAAGGAATATCCTGGGCGGCCAGATCGAAAGGATCCAGAAGACCGCTTCCTCCCTGGCTATTTTTGACGTTGTCGCGGCTTTGGCCCAGGTTGCCGAGAAATATAATTATACCGAGCCCCAAGTGACCGGGGACGGTCTTCTTTTAATCACAGAGGGTCGCCACCCGGTGGTCGAGCAGTATTCCCAGGCCCCCGAGTTCGTTCCGAACGACACCTTTATGGACCTCGAAGGCAATCGGTTTCTGGTAATTACCGGACCAAATATGTCGGGTAAATCGACTTACATAAGACAGGTAGCCTTAATCTCCATCATGGCCCAGATGGGCAGCTTTGTGCCGGCAAAGGAGGCGGTGATAGGGGCAGCGGACCGCATATTCACCAGAATCGGCGCGGCCGACAGCCTCGCCCGGGGCCAGAGTACCTTTATGGTGGAAATGATCGAGGTGGCCAACATCATCAAGAACGCCACCGACCGGAGCCTGATCATCCTTGACGAGGTAGGCCGGGGAACCAGCACCTTCGACGGGATGGCAATCGCCTGGGCGGTAGCCGAGCATCTAAACGACAGGGCCAAGATCGGGGCGCGCACCCTCTTTGCCACCCATTACCATCAGCTCACCGAACTGGCCCTGACCAATGAAGGGGTAAAAAATTATAATATTGCCGTGGGAGAATCGTCGGAGACGATCATTTTTTTAAGAAAGATCGTCCCGGGGGGGACAAATCGGAGCTACGGGATTCATGTCGGCCGCCTGGCAGGCCTGCCGGAGTCGGTTGTGGTCAGGGCCAGGGAAATACTCATGAATTTAGAAAAGGGCGAATTCGACGCCTCCGGAATGCCCAGGCTTGCCCAGCACGGCCAGGCGATTCCCCAGGGGCAACTTGGCCTCTTCGGCGGGGAGGAAGGACTGGTGGCGGACGAAATAAGGGAATCGGATCCCCTCAATATGACGCCTCTTGAGGCCCTGAACAAAATAAACATCTGGAAAAAAAGGCTTTCTACTTGATGCAGACCCGCTTGACCTGCTTGAAATCGGTCACCCCCTGGAAGGTTTTGATTATCCCGTCCTGCAGGAGGGTGGTCATCCCCTGAGAGGTGCTGAGGTGGCGAAGTTCTTCAACCGCCGCATGTTTCTGGATGAGCCTTTTGATCTCGTCTGTACCGATGAGAAGCTCATGGATCCCCATCCGGCCTTTGTAACCGGTCTTGTCGCAGATATCGCAACCCTTCGGCCGGAAGAGAATCAGGTCGTCTTTATAAGATATGTTGAGCTTTTCAAACCCGTCCCGGCCGTAATTTTCGACAATCTCGTCAAACTCCTCCCCCGTCGGATGATACCCCTCCTTACAGTTCTTGCACAGGGTTCTCACCAGCCGCTGGGCCAGGATTCCCAGCAGGGCATCGGCAAAATTCAAAGGATCTATCCCCATATCGAGCAGCCGGATGATGGTTTCCGGGGCGCTGTTGGTATGCAGGGTGCTGAAAACGAGATGCCCGGTTAAGGAGGCCTCGACGCCGGTCTTGGCGGTTTCGAAATCCCTCATCTCGCCGACCATGATTACATCGGGATCGGCGCGGAGAAAGGACCTCATGGCCGCCGCGAAATCGAAGCCGATCTTCGGCTGGACCTGGACCTGCCTGAGTCCATACTGGGTGATTTCCACCGGGTCTTCCGCAGTCCATATCTTCCGGTCCGGCGTGTTGATGTGATGCAAGGCGGCGTGCAGGGTGGTCGTTTTACCGGAGCCGGTGGGCCCGACGACGAGGATCATGCCGTAGGGCTTGGCCAGTATCTTTACGATCTCGTCAAAATTCCTTTTTATAAGACCCATGGCGGGAAGAGGCATCGTCGCACCTTTGGCCAGGATTCTCATCACGACATCTTCCACGCCACCCTGGGTGGGGATGGTCGCCACCCGGAGTTCTATCTCATCCCCGCCGGTCCTTCTGAATTTGATCTTTCCGTCCTGTGGCAGCCTCTTTACCGTTATGTCCAGGTTGGACATTATTTTTATCCGGGACACTATGGCGGCGCGATAGCTGAAGGGAACCGTCTGGTAGAGCCCGCAGTCGCCGTCCACCCGGAAGCGGACCTCGACGTTCTTCTTGGCCACGTTCGGCTCCACATGGATATCCGAGGCTCTCCGGCCGTATGCGTCGTTGATGATCTTGTTTACAAGCTGCATAATGACGCTGTCCGATTCGGTTACCACCTCTCCGTTTTCCTCGGGGGCCTCTTCGTCCTGTGCATCGAGTTTACCCAGGATATCCTTTAAAGACGTCTCTCCCTCGGGGATGTGGTAAAAATGATTGATAAACTTGAGGATATCTTCGGGCAGGGCCACATCATACAAGATCGATTTGGTCTTTAAAAGGCTCTCAATCATATCTCTCTTCAAGATGTTGTTCGGATCGTCCAGGATGACGTGAATCTTGCCGTTATCTTGTCCCAGAGGCACCCACAGCTCTCTTAAGAGATAGTCCTTCTTGAGATTTTTGATCAGATCACCGGGGATCGACTGCTTGTCGCTGAACTGGATGAAGCGACAGCGATAGTATTCCTCAAAGGATTTCCCCAGATCTTCCTTGGATATCTTGAACTTGCGGATCAGGTAGTCTTCCGGCGCCTCTTTATCCTTCCTTGCCTCCTCCCAGACCCCGTTGAGCTCCTCCTGGGAAAGCATTCCCCGGGATACGAGATAGTCGAATCTCGTCTTGCGCAGCCTTTCGTATCTCTTCTGATTGAAAAAGGCGACACCCAGGACCGAGGCTATCTCCAATAAAAAAGTGAGCTCCCGGTTGCCGAATTTCCCTTTCCCGTCTTTTTTATTTAAGATTTGGATGACGCCCATCAATTCATTCTTGTGGAGGATCGGCGCCGCCATGACCTCAACGGTCCTGAATCCGGTTTTCTTGTCCCAGGAACTGTCGAACCTGATCTCTGGATCTATCCCCGCGAGTTCCCCGTCATCATACACATCGGCAATGTTGACCGCCTTACCGGTTGTTGCCACATAGCCTGCGATACTTGACTTTTTAATGGGAACCCGAATCTCCTTGAGCTGGGAGCCGGCCATGAACATGGAATAAATTTCGTTTCTCAGCCGGTCGGCAACGTAGATGGTGATCGAGACCGCATTGAAAAACCCCAGGATCGAATCCTTGAGATCAACTACAATCTGTTTTAGGTTTTGGGCCTCGTGAATTCGATTTGTTATGTCGAGGATAGATTTATGCTGGGGCAGCACTTCGGAATTGTCCATTTTCTGTCTCTTTTCTTTTTGGTTAGCCCTCCTGCTTCCTTCGCCTGTCGATCATCTAGCCCAGTAAAAACCGATTGTCAAGGGGTGTTCCTTACCGGTGCGCCCAATAATGGACAGACGATGGTTGATGTGATAGATGGCAGCCATGTTTGAAGATTCGAGGTGATTATGTTGATAAAAACCATTGGAATAATCGCCAATCCGGAAAAGAAGCCGGCCCTGGTTCACCTGAGGGAGCTGATGAGATGGCTGAAAGAAAAGGATATTGATGTCTTTCTGGAGAAAGAGGTAGCCTGCATGATAGGGATTGGGACAGGCTGGGAAATTTCCGCGCTCGCTCTCCGGTCTGATCTGCTGGTGGTATTTGGCGGCGACGGCACTCTGCTTAGGACCGCCCGTTTCGCCAAGGAATCAAGCCGTCCGATATTGGGAATCAATCTCGGTGGTTTCGGCTATTTGACCGAGGTTAATCTCAATGAAATGAAAGGCGCCATGGAATCGATCCTGGAGGGCAGATTCCGAACTGAACGAAGAATGATGCTCGATGTCACCATCAGCAATGAGAAGGACCAAACCGTTCATTCCGTACTCAACGATGTTGTGATCAACCGGGGCAATATGTCCAGAATAATCGAATTGGAGACCTCCCTCGATGGGAAGTTTCTCACTACATACAAGGCCGACGGCCTGATCGTTTCCACCCCTACCGGCTCTACGGCCTATTCCCTCTCGGCGGGAGGGCCGATTGTCTTTCCCCAGCAAGATTCGATTATCTTAAACCCGATCTGCCCTCATACTCTGACCAACCGCCCGGTCATCCTTCCCGAAGGTGTCCTGGTTTCAGTGACCCTGCTGGCGGAAGAGGGAGGCGCCACCCTGACCCTGGACGGTCAGGTATCTTTTGACTTGAAACCGGGGGACAGGGTGGATATCTGCAAATCAAGATTCTTCACCACCCTGGTTTCCTCGCCTCATCGAGACTACCTGGAAATCCTCCGGTCAAAACTCGGCTGGGGCGGCGTCTCGAGAAGTAAACCGGCCTTGAGGGAAGATGACCTCTCTTTTGATGTTTAAAAAGGGTGATTATAGCCTCAAAGGGCTATTTTACGATCTTGTGGTAGGAAGCCTGGATCGGCTGGGCCTTGCCCGGGTGCGGCAGGCGGCCTTCTCCGGAATTAAAGGCAGCATCCTTGAGGCAGGGGTGGGAACGGGGAGGAATATTTTTTACTATCCCGGCGAAGCACAAGTGGTGGCCATAGATATCAGCGGCCCTTTTTTATCCCGGGCCAAAAAGCGGGCCCGGCAGTTGCGCCGGGAGGTTACCTTCGTTGAAATGGATGTAGAGAGGCTGGCTTATCCGGATGATTATTTTGACTTCGTTATCGCCACCTGTGTCTTGTGCTCGGTAAAAAATCCCCTCTCAGCCCTCGCGGAAATGAAAAGGGTCTGCAAGCCTGAGGGAGGATTGATCCTCGTTGAGCATGTAAAAAGCAGGCTCCCGGTTTTGCGATCCCTGATGACCCTGGCGGCTCCGCTTTTCTCTCGCCTTATTCATGACCGGATCGACAGAGACACCGCAGCGGATGTCGTGCAGGCGGGATGGGCCTTGAGGGAGGATAAGGGACTCTTTCTTGATGTTCTTAGACTTATCCGGGCAAATAAAATTTAACGAATTTTTTCAAACAAAACTATTGACAAAACAGATTGATCTTCGTAGTATCGTCCTGCTTATCATAACAGGGTTCTGCAAATAGAACCATCTTTTGGGGTCCTGCCGATGGGGGCCGTCAATGAAAAGCCAAGAACCGAGAAGAAGTCAGCCTATCGCCCTGTAGTTCCGGCGGTTGACCAGGCCTGCCGGATTCTTTTCTGCTTGAGTAAAAACGATCATCAGAAGATGGGACTCACCGATATCTGTAAAGAGGTAGCCATCAGCAAGAGCAAGGGCTTTTCGATTCTCAACACCTTTCTGGGATTCGGATTAGTCGAAAAGGATCGTGAAACCAAGACCTATGCCCTGGGTTCGGGGCTTTTGTCCCTGTCTAGACAATTCCTCAATAATCTCAGCTATCCTCAGGTTGTGGCCCCGTTTCTCCAGCAACTGGCGATCGAAACGAACGGGACGGCCCTCTTCGGATTCATCGATGGCGATTATTTACTCATTATAGGAAAGCATGAGGGAAATCAGAACATCGGTTTTACCGTCAGACAGGGGCATCGTTTTCATCTCACCCTGGGCGCCCACGGAAAGGCGATCGCCGCTTTTCTGCCCGAGGGGGAGAGGGAAAGGATTCTTAAAAAAAAGAAGGCCCATTTTTATTTGGATCCCGCCAGGCTCGATCCGGAGCGCCTGAGAGAAGAACTTTCAACCTGCAGGCAACAGGGTTTCGCTCAAGACCCGGGGGAAATCACCCCCGGGGTGAATGTGATCAGCTCCCCCCTCTTTTCCCACCAGGACAAACTCATCGGCTGCCTCATCGTCATGGGGACTTTCCAGGAAGACAAGATACAAGAATACGGACCAAAGTTAGCCCTCCTTGCCAGACAAATATCCGTCAAACTGGGAGCCAATGTTGACCGACTCTATCTCTGTGATTCCGTTTCCGCAAAGGAGGATTAGGACAGGTTCCAATCTTAAACCCCAAGAATGAGAAAGGAGGAGTTTAAATGAGACAGAAGAAAATTGGTACAGTTGGCTTGCTTGCCGCCTTTTGCCTGGTCTTCTCGGCGACTATCTTCACCTCCTGCGAGGTCTCCGCCCAGGCGGTCAGATTGAAGGCCGCCACCTATTTCCCCCCTACTGCAATGCAATCCACCCTGCTTGAGGAATTCTGCCGCGAAC
Organism: Syntrophobacterales bacterium; assembly: GCA_037445955.1. Lineage (GTDB taxonomy): Bacteria > Desulfobacterota > Syntrophia > Syntrophales > CAMTWB01 > JBBIJM01. Next base: position 13,923 of record JBBIJM010000056.1, read on the forward strand.
TGGAGCGGAGAACCGGCGGCCAGGTGAAGGTTGATTTCTTTGCCGGCGGGTCGCTCGTAACCCCGGTAGCCACCTTTGACGGGGTAGCGAAAGGGATAGCGGATATCGGCTATTCCCATCTCTACTATACCCCGGGCCGGATGCCGGTTATGGAGGCTATCGGTCTGCCCCTGGGGTATCCCAGCGCCTGGGTGAGCGGTCAGGTAATGAACGATTTCTACCGTCAGTTTCAGCCCAAGGAGTTTGATCCGGTCCGGGTGCTCTGGATGAATACCTCCCCTCCCAGCGCGATTGCCACAACGAAGAGGCCGATCCGCCGGATGGAGGATCTCCGGGGTCTCACCATCCGGGCTCCCGGGATTGCGGGAGAGGTGATCCGGGCCTTAGGCGGGACCCCCGCCCCTACCCCGATGCCCGAGGTTTATGATGCCATGAGAAAGGGGGTTCTTGACGGCGAGGCCTCGAACTACGAGACGTTAAGAACCTTCCGTTTCGCCGAAGTTGTGAAATTCTCGACCACCGTCTGGCAGATCACCAATCCCTTTCCCTTCTATCTGGCCATGAATAAGGACACCTATGCCAGACTCCCCGCGGATATCAAAGTGATCTTCGATAGCTTGGTCGGGGAATACAAGGAACAGTACATTGCCATGTGGAACGCGGTAGATTTCGCCGGCCGGGATTACGGGATTGAAAAGGGGATTGAATTCATCGAATTGAGCCCGGAGGAGGTGGCCCGCTTCAGGGCCGCGGTGGAACCGGTCATCGAGGGTTATGTAAAAAGGATGGTGGACAGAGGCTTCCCGGAGGCGGAGGTGCGGGGCTGGCTCAAGTTTATCCGCGAGAGGATCGATTTCTGGACGAAAAAACAAATTGCCCTGCGGATTCCTTCGGCAGCGGGCCCGCCGACAATCAGGATGACGCGCTAGGAACACGATCACCTGATAAACCTGTCAGGTGGGTGGGGAGGCGGGTTTTCCCCGCCCGCCTGTCTCAAGGAGGGCCCACGGTGCCTGGGAGATTCGAAAATTTCAACCTCGGCTTAAGCAGTTGGTTTGAGCGAATCGGGGTTTACGGCCTTCTTATCATGATGGCGGTAACCTGCATAGATGTCGTCGGTGCGAAGATATTTCACTGGCGGCTCTTCGGCGCCATCGACATGGTGATGCTCTCCCAGATCCTGGCGATCTCTTTCGGGGCGGCTATGGCCTTGATTTTAGGCCGTCATATCCAGGTGGAATTCTTTGTAAATAAACTGCCCTGGCCTCTGCAGGCGATAGTGGAGAGCTTCATTCACCTCTTGGGGATATTCCTCTTCGGTTTAATAATCTGGCAGCTTTCCTCCTTAGGTTACAATTTCTGGAAAACAGGAGAATACAGCGCCACCGCCAGCATCCCCTATTACTTTTTCGCCTTTGGCATCGCGATTGCGTCTTTACCGGTACTCTTGATTTTGCTTCAGCGGCTTCTAAAATCCCTGGGGAGGATTTTCTGACATGGATCCTGTAATGGTCGGGGTACTGGGCATCCTAGTGCTTATCATCCTTTTTCTCCTGAAAATGCCCGTCTCCTTTGCCATGGCCCTGGTCGGATTCGTGGGATTTTCCGTCCTTACGAATCCTCAAGCGGCACTGGGAGTGCTAAGCAGGGACATCTTCGACACCTTTTCCTCCTATCCCTTGAGTGTCATCCCCATGTTCATCCTCATGGGAACCTTCGCCTTTGCCTCCGGGATCAGTCAAAGGCTCTATAAGACGACCTACGCCTGGTTCGGCCATCTCCGAGGCGGGCTCACCATCGCCACGGTTTTCGCCTGCGCCGGATTCGGGGCAATCTGCGGGTCTAGCACGGCAACTGCCGCGACCATGGGCCAGATCGCCCTGCCGGAAATGAAGAGATACAGGTATGACGACACCCTGGCCACGGGTACCGTGGCCGCAGCGGGCACCCTCGGGATCCTTATCCCCCCCAGCACCGTGTTTATCGTCTATGGGTTTCTGACGGAACAGTCCATCGGTAAACTCTTCATCGCCGGGGTCCTGCCGGGAATAATCCTCAGCGTCTTCTTTGCCGTCACCGTGGCCATCCTCTGCCGGCGTAATCCGGAGATCGGTCCTCCCGGCGAGAAAACCCCTCTAAAAGAAAAGATCCGCCTTACCTCAGGCCTCATAGAGACCTTAATCCTGTTTCTGCTGGCGATCGGCGGATTGTTTTTAGGCTGGTTCAGCCCTACCCAGGCCGGGGCAATCGGCGCAGGAGGGACACTCGTAATCGGCCTGGTCCGAAGACAATTAAGCAAAGAGGCCTTTTTCCATGCCTGCAAGGAGGCCCTGAGAACCTCCAGCATGGTTATCTTCATAATAACCGGGGCGATCATTTTCGGCCGCTTCATGGCGGTTTCCCGGATTCCCCTGGTCCTGGCGGAATGGCTGGGAGGGCTGCCGTTGCCGGCTATGGCCATCATGATCGTCATTGTGCTCATCTATTTTGTAGGCGGCTTCTTTATGGATTCGATGGCCCTGATCGTTCTCACCATCCCCATATTTTTTCCCGTTGTAAAACAACTGGGTTTCGACCCGATCTGGTTTGGGGTCATGATCGTCCTTTTGGGGGAAATGGGAGTGATCACCCCGCCGGTCGGGGTGAATGTCTTTGTCATCAAGGGGATCGCCCCCCAGGTTCCCCTGGAAAATATTTTCAAAGGGATATTTCCATTTCTT
>JBBIJM010000057.1:0-16032 GCA_037445955.1 Syntrophobacterales bacterium
GACGAGCAAGAGATTGCGAAAGTGCTTAAGCAGCATCCCGTAGAAGTTGAAGAGATCAATCCCGGAAAAAAAGGCGTCTTCCAGGATCTTAAGACAAAGGGCGGCATCCCTCTTTAAAACGGCCAGGGCAAGGGGGTAGAGAAACCTTCTGTCCGTCAATCCGAGCAACTCTTCCACCGCCTCGTCTCCGACGTCTTTTCCCGAGTACGAGATCACCTTGTCAAAGAGGCTCTGGGCGTCTCTTAGACTCCCTTCGGACGATTCGGCAAGCCAGGTCAGGGCCCGATCGCTTATCCCGATCCCTTCGTTTCCGGCGATGGCCTTGAGGCTATCGGCGATCTGCCTAATCGAGATCCGGCGAAAGTCGAAACATTGACAGCGGGAGATAATCGTGGCGGGCACCTTGTGGGATTCGGTGGTGGCGAAAACGAAAACCGCGTGATGAGGCGGCTCTTCCAGGGTTTTAAGGAGGGCGTTGAAGGCCTCCCTGGTAAGCATATGGACTTCGTCTATGATATATATCCTGTAGGCCGATGAGACCGGGGAAAAATATACCTGCTCCCGGAGTTCCCTGATTTCATCGATTCCCCGGTTGGAGGCGCCGTCTATTTCCCGCACATCGAGGGAGGAGCCGGCGGTGATTTCCCGGCAGTTGACGCAGACATTACACGGGGCCGGGGTAGGCCCCTTTTCGCAATTCAGGGCCTTGGCCATAATCCTGGCCACCGAGGTCTTACCCACCCCCCGGGGGCCGCCGAAGAGAAGGGCATGGGGTATCCGCTCCTGGCTTATGGCATTTTTCAGGGTTTTAGTGACATGTTCCTGTCCGAGGACATCTTCAAAGGTCTGGGGGCGACATTTCCGGGCCAGGACAAGGTAATCGGTATTTGCTGACATATAAGGAAAAACTCGTAAATTAATGATAGCCAGGCTTCCCCGCGGCACACGCCGGTTTCCGCTACCGCTGCTTCCTCCCGGACCTGACGGGGTTTGCAGTCCGTCGTTGCACGGGACCCGGCTATCGGGTTTTGTCTATAACCTAAATCCGCCGGATAAGCAAGGAGCTATTAAACCAGACCGCTGAACTTGGCCCCGCTTTGCAAATCCCTTGAATAGCCCGAAGGATATCTGATAAAGAAAGAAGGCGAATGCAGGAAGCCCGGTTGACGAACCCTCAAGGGATCAACCCCGAGCTACCGGGAATCGGAAGAAAATCCGAGACCTTTGTAGTATTGCTGATTTTGTCGTTTCGACCGAAGCGAGAAATCTTGATCCTCGGCTGCTTAAAGATTTCTCGTCGCTTACGCTCCTCGAAACGACCGGGTGGCAGCCTCCGCTTATCGAAATGACATTAGGCACAAGCTTTCAATCCGTTCGATACCGATAGGGACATGCAGAACTCAGGGAAGATAATCTTCAACAGGGAATTGGCCGGGAAACACTATCACTTGCGGCTGATCCTCGAGGAACCATTCCTCAAGCCCCGGCCGGGTCAATTCTTTCTCATCAGATTGAACGATCGGCTCGATCCGCTCCTGGGCAGGCCTTTTTCGGTCTATGACTGTCATCATCAGGGCCGGATCCTCGATTTCGTCTATCGGGTGGTCGGACGGGGGACCGGCCTTTTCTCCAAACTGAAAAAAGGCGGGGAACTTTCGCTCCTGGGGCCCTTGGGAAGGCCGTTTAATATCTTCCCCGAGGCCAAGACCCTGGTCCTGATCGGGGGAGGGATGGGGGCCGCCGCCCTTAACTATCTGCTCAAAGAGTACACGAAAGGCCCCGCGGGCGCCAGATCGATCCGTTATTATCTCGGGGCGAAAACTGCCGGGGAAATCATCGGCAAAGCAGTCATCGAAAGGCGGTGCCAGGTTATGCTGACTACCGACGATGGCAGCAAAGGAAGGCGAGGCCTTATTACCGACCTTCTCGAAGAGGACCTGGAGAGTCTGGCAGCACAGGGGGCCGTCTTCTATGCCTGCGGCCCCAGGGGGATGCTACGCCGTCTTTTCGAACTGATCAGTCCTTATAAGGTCTCCTGTCAGGTATCCCTGGAGGAAAGGATGGCCTGTGGTCTTGGGGCCTGTCTCGGCTGCGCCGTTGAGGCACGAGGTGAGGATGACCTCTATCGCCGGGTCTGCTGCGACGGACCGGTATTCGAAATCGGGGAGATTGTCTGGTAGCGATCCAGGAGGCGGGGTCGCGGCGGAACATTTCCGTTTCTTTACGGGAGGATGTTTGTCTTGAGCATAAAACCGAAGACTGCGGTGAATATCGGCGGCTCACTTGTGATCAGGAATCCGGTTATGACCGCTTCAGGAACCTTCGGTTACGGCAGGGAATATTCCTCTCTCCTGGATCTAAATAGTCTTGGCGCCCTGGTGGTGAAGGGACTATCCCTGCATCCCCGGGGTGGAAACCGGCCGCCCAGGATCGCCGAGACACCGGCGGGGATGCTCAATGCCATCGGTCTGCAAAACGTCGGGGTGAAGACCTTTGTGGCGGAAAAGCTCCCGTTCTTAAGGGGGTTTGACGTTCCAGTGATCGCCAATATCTACGGAGAAACCCTGGAAGAGTTCGAGGAGGTTGCCGGGATATTGAATGCCGCCGGCGGGGTTTCGGCCCTGGAGGTGAACATTTCCTGCCCTAATGTTAAAAAAGGGGGGCTTGCCTTCGGGGCGGAGCCGGATACGGCAAGGGAGGTGACGAAGGTTGTCCGGGGCACCACGAACCTGCCGGTAATTGTCAAACTCTCCCCGAACGTGTCGGATATTACGAAAATCGCCCTGGCCGTTGAAGAGGGGGGGGCCGATGCGGTATCCCTGATCAACACGATCAAGGCAATGGCGGTGGATGTTGAAAAAAGAATCCCCCTTCTGGGCAACACAACCGGCGGCCTTTCCGGGCCGGCGATAAGACCGGTCGCCGTAAGGATGGTCTGGGAGGTAGTGAGATGCGTTGAGGTGCCGGTTATCGGGATCGGGGGTATAGTATCCGCCAGAGACGCCCTGGAATTCCTCATCGTTGGCGCCCGGGCCCTCCAGGTGGGTACGGCCAACTTCCTTGATCCTCAATCGGCGGTGAAGATCGTTTCCGGGATCGAGGATTACCTTGAGAAACACTCCCTAAACGACATCGCCGAACTGATCGGTTCCCTGAAAATCCCTGAATAAAAAATGACCAATTCATCGGTTTTTCAAGGCCCTCAAAGAGGGCTATCCCCGGGGAACAGTCAGGATAAGAAAATGGTGGATGGAAAAGGAGGGAACCAAAAACCATCCACCATTTAGGCAAAATGAAGGTCCTTAGGGAACTTTCATTTTGTTTTCCGTTTCCCGACCGGGTTTAAGTGATCTTCCCCCTGTTTTGGATGGGAAAGAAAAAAAATCTCGCTTTCATTCGCCGGAGCCTCCAGGTTCCCTTTTCTCTTCCCCGCCCCCCGGGATAGAGAGGGAGGGGCCGTCTTATCTATGAAGAAGCTGTATTCGGTCTCCCGTTTCTCTTCGTCATCCTCGATTCCTTCGTTAAGAAGGGGGGCTTTTTCACCGGGCCGATCTTTTTGCATTCCCTCGATCTCTGCTAACCCTGCCTGGAAATCTTCGCGGCCGCTGGTTGCGTAGCCGGATTTTGCCATTGCCATTGAAGTTGCACAATGAGTGCCAGATTTGCAAAGGATGACGGGATTAGAGAAATCAGCGGAGACGAGCATTTCCCTTGCCCTGAGACCTCCGGAGACAAAGGTCGCCGGGGGGCGGCAGAGTGCAGCCTAAGCACATAAGACCCCGCCGGGGAAGGAGGGGGTTGGGAAAAACTTCTTATGGAAGCGGTTTTATTATAAAAAAACTGATGTGCAGAAAAAGCACAAAGGTATTCTAACAGGATACTTAATTGCCCATCCTGTCATTTCGAGGAGCGTAAGCGACGAGAAATCTTTAAGCGCCAGAGGAGCAAGATTTCTCACTTCGGTCGAAATGACAAGGGGGGACGTTCGAAATGACAGGGGCGGGCCTTCGAAATGACAAGCGGTTTTTCAAGGCTCTTTTCAAGGTTTTTAGCCGGGGGCCTTCTTTTTCTGTTCCCGAATCAACTTGTAGCGGGATATGCCCAGCAATTTGGCCGCTTTGGTTTTATTGCCCCGGGCTTTATCCAGGGCGTCGGAGATGATTTTCCCTTTGATCTCGGCTGTGATCTCCTGGGTGACCCTGGAGAAATCCAGACCGGTTGGGGGAACTTCGATAAGCCGGCCGCCCTCCCGGAGGTTGATCGGGATGGTTGATTTCCTCGCGGTTATCTCCGCGGGCAGGTCGTGCGTCAGGATCGTCGTTCCATCGGTTTTGAGGATCATGATCCTCTCCACGATGTTCTTAAGTTCCCGGACATTTCCCGGCCAGGGATAATTGTTGAGCATGAATCCGGCGTCGTAGCTCAACCCCCGGATATTCTTTTTGAATTTTTTGTTGAATTCCTCGAGATAATGCTGAACAAGGGAGGTAATATCCTCGGGCCTCTCCCTCAGGGGGGGGATGGTTATCGGAACGACGCTGATCCGGTAGAAAAGATCCTCCCGAAAGGTTCCTTCAGTGACGAGTCTGGAGAGCTCCTTGTTGGTGGAGAAGATGAAGCGGACATCAATGGGGATATTTTCCGTTCCCCCCAGGCGCCTCAGGCTTCCCTCTTCCAGAACCCTTAGGAATTTGGCCTGGAGATGGATGCTCATATCGCCGATTTCGTCCAGAAGAAAGGTTCCGCCGTTGGCGGAATCGATGATCCCGATCTTTCTTTTCCTGGCATCGGTAAACGCCCCCGCCTCATAACCGAAGAGCTCGCTTTCGAGAAGGTTTCCCGGGATGGCGGCGCAATTGATGCTGACAAAGGGCTTCATGTTTCTGTTGCTCTGCCGGTGGATGGCCCTGGCTATCAGCTCCTTTCCGGTGCCGCTTTCTCCCTGGATCAGGATGCTCGTGTTATGATCGGCAACCTTCTCTACGAGATGAAAAATCTGCCGCATCTTTTCCGATTTTCCGATGATATTGTGGAACCCAAGGAGGATATCCTCCCTTTCTTTGAGCTTCTTGACTTCCGATTTCAGGGTCTGGGCCTCCAGGGAAAGGAGGGAGTGCATGATTGCATTGTCGTAGGAAGTGGCCGCGTTGGTAACGAGAATGTCGAGGATGTTTATCAGCTCCCGGGAATAGCCGCCTGCCGCCCTGGCCAGATATAAGGCCCCCTTGAACTTGTCCTTGATGCTAAGGGGGATTGCCAGATCCTGCTTCAATTCGGGAAAGATCGGGGACAGATACTCATATTCGCCCTGCCTCGTTACAATCTCGTTGTTCTCTATTGCCGGCCTGATGATGCTTCGTTCTGTTTCGTGATCCAGGGCCCTTTTGTCCTCGATGCGGATCTGTTCTCCGTCGTTTCTCAGGCAACGGTCCTTCTCGATATCCCAGAAGTAAACCAGGGCCCGGTCCGCCCGGGCGATATCTTTGGCCCTGGCTACCAGGATATTGTGGAGGTGGTTGTCAAGGCTGTAGTTCTGGTTCATTTCCGAGACCCCCTCCTGCAGGAGGGTCATCTGGCGGATCTTTTCGGCGTTCTTCTCGAAGAGCCTGGTGCTGTGGATGATTATGCTGATGTGTTTGGCAAAGGCGAGAAAGAGATTGATTTCTTCGCGATAGAAGCGGGTCTCCTTATGGGACCAGACGGCGATGATTCCGATGACCTCATCGGCTATTTTCAAAGGGGAACAGAAGTATGAACCGTGATCCTGGATCTTGGTCAAAAACCGGTCGTAATCGGAGATTCTGGGGTCCGTTGAGGCGTCTTCGACGGCGATAGGCTCGCCCAATCTCGCCACCTTCGTGGCGATACAATCGTGAAGGCTCAAGTTGAGGGCTACCGAGAAGGCTCTCTGGGCCTCCTGTCGGCTATAGTTTTTCACGACCTTTGCCTCGAGGTACTGTTTCGTCTCGTCGAAAAGGCGGATAATCCCCCGGTCGAATCCGATGGTATCGACCACCTCATCGAGGATGTTTTTGAGTATTTCGTCTAACCTGGTAGGGGAGGTAAGAAAGGCGCTGATCTTGATGATACTCTTTAGAAGCTTATCCCGGTCGAGCAGGGGGACCCCTTGAGTCTTCTTTGGGCCTTCAGGCTTGTCAGACATAACGGTTCCTTGGGCTAGGTCTTATCATAGCTTCTAAATTGCATGGTAAAAACGGCCCTCCCCTGGGTGAGGGAACGGATGTCGGTGGAATAGCCGAATAGGGACTTAAGGGGCACCCGGGCCTTGATTTCGCTGATCGGGCCTTTGGGGACAATTTCCTGAACCTCCCCCTTCCGGGAGTTGATATCCCCGATCAATTCCCCCATGAATTCCTGGGGCGTTATTATATCGACGGACATGATCGGTTCGAGGATTGCCGGTTCCGCCCGGAGACATCCGTCCTTGAAGGCTCCCGCCGCCGCCATCTTATAACCCAGCGGGGATGATTCGCCCTCCCTGAACGAGCCGCCAATGATGGTTGCCCTGACGTCAACCACCGGATAACCGCTTGAGACCCCGCTGAACAAGGATTCCCTGATCCCCGCCTCGATGGCGGGATAAAACTCCTCCGGGATCAAAGAGTTCTCCTGCCGCAGGGCATTGACAATCTCATTGCCCCCTCCTACCGGGGCCGGTTCGAGAAGCAGGCGGACCTCGCCGAAATGGCGCCTGTCTCCCAGCTCCTTTTCAAACCGCCCTTCGCACTCGACCCGGTTTCTGATCGTTTCCCGATAGACCACCCGGGGTTTACCCACATTCACCTGGGTGTTGAATTCCCTTTTTAACCTGTCCACGAGGATCTCCAGATGAAGTTCCCCCATCCCGGAGATTACCGTCTGGGCGGTTTCTTCTTCGTATTTAACCTTGACCGTGGGATCCTCATCCATGAGCTTGCCCAGAGACACGGCCAGTTTCTCCTGATCCTCCGGGGTTTTAGGTTCGATGGCCTGGGATATCACCGGCTCGTAAAGCTCAATCGCCTCAAGGAGGATCGGATGAGACTCGTCGCAGATCGTCTGACCGGTGGAGGCTTCCCGCAGACCTACCGCGGCGACGATCTCCCCGGCCTGCGCCTTTTCGACCCGCTCCCTCTTGTTGGCGTGCATCCTGAGGAGGCGGGCGATCTTTTCCCTCTTCCCGGAGGTTGCGTTATAAACCTCCTCTCCGGCCTTGATCTGGCCTGAGTAGATGCGAAGATAGCTTATCTTTCTCCCTTCGTCCTGAACGATCTTAAAAACCAGAGCGGCCAGGGGGGCGTTGGTCCGGCTCATCCTGGTTTCCTGATCACCGGTTTTCGGGTTTATCCCCATGATCGGGGGCACATCCTCCGGGGAGGGCAAAAAGTTGACCACCGCATCGAGGAGAGGTTGAATCCCCTTGTTTTTAAGGGCCGCCCCGCAGAGGACGGGAACGGCCTTAAGAGAGATGGTGGCCTTTCTTATAGCGGCGATCAGCTCGCCTTCGGTGAAATCCGATCCTTCCAGGTACTGCTCGGCGATTTCATCGTCCCATTCGGAGATGGTTTCGATTATTTCTTCCCGGCCCTTGGCCGCCTGAGCGGCAAATTCGGCCGGGATGTCGCAATAGTTGTAGGAGGCGCCCTGGGTATCATCCTCCCAGCGGATCAGTTTCCCCTGGATCAGATCGATTACCCCCTGAAAACCGGCTTCGGCTCCGTAAGGGATCTGGATCGGCAGGGGGACCGAGTTGAACCGTTCTTTCATGGTTGCGATTATCCCCGGGAAATCTGCCCCGATGCGATCCATTTTGTTCACAAAGGCGATCTTCGGGACGCTGTATTTGTCCGCCTGATGCCAAACGGTCTCCGACTGAGGTTCCACCCCCCCGACGGCGCAGAATACTACCACCGCTCCGTCGAGAACCCGGAGACTCCGTTCCACCTCGATGGTAAAATCGACGTGGCCCGGGGTGTCTATGAGATGGATTTCGTGATTCGACCAGAGGCAGTTGGTGACCGCGGAGGTTATGGTAATGCCCCGCTCCTGTTCCTGGGGCATCCAATCCATGATTGCCTGTCCGTCATGGACCTCGCCCATCTTGTGCGATTTGCCGGTATAAAAAAGGATTCTTTCGGTGACGGTAGTCTTGCCGGCATCGATGTGGGCGGCAATGCCGATGTTTCTCATCAGGGATATCTTGGATCTTGGCGGCATCGGGGTTTCCTTGAGGCGCTATTCCTTTTTTTCTCCCGCCGTCACCGGGGAGATGAACTCCTTATTGAAGGCAAAAGGATGGCGGAGATCAAGGTGCCCCTTCAAAGAGGGCGTCTCCCGGCCGGAAATGAGGATCTTGACCTTTTTGATGGCCGGGATGTTGGCAATGAGGGAATTGGCAAGGGAATAGACGGTCGTCATTTCACTTGAGCTTCCGCCGGGATGAGATTTCACCAGATTCTCGTCGAAACTGATCAGCGCCGTGTCTTTTTCGATTCTGATATCCTGGAGGGACACGTTGGGCGGGAAGGTGTTGACCTTGCCCGTTTTCGATCCGTCCAGAAGGGCATAAATAATTTCCCTCGCTTGAGAGAGAGCTGCGGTTTCTTTGTTTACATATCTTGTCTCGGGGAGAAGAAATCGCTCGCTTTCATCGGCAAAATAAACGGTAACCTTCACTTTTTCGGCTCTCTTTTCCCCTCCCTTGTTAAGAGGTTGAAATATCTGGTCGAAGATCGTGAGGAAAAAAAGAAAGATGAAACCCACGAAAACAAGACCAATGAGATAAAGGTAAAACCTCCTTTTCGTTTTCTTGCTCTTCCTTCTATAGGTGTCTTTTGTTCTTAAGTATTTTTTTGTTGCCATCTATGCTCCTTAAGACCGGAGCCTGCTTGCGGCAGGGCCCGGTTCGTCTTCATTCTTTTTTGGCCGGAGGATTTTGTGGTGACAAACAGACTGACCAATCCGCGGGACGGCCCGGCTATTTCTTTTCTCCGTTCACCCACCAATCGCTCTTGTCTTCGAACCACCAGTCCGTCGAATCCGAAGCCAGGATCCCCTCAGCGAGCTCTTTCGCTTTTTCCGTGTCCAGCCTCTTTAAAATAAAGGCAATCCACTGGTCGGTGTATTTATTGCCGAGATCGCCGCATTCTTTCAGCCGGACGATCATCGAAAGCTGATCGGCATCGTGGGCGATCCTGGCCTCCCGGCTCTTGCGCTCCTTAAACTCTCGGAACAGATCCCTGAGGTCATCGCCGAAGGGCAGAGGCGAGGCAAGGTCTTTTACGGCCTTATCCTCGTCTACGGAGACATATTTCTTGTTCACATAATTCATGTCCCCGGTGCGGGCCTCGGGAAGGTCATGGAACAGACAGAGTTTCAGGATTTTAAGCAGATCGATGTCCCCTTCCAGTTGACCCAGGGCATAACCGATGAAGAGGGTCATGAGGGCGTGTTCGGCGACGGACTCACTGCCCGATCCCAGGAACTGAAATCCTGACCGGGGCGTCTTCCGGAGCATTCCCGCCTCGAAAAGAAATTTCGCAATCTCTCTCATGTCTGCTTCTTGAGATAGCCAATTCTATTGGCCATCATGTCGGCTATTTTCTTTATCTGCATCTGCAGGGCGGCGACCCCTTCGGGTTTTGCGCAGGCGAGCCGGTCGAGCATCCCCTTCCAATGTTCCAGAATGGAGATCTCGCTTTCCCGGTTAATCTTTTCAAATCGGTTCTGTAAATCCTTGATCAAGGCTTGCCGGTCTCTTTCCATATCGCCACCGCATTGGCCGTCACTTTGTAAGTAACGGTAAAACTTAAAAAAGTTAAACCATTAAAAACAAGACCAGCTATTTATAACATTTGATTAGGTAATGCAACTTTTGAATTGATATGTCGCCGTAAGTGAGGCCGGTTCAACCGCCTCAAAGACATCGACCCAGGGAGGAGGGTCTGCGACAAAAATATGAGTGTATCAAAAAACCTCATGAAAATGGGCCGGGGGGAAACCCCGGCCCAGGTCAATCAGGCAGGCAGCAGGAGCAAGAGGAGTATGTAGATTGGCAAGCCTAATATCATGATCGTTATGCAGTAGCCCATGATATCCCTGATCTTGAGGCGGGTGATCCCGAGCAGGGGTAGAGCCCAGAAGGGCTGAAAGAGGTTTGTCCACTGGTCCCCGTAGGCCACGGCGAGCAAGGTTTTGGGTATCGAGACCTGGAGGATTTGGGCGGCCTGGACGGCAATGGGTCCCTGTACCGCCCACTGACCTCCTCCGGAAGGGACAAAGATATTGATGATACAGGCGCTGATGTAGGTCCAGATCGGGTAGGTTGCTTCGGTGGAGATCGCTACAAACCAGCCGGCGATCACGGCGACGAGACCGGAATACTTCATCATGCCCATGATCCCCGCGTAGAAGGGAAACTGAATGATGATCCCGGCGCACCCCCTGGTTCCCTCGGTGATGGCCTTTACGTAGGCGATCGGGGTGCGATGGAGAAGCATCCCGGCGGTAAGAAAGATGAAATTGACTATGTTTAAGTTTAAGTCAAAGCCTTTGGCGTAAAAGTGGGAGACGATGAAGATCCCTCCGGCTATCACCACCAGGTAGGTTATCAGGCGGCTGTTTTCCAGCCGGTCTGCGACGGTTTGTTTTTCTTCTTTGACAGCTTCCTCTTTCCCGTTGCCCTCAAGAAGGGAGGGATCGTATCGGTCGATGGGTATCATGTCCCGCTCCGCCGGGGCCAGGGCCTTAACCAGGAAAGGGAGGATGACTATCATTGCCAGGAAAATACCTATGTTCAGGGGACTGAAGAGGGTTTGGCCCACCGGAATAAGTCCGATCTGCTTTTCCAGGAAATGGCCCGGGGTGGCCACAAGCAGGGGGGCGGAGCCGGAAAATCCCCCGTGCCAGATGGCAAGGCCGAGATAGCCCGCGACCCCGAGCAAGGGGTAATGCATCGGGATCTTCCTTAGATACCCCTGGGTGGCTGCCTCCTTGGCAAACATCGCCCCCACGACCAGGGCCAACCCCCAGTTGATGTAGCCCGCCAGGATGACGATCAGGACGGTGAGATAGACCGCCCCGCCGTTTGATCGGGGAAGCCGGGCCAGGGCGTCGAGCCCCCTCTTTATAGCCGGGGCGGTAGCCAGGGCAAAGCCCGTTACCAGGATTAGACACATCTGCATGGCGAAGGCAAGCAACTCCCAGAATCCCTTGTACCAATGCTGAATCATCTCGAAAGGGCCGGTTCTGGTAAATATAAGACCGAGGAGGAAGGTGAGAAAGGTTAAGATGAGGGCGAAGAGAAACGGTTCGGGCATGTATTTTTTCGTCCATCTCGTAAAGAACTCTCCTGTTGTCCTGATCATGATTGTTCCCTCCTTTAAATCCGTTTAGAGTCAATCTGTATCGAGACTTCCTGGTCTGTTCGACTGGCTGTTCTTTTCTTCGTGGTAAGCCGTTTTTTAGAGAGTTACTCCGGGAAGATGGGGCCTTGGGTTTTGCGGCCTCTCCTGTTGGTTGCCTGGCGGAAGATGATGTCTTTCGGGTTTCTCCTTTCTTAGGACCTTCGGGTGACTGTTTTCTTGCATAAACTAAAATACGATGAAGGGTAATTGTCAAGAGATTTCTTAACAATTCATGGGTCAGGGGTCTTTTAGAATTTATAGAATTTATATTGACAAAAGGAGAAATCTAAGATAGAAGCGCCGCAAAAGTTGCCAATGAGCGGGCGTAACTCAGCGGCAGAGTGCCACCTTGCCAAGGTGGACGTCGACGGTTCAAATCCGTTCGCCCGCTCCAGATATAAGGCGGCATAGCCAAGTGGTAAGGCAGCGGTCTGCAAAACCGTTATTCTCCGGTTCAAATCCGGATGCCGCCTCCATTTAGAGCGGTGTGAAGGGGAGAGGTCGGCAACGAGATGAAAAAACCCTATAAACCCAGGTTATGGCCCCAGGCTTCCTGTCCCCCGATTGGAAGCCTTTTTTGTTATTGCCAGTTGGCTGTCTCATCTTATGCCGATGAAACGCTTTGAGGATATCATAGCCTCTGCCGTAGCCGGCGGCTACACCGATCTTCATATCACCGGCAACCTGCCTGTGGTTTATCGGAAGGAAGGGGTGATCAATTTCGACAGATCCTCTCCCTGGCATCCCAGGGAGATAGACGGCCTTGTTGCGGGGATCTTAAGTCACCGTCAGGCCCAGATGCTCAGGAAAAGGTGGTCGGTGGATCTCGCGTTGACCGTAGACAGAACCCGCCTGAGAATCAATGTCTTCTCAACTGTCCGCGGACTGAGTCTGGCCATCCGGCTCCTCCCCGAGGCCGTTTTAAGCCTCTCCGCTCTTAATCTCCACCCGTCTCTCGGGCAGATTCAGGATCTCAAATCAGGGCTTGTCCTCATCTGCGGCCCGACGGGATCGGGGAAATCAACGACCATAGCCGCCCTCGTCGAGGAGTTGAACCGGACAAGACCGGCGCATATTATAACCCTGGAGGAACCTGTCGAATATCGCTTCCAGGGGAAGATGGCCTTCATCGAGCAACGGGAGGTCGGCATTCATGTTCCGTCCTTTAAACAGGGCCTTCTTGATGCCTTGAGGGAAAATCCCGACGTCATCGTCGTGGGCGAGCTGAGAGAGGCGGAAGCCATAAGGCTGGCCTTGAGTGCGGCGGAATCGGGTCATATTGTCCTTGCTACGCTCCATGCCAACGATGTCGAGGACGCCGTTTACCGGATCACCGCCTCCACCGGGGGCGAAGGACAGACGGCCATAAGATACCAGCTTGCCTCGACCATTTCCTGGGTGATCGTTCAGCAGTTCATCCGCCTGGAAAGGGTAGGTTTTCGAGTGCCCGCCCTGTCCGTCATGAAAGGGACGAATTCGATCCGCAGTATTATCCGGGAGAACAGGTTTGCCCAGCTCGAAATGGCGATACATACCGGCAAGAGCGAGGGAATGTTCTCCCTGGAACGCTACATCTCCGAATATCTCAATTCCCGGGAGACCGTTCTTAATCCCTTCAGGCCGTCCCGCCGAACGGATCCGGAAGAGCCGGAGCACCGGTCTTCCCTGATCGATCCCGATGCAATTCAGGATGTTGTCTATATGACCCTGGCAGGGGAGGAAGCCGGGGGAGACCGATTCAAGAAACCCCCGTCCCAGGCCCCGGCGGGTCATCAACTGGAGATTGACGAAGAGATAGATCTCGAATATCTGATATCCCAGATCGAAAGATTTCCCGGATCCCGGGAAGAGCCAAAGTGAGTCGGCGCATTGGGACTGATGAACCGAAGGCCTTGAAAAACCGATAATTTTGTCATTTCGACCGTATCTTTGTCATTTCGAACAAAATGAGAAATCTGAAAACCGCTCAAAGGCAAGATTTCTCGTCGGTTACGCCCTTCGAAATGACATTTTTCACAGCCCAACCCTCTGAACTAATTTGCAGGAGGGCCGGGTCTTCTGGAGCGGGATCTACTGCCCCGATAGTGTTTGACAAGGGTTTGGAAAAAAAGTAGGTGTTGAGTCGGGCCGCCCCCAGGCCGGCGGGGCGGCGGGAGTGCTTTCCGGTCAGGGTTTTGCCGATTTTGGCTTTTTGATTGAGAAGGCGAGAATGACCTTGAGAAACAGGCTTACCAAAGGGCGGCTTTTGTGACCAGGCTCGACGAAATAACATCGACCGAGAGGCTTCTGGACATCATTCGCAGAAAGGAGGAGTCCGCCGGGGAGGATTTTGAAGTTCCGGCGCCGGCCTCTTCTTTGAAGGGCTCTGTCTTGGGGGTGAAGGGAAGCCGCCTTGCCCGTTTCAGATATTGGCAGGGTAAGGCCGTAGTCGGGGTGGAAATCGGTCAGGAAGCCCTCTATCTCCTCAAGACTAAAGGGGCCGCGGGGAAAAAGAGGATAGAAGACTATCGCGCCATCCCCTATCCGGACGGGATAAGACAGGGGGCCCCCGAGTTTCCCGATTTTCTTAGAAAGTCTCTGGCGACATTTTGCGCCACCCCGGGGGCGGTGGATCTCTGGGTATCGATTCCTGAGGCGAATGTAGAAATGCGCCGGATCCTGATTCCCAAAGTAGGCCGGAGGGAGCTGGCCGGGGTCGTTTTCTGGAGCGCCAGGAAAGAACTGGATTTCGATGAAACCAGCCAGATTCTCGATTACCAGATCGAGGGCGAGGTTTACGATCAGGGGATAGCGAAACTGGCCGTTCTCATCTATGCCGCGCCGCGGGGGGAAGTGGAAGAGATGAGAAACATCTTTTCAAATGCAGGCTGGCCTCCGGCGGGAGTCACCATAGCTTCTTTCGCCGTCCAGAATCTGTTTCGCGCCGGACTGGCCGATCCGGCCGCAGGTCAGGTCGCGTCAATCTGCATCGGAAACGATTTCAGCCGGATTGATGTTTATGACCGGGGAAGCCTGGTGCTGACGAGAAACATCCGCTCCGGGTTTTTGAGCCTGATCGAGGCGGTCATCGAAGGGTACGCGGAAAAATCGCAATCCGTCTCCCCAAAGAAAACGGAAGCGGGGGAAATTAACGGTTCGATCTCGATCGAAGAGGCCAAGAGACTTCTCGCAGGGCCGACATCTCCGGGCGGATCGGCCGGCGAAAGGGCCGGAGGGTTGCCTCGGAAATTGACGTCGGAAGAACTGCTTGATATGATCCGTCCCGCCGTTGACCGGATCGTCTGGCAGGTCCAGAGGACTTTCGAGCATTTAACCCAGACCTCAAGCCAGGACCGGATCCTTTCGACCTATCTCATAAGCGGAGCGAACCTCTCCGGGCAAATATTTTCCTACATCGAAGGACAGCTTGGCATGAAGGTGGAGGCTCTTGATCCTTTCGGCCGGCTGGATGAGGCTTCGGTGCCTGAGGATGGGGAGAGGTCTTCCTTCGTTTTGGCCCTGGGGCTTGCCCTTTCCGGGGGCGCCTATACGCCTAATCTCATTTACACGTATAAGGATAAGGCGGAGGCGGAGGCGGTGATCAGGATCAACAGGCTCGTCTTCATCGCCTTTATCTCTCTGGTAGCCCTTTGTACCCTGTTTTACCTCTATCTAGGCCAGGCGGCGGCCAAGAAGAGGGAGACCCTATCCAGGCTGGAAAATGAATTGAGCCGGTATCCGCAATCGATGGACGAAAAGGTTTTTATGAATCAGCTTGCGGCGTTAAAAAAGAGCAACGACAGGGCGTTGAATTACGGAGACCGGCACCTGGTTCTCGGATTGATCTCCGAGTTGACCCAGTTGACGCCGGCTGATATTCGTCTTGTTAAAGTGAAAATCGTCGCCAAGGAGCCCCCCGCCAGAGGGGCAAAACCGCAACCGGCGGCCGGCGGCGATGTCCAGGCCGATAAGGGCGGCAAAGAAGGGACGGTCGTCCTGGAAGGAATGGTCAAAGGCGATCCTCAAAATCAGGAAAGGGAACTTGCGGAATATCTCCTTAAATTGAATTCCTCTCCGCTTTTCGGAGGCGCCAACCTCCGGAAAACCATGAGGGGGGAGCTCAAAGGAGGAGAGGCCCTTGAGTTTCAGGTCTTGATGAACATCAAGTAGCCCGTTTGAGAGACGGCCCATGAAATTGCCAAAACAGAGCGTTATTTACCTTGGCGTGTGTTCCTTCGGGCTCATCATTTACCTCGCCTTCGGGATAATACCCCACTTGCGGGCTGTCTCCGCTTACGAGGGGAGGATTTCCGCCGCTAAAAACAAGCTGGAGAGCCACCGGTTGAGTTCTCCCCTCTTAAGAGAGATGGAAAAGAGGAGGGTTTATAAGAGGATTGAGACCCTGCCCTTTCCCGTTTTGGGGGCCCTGCCCAGAGGAGATATCTCCGGGCTGCGTTCTTCCCTCAAGGCTCTGGCCGAGAAGAACAGGATGATTCCGGTTAAGTCGGATCAGGATTTATCCCTTTTGGCCAAAGGAGAGAAGGTGATTGGGGTGGTGGCGGAAATTCAAGGGGAACTGGCGGATTTTCGGAGATATCTCATTGACTTAAGCGGTCTTGACTATCTTGGGCCGATAGAGGAGATCGAG
>JBBIJM010000058.1:0-15856 GCA_037445955.1 Syntrophobacterales bacterium
CGGCATCTTCTGCCGAAACGACGCGGCGCCCAGGATATCCTTTAATACCATCGAGAACAATAGAGGGGAGGGGGGGATCAAGGCGGTCGGGATTTCCCGTCCGGTCATCAACAACAACAATTTCTTGAATAACGAGATTGCCCATATCCAGGCCTTTTCAACCATTCGGATCAACGCCCAGAACAACTGGTGGGGAAGCGCCCGGCCTGACGAGAGGTACATTTTTAAAAATAACGACGACAGTATAAACGTATCGCCTTGGCTTGGCTCGCCCGAGGGCCGGGCCTTCCTGGAGAGGCGGTAAGCCGAAAAGAAGCGGGGGAAAGGGGCGGCTCAAGAATCCTGGCGAAGGGCGGAATCGACGTATTGGGGGGAAAAATGACAGCCCCGAAACTTAAGGAGGATTTCTGTCAGGCGGGCCATCAGGGCGCCCACAACGTCCGGATCATATTCGATCCCGGAGAGTTTCTTCAATAAATCCACTACAACGGGTATTGGCATCGGATCGTGGCTTAAGGTCTTGTCCTCGGTATATTTAGGATAATCCCGTTTGGAGGTTATCGCATCGAACATATCCGCCACGGCGATTATCCTGGCCGCCAGGGGTATTTGATCGGCACTGAGGCCGTAAGGGTAGCCGGAGCCGTTCAACTTTTCATGGTGCAGGGAGGCTATTTCCGGCACCCGTTTCAGATGACGGGGGAAGTGGAATTGATCCAGGATGCGCCTGGTTTTAAGAGGATGGCTTTTCATCTCCTCCCGGTCTTCCAGGTTGTAAGGCCCGTTTTTCGTCAGCACCTCGTCCCGGATGCCCATCTTGCCGATGTCATGAAGGATGGCGGCGTATTTAAGCGCCTCCAAGTCGTTTTTATTCATCCCGAATTCCCCGGCCATGGCCAGGGAGTATTCCATAACCCGCTCGGAGTGGCCCGCGGTGTAATGATGCCTGGCGTCCACCATGGCCGAGAGGGTGCTGATCGAACTGGTGAACGAGGTGATAATCTCGTTTAGAAGCAGGGAGTTATCCAGGGCGATCCCCACCTGAGAGGCAAGGGCCCGCAGGAAGACCTCGTCCTGTCGGGAGAAACAATCCCCGCTTTTCTTGTTGATCACCTGGAGAACCCCGATGATCTCTCTTTCGTGGTTTTTAATGGGTAAGCACAAAACGGATCTGGTGCGGAAACGGTTCTTTTCATCGAAGGAACGATCGAAGTAGGGCAGTTCCCAGGCATCGGCCACGTTGATCATTTCTCCGGTTTCGGCAACCCGCCCGCTGATGCCGCTGCCCAGGGGAATCCTGATCTCGTCTATTCCCTCGGCCACCTTGGTCCAGATCTCCCGGCCTTCCCAATCGAGGACATACAGACTTGTCCGCTCGGCCTCCATTACCTCGGATATTTTTCTGATGATCATGGGGAAGAGCCGGTCGAAATCGAGTTCCGCCGTAAGGCTGGAGGAGACGTCGAGAAACTTGGCCAGAAGGTCCTGGAGACGATTGCCCTCCTTAAGCTGACCTGCCGTAGAGATCAGCATCTTGTCGAAGGATCGGACGAGGCTTATGATTTCATCGTTTTCTTCTCCCGCGGGCACGGGATCCGTCATCTCGCCGCCTGCTTCAGGCGAGACGGCGCTCCGGCCAAAATCGCCCTTTCCTTTGGAGATGCTAAGCAAATTATCTATTATCCCCCAGGTCATATTTTCGAAGGTTTTATACCATTTGAAGACCAGCAGGAAACCCAGGAGAGGCAATATAATCACCAGGGCAAGACCAAGGTAAAAGAAAGATAAAACGGTTTTCCCTTGAAGTGGGGTGAGTTGGGGAAGGAGGTGATGATCAACCAGATAAATAATCAGAAGATAAGGTAAGAGAACGGACAGGCTGAAAAACAGGAGATAGATCTTTCTTGATTTCTTCCTTGCCAGGGATAATTTAAGATCGAGATCCATTGAAATTATCCGTTTAATTAACCTTGGCTCTGATTCCGGTGTATTCGACGGTGCCCCTGAAATAAATCCGATCGCCGATTGAATCGGTTATTTGTCTCGTATAAGAGAAATTCCCTGGTGTCAAGGTCTGATTGACGGGCAAGGCTTTTTACGGCGGATGGTGACCATTTTTCCATAAATGGTTTGACAAAAACAGGAAGAAATAGTACAGGAAGCCCCGCTCAAAGGTGGGTTCCTGGAACTCAGGAACAAGTCTTGTTTCGGCTTTTTAGAAGATATTTTCGAGTTGCAAGGAGGGCAGGAATGAAGAGAAAGGGCGCAATTATAGTCTTGTTATCTTTTATCATGGGATCGTTGATCTATCCCCTGCCGGTTTGCGCCCAGCCTAAGGTTTATACCTGGAAGATGCAGAGCGCCTTTGCCGCCGGGGCCTATGAATACGTAAATCCCCGGGATCTGGCGGCCCGGATCGAGGAGATGTCCGGCGGCCGGATCAGGATCGAGCTGCTGCCGGCCGGGGCCATTGTTCCGGCCTTTGAGGTCCTCGACGCGGTCCACAAGGGGGTCCTCGATGCGGGACACGGCTGGGCGGGATTCTGGGGCGGCAAGCACCCGGCGGTGGCCCTCTTCGGCTCTCCAGGGGGAGGCCCCTTCGGGATGGGGAGCGAGGATTACATGAGCTGGCTTTACATAGGCGGAGGAATGGATCTCTATAACGAGCTCATCCAGAAGGAGCTGAGATTCGACGTGGTGGTTTTCCCCAGTTCCATAGACCCGCCGGAACCCCTGGGCTGGTTCCGAAAGCCCCTGAAATCCACGGCGGAATTCCGTGGGGTCAAATTCCGAACCGCAGGCATGGCGGCGGAACTCTTCCGGGAAATGGGGATGTCCGTGGTGATCCTGCCCAGCGGTGAGATCGTTCCCTCCCTGGAGCGGGGGGTCATCGATGCCGCCGAATTCCATTCCCCGAGCGCCGACATGTCCATCGGCCTTCACACGGTCCGGAAGTATTTCCATATGCCGAGCATCCACCAGCCCACGGGGAATATGGAGTTTCTCATTAACCGCAAGAAGTGGGAAGAGCTGCCGGCGGATCTCAAGGCCATCGTTCGGGCCGCCTGCATCGCCGAGACCCTCCATTTCTCCTTGAAGCACCTCGATCAGAACGTAAAAGACATGGACACCATGGTGATGAAACACGGGGTCCACATCGTCGAGACATCTCAGGAGATGCTCCTGGAGATGCTTAAGGCCTGGGATAGGCTGGCCGAACGAAAATCAAAGGAAAGTCCCTTTTTCGGCAGGGTGATTGCCTCCCAGAGGGCTTGGGCCAGGAGGATGGTCCCCTTTAGGACCGTATCCCACCCGCCCTACGAGATGATTGCGGATTATTATTGGAAAGGGGTTAACCCCTATAAGGTGATAAAGCCGTAGTTGTTTGCAAACCAGGGTAAGATTTCCTTATAAACACCAGAAGGTGGGGACGGCCGTTGAGGCCTTCCCTGCCTTAACTGTTTAGATTAACTTAAAGATGCCCCTTCTGACCGAAAAGAGATTGCTGGAGGTTTGTTTTAAAGTCATACATATATTCGATAAGCTGGGGGAGTCGTCAGGAAGGATCGTCGCCTGGCTCATCATCCCTTTGGTGGCAAGCCTCACCTACGAGGTCGTGGCGCGCTACGGGTTCGGGGCGCCGACCGTCTGGGCGTATGACGTGGCCTATATGCTCTACGGGAGCCTCTTTATGCTCGGGGCCGCCTATACCCTCAGGGTAAACGGCCATATCCGCACCGACATCTTCTATAGCAGGTTTTCTCCGAGAAAGAAGGCCTGGATCGACCTGATCTCCTATCTCTTTCTCTTTTTCCCGGGGATGCTGTTTTTCTTCCTGGCGAGCCTTGAGGCGGCGGTCCATTCCTGGATCATCCTGGAGAGGTCCGATTACAGTCCCTGGCGGCCCCCGATCTATCCCTTCAAGACCGTGATCCCCCTTACGGCCCTGCTCCTCGTGCTCCAGGGTTTGTCGGAATTCTTAAAAAGCCTCCAAACGGTGCTGCAAGGGGATAGTCATGAGCCCTGAATATCTGGGGATTCTTCTGCTTATTGCCCTTCTTACGGGGATCTTCGCCGGATTTCCCATCGCCTTTACCCTGATTGTCCTTTCCATCGTTTTCGGCTATCTCGGTTTCGGCGGGCGGGTCTTTGACCTGATGGTCTATCAGACGATAGGCATGATGAAGGAGGAGACCCTGGCGGCGGTGCCCCTCTTTATCTTTATGGGGCACCTGCTGGAGAAGGCGGGCCTGATGGAGCGCCTCTTCTCTTCGTTTCAGCTCATGCTGGGCGGCCTCAGGGGGTCTCTTTATCTGGGGGTGCTTTTGACCTCGACCATCTTTGCCACGGCGACAGGGATCATCGGGGCCTCGGTTACGGTGATAGGTATCATGGCGGCGCCGGCCATGACTAAAAGTAAATATGACGTAAGGCTCTCCGCCGGGACCATCACCGCCGGCGGCACCCTGGGGATCCTGATCCCCCCGAGCGTCATGCTGGTCGTTATGGGTCCCATTGCCGGGGTTTCGGTGATCAAGCTTTTCGCCGCGGCGATTATTCCCGGGCTTCTCCTTTCGGGCTTCTATATCGCCTATACGATGATCAGGTGCCGGCTGCGGCCGGAGCTCGGCCCCCCGCTGCCGCCGGAGGAGCGGCTGACCTCGAAAAGGAAGATTCTCGCGGAGTTTCTCTCGGGGATTCTGCCCATGGGCTTCATCATCTTTGCCGCTTTGGGAAGCATCCTCTTCGGCATGGCCACCCCTACCGAGGCGGCGGCGATGGCCTCGACGGGGTCGATCATCCTGGCCCTGGCCTATCGACGGCTCAGCCTGGCCACCCTGAAGCAGGCGGTCTATCAAACCCTTCAGACCTCCAGTATGATTCTCTTTCTTGGGATGGCCTCGAATATTTTCGGGGCGGTTTTCACCCGGCTCGGGACCAGCACCATGATCGCCCAGTCCCTCCTGGCCCTGGATATCCCTCCCCTGGCCCTTATGGCGATGGTCATGGGGGTGATCTTCCTTCTGGGCTGGCCCCTGGAGTGGCCGGCCATCGTCTATATCTTTCTGCCGATCTTTCTTCCCGTGGTTCAGGAATTGAAGTTCGATCTGCTCTGGTTTACCACCCTGGTTGCGGTCAATCTCCAGACCGCCTTCCTCTCCCCGCCGGTGGCCATGGCCGCTTACTATCTCAAGGCCGTGGCCCCGGAGTGGAAGTTGGCCGACATCTACCGGGGGATGGCGGATTTTATGATCCTGCAGATGATCGGGCTTGCCCTGGTCTTTCTCTTCCCCCAGATCGCCCTCTGGCTGCCCAATCTCCTGTTTGGCTGACCACGGTCGCGGCCGCTAAAGTTTGGCCTCTACGGAGCGGACCTTACCCTCCAGCCGGTTGTCTTTTCCTTCCTGATAATCGACCTTGAGGTTTACGTGGATCCTGCGGGAATCCCTCTTGAGATCCTGAAAGCACCTGTTAACCACGGCCATCACCTCTTCCCACTCCCCCTCGAGACAGGTGCCCATCGGGCCGAGCTGGAACTTAACGCCGCTTTCCTTGATGATCCTCACCGCCCGCGACACGTAGGGGCTTAAGCTTTCCCCCTTATCCAGGGGGAATATTGACATCTCGACAATCACGCTCATAGCTTTCACCTTAGGAAAAATATTTTCGGGGCTTTTACCAATGTCATTTCCAGGTGGGCAGGGGAATGGTTCCAAAAAAATCTTTACCCGAGTTCTTTGTGGAGATTTATGAAGTTGCTCCGGTCGAATCCGAGGGTCTTGAAAAAGGAGAGGAGATCCGTCGAATCCCATCTTACCGAGGTGTAGATATCCTTGATCCCGGCTTCCCGGTAAAACCGGAAGATCTCTCTGGCCATACCGTCGCCGATTCCCTGTCCCATGAATTTAGGATTTACCCCGAGCATGGCGATCCAGGCGCTTTTCTCCAGACCGAACCCGCCCGGCAGGATGTAACTTACCATGTAGCCTACCACCTTGCCCCGGATCTCGGCTACCAAGCTTGCCGAATCATCCTTGAGGGATTGTTCTTCCAGGATCCGCCGGAAGGAGGATTCCAGGGCGGCGATGCCGGTGATGGCGGTGTAAATCAGAACGACCTCACTTGAGTCTTGCGGGTTCATTTTCCTGATCAAGATATCATCCATAGGTTGGTTCCCCTGGCGCTAATCAGTCAATCCTGATGATCTTTACCTGGTGGCCGACCCAGGTGGGGGGGAGATAAACCCGGCCGCTGTTGCCGCTTAGCTTAACTTCCTTTTCGATCATCTCTTCGCCGAAAATGACAAACTTGACCCTGGTCAGGCGCCCTTCTGGCCCCTCGCCGTCTGTTTCTGATTTGAGCTTCTTCTCTTCCACCTGCCGTATCTTCCCGGGAACCAAAGGCTGGGTAAAAATTGAGGTAGTCGTAATTTACGACCTCGCCAAGAGATAGCATCACCCCCGGGGCCGGTCAAGGTATTTTTAGACCCCTTGCTTTTTTAGCCCCTTTGGGCTAGGCGGAGACGATGAAAATCGATCTCCACTGCCACAGCAAGTATTCCCAGGATACCTTCCTCGAACCGGAGGCGATCATCGAAGAGGCGATCAGGGTTGGCTTAGACGGGGTGTGTTTCACCGAGCATTATTCGTACGCCGCCTCAGAGCCCGTGGAGAGGATCAGGGCCAGGGAAGGATTTCTGGTCTTAAGAGGGGTCGAGATCTCCACGGGAAGCGGCCATCTTCTCGTCTACGGGATCGGTGACGACTCCTGGCCGGTCCCGTCGAAAGGGCGCCGCCTCGATACCCGGGCGGTTATCGACTATATTCGAGATTCCGGGGGGATCTGCGTCCCGGCCCACCCGTTTCGAGGCTGGGAGTCTTTCGGCCTGGACATCCTGAAATACGGCGGGATCGATGCCCTGGAGACCCATAACGGGGCAAGCAGCGAGGCGGCAAACGAGAAGGCGATCCTTTTTGCCGGCGGGATAAATTGCCCCGGGGTAGGGGGGAGCGATTGCCATGAAAGGTACCAGGTGGGCAGGGCTTATACCGTTTTTGCCAATCCTGTTTTCTCCCTGGCCTGCGTTATTACGGAGATCAGAAAGGGCAACTGCCGCGGAGAGATCTGGCCGGGGAACCGACGGCCGGAATGAGCTTGGATAAAACTCGTTATTTCCATAAGAACAGAAGATTTCCCGTCGGTTACGTTCCTCGAAACGACCGGGTGGTTCCTGGCGCTTCTCCCTTGAAAAAAACCCAGAGAATTGTTTCTTCCCCCGCCAACCCCGGGGAGGCGGGGCTGGTTGCGGGATGTACTCGGGCTTGGACTTGGGCTTATCCCGGCCTTTTTTATATTGACGGTAAATCGGCCTTGGTATATGAAATTCACCTTCCGCCGGGGAAGTAAAGGCAGTGGTCCCGGCAGTTTCGCAGGCAGGGGGGATGGGCGCGAAATGGCATTTAAACCTGAACTCAACAGAAACCTATGTAGAGGTTGCGAAGGGTGTATCGAATTGTGCAGTGCTTCGGTGCTGGAGATGAGGAGGGGCAAGGCGGCGGTGGCAAATGAGGCCGCCTGCGTCGGCTGCGAGGCCTGTGCCGGGGTTTGCGGCGAGAAGGCCATCGTCATCAGGGATTTAAGGGTGAGGCTGTCGCCTACTTGCGAAAGCCTGCTCCGGGATATTCTTTAGAAAACATTTAAGTAAAAGGAGAGGCTTATGAGATCGAACCGGATGAAAGAAGGATTGGAAAGGGCGCCGCATCGGTCCCTGTTTAAGTCCCTGGGACTTACCGACGAAGAGATCGCCCGGCCGATGATCGGGATTGCCAATTCGGCAAGCGAACTGATTCCCGGGCACCTGCATCTCAAGAGTCTCTCCGAGGCCGTCAAGGCCGGGATCCGGATGGCCGGGGGGACGCCGTTTGAATTCGATACGATCGGGGTCTGCGACGGGATCGTCATGGGACATGAAGGGATGAAATATTCCCTCTGTTCCCGGGAGCTGGTGGCGGATTCCGTCGAACTGATGGCGATGGCCTATCCCTTCGACGGGCTGATCCTCATCCCCAACTGCGACAAGATTGTCCCGGGAATGCTCATGGCGGCGGCGAGGCTCAATATTCCGGCGATGGTAATCAGCGGCGGGCCCATGCTCCACGGGGAATTCCAGGGCAGATCGATAGATCTGATCACCGTTTTTGAGTACGTGGGGAAAACCAAGATAGGCCAGATGACCCTCGAAGAACTGAGGGAGGCGGAAACCTGCGCCTGTCCCGGGGTGGGTTCCTGTGCCGGGATGTTTACGGCCAATTCGATGAACTGCCTTTCGGAGGCCCTGGGGCTGGCCCTGCCGTACAACGGCACGATCCCCGCGGTGTTTTCCGACCGGATCAGGCTGGCAAAGAAGACGGGGGTTCAGATCATGGATTTGGTCAAAAGTAATATCCGGCCCGCGGATATTCTCACGAAAGAGGCCTTTCAAAATGCCGTTACCGTGGATATGGCCTTCGGCGGTTCCACCAATACCTCCCTCCATCTGCCGGCCATCGCCAAAGAGGCCGGGATAAGCCTCACCCTGGGGGATTTCAATGCCATAAGCGACCGCACCCCGCATCTTTGCAACATGTCCCCCGGGGGACCCCACTACCTCCAGGAACTGCACCAGGCCGGCGGGATCCCGGCCCTGATGAACGAGCTGAACCGGGGGGGATTGCTTCATCTCGGGGGCGTTACCGTAACCGGCAAGACGGTGGGGGAGAACATCAAGGACAAGAACATCAAGGATCCCCGGTTCATAAAAACCCTGGAGAATCCCTATCATGAGACCGGGGGGCTCGCCGTGCTCTTCGGCAATCTCGCCCCCGAGGGGGCGGTGGTAAAGAAAACCGCCGTCGATGACAGTATGCTCAGACATACCGGCAAGGCCCGGGTGTTCGACGAGGAGGAGAAGGCGATGAAGGCGATCCTCGAGGGACATATCAACAAGGGCGATGTGGTGGTGATCCGCTATGAAGGTCCCAAGGGCGGCCCGGGGATGAGAGAGATGCTCGCCCCTACCGCGGCGATCATCGGCGTCGGACTCGACAAGGACGTGGCCCTGATCACCGACGGACGCTTTTCCGGCGGGTCCCGGGGGGCGGCGATAGGCCATATCTCCCCGGAGGCGGCGGAAGGGGGGCCCATAGCCGCGGTTAGAGAAGGGGATATGATCGAGATCGACATCCCCGGCAAGAGGCTAAGCCTGCTTATCTCCGAGGAAGAGATGGAGACGAGACTGGCCAGGTGGACGCCGCGCCGGAAGGAGCTCAAGGGTTATTTGAAGAGGTACGCCGAGCTCGTCCAGTCGGCTCATACCGGCGCCGTTTTCGCCGATTGAGATTCGAGGGGGACAGGCCTCAGGCGACCTTGGGGATTGATCTTCAGGCGAGTGTTGAAAGACGACGGCTAAAAACACTGGGGAAGACAGGATGAACCGAAAAACACTATCGGTTGAATTCGGTGAGGGATTTCTCGAAATCGCGGTGCCGGAGAATTGCGTTGAAATCAGCATGAGAGACATGCCCCCGGTCAACAGCCCCCGGGAGGCCGTCGAAGAGGCCCTTTCCTCTCCCCTGTCTAGCCCCCCCCTCGAGGAGATCGTCCGAGGCAAGGGGAAGAGTCCCGGGGAGCTGGTCGCGGCGATTACCGTCTCCGACATTACCCGGCCGGTGCCCTACCGGGGGGAGGAGGGGATCCTGATTCCCCTGCTTGTCCGCCTGGAGAAGGCCGGGTTAAGGAGAGAGAATATAGCGATCGTCATCGGCAACGGGATGCATCGCCCGAGCACCGGCGAAGAGAAACTCCATATGTTCGGCCCGGAAGTGACGGCGGGTTATCGGATCGTCGATCACGACTGTGAAGACGAAGGCTCTCTTGCCTGCGTAGGCAAATCGGGCAGGGGGAGGGAGGTCTACGTAAACAGCGTTTTTTACACGGCGGATCTGAGGATCGCCACCGGTCTGGTCGAAAGCCATTTTATGGCCGGCGTCTCCGGGGGGCGGAAAGCGGTCTGCCCGGGGCTCGTGGACAAGCGCACCATCGAGAAATTCCACAGCCCGGAGTTTCTGGAATCCCCTTACGCGGACAACCTCATCCTCGACGGTAATCCCTGCCACGAGGAATCCCTGGTCATCGCGAAAACCGTCGGGGTGGATTTTATCGTAAACGTCTGTCTGGATAAGGACATGCGGCTTCTGGCGGTCTTTGCCGGCGATCTTGAGCAGGCCCACCTTAAGGCGTATGACTTTGTCAAACAGTTCGTTTCCGTCGAGGTGGATGATCCCTTTGACATTGTCTTGACCCACGGCGGCTACGTCGGCCGGAACCATTATCAGGCGGCCAAGGCGGCCTGTAATGCCCTGCCGGTGGTTAAAGAGGGCGGCGTGATCGTTCTGGTCGCCGATAACCGGGATGTCGAGCCCATCGGCGGCCCCGAATACAAAACCCTGCTCCATCTGTTGAAAATGCAGGGGGCGGGGGGCTACCTCAAGCTTCTGGAAAGCCCCCACTGGCGGTTTACCAAGGATCAGTGGGAGCCGGAGATGTGGGGCAAGGTCTTAAGAAAGGTCGGGGAAGAGGGGCTGATCTACGTGAGTTCCAATATCACCCCGGCGGAAAGCGGGATTCTCCCCGGGCTCAGCGGCTACAGATTTCTCGAGGAAGGAAAGACGGGATCCCCCGGGAAAAAGGCTCAGGTTATGCTTCAACGGGCCGTTGATTTTGCCCTGGAGAGATTGCGCGCCAGGGGGCGGGAGGCCACCCTGGCCTTTCTCAAGGAGGGGCCTTACGTGATCCCCCGGCTCAAGGGTTTGGATGCCTCAGCCGATCTCTAGGAGGAACGATTCGAGGTTCCCTTCGGACAGGGGATTTCCTGGTTAGCGTTTTTTTCTTTGGTGATTTTTTATGAGATTCGACATTGCCAAAAGGGGAAGCGGGCTTGTCTACGAGATCCGCCATATCGTGACCGTCGCCGATAAGCTCAAGGAATACGGGATCGAGCTTGTCTGGGAGAACATCGGGGATCCGGTGAACAAGGGGGAAAAGATCCCGGAATGGGTAAAGGAGGTGCTCTTTGATATCCTCCAGAATGACCGTTCCTTCGGCTATTCTCCGACCAAGGGGGTTTACGATACCCGGGTATTCCTTGCCGACCAGGTCAACTCCCGGGGGGGGGCGCAGATCTCCCCGGAAGACATAATCTTCTTCAACGGCCTGGGCGACGCCATCGCCCGATCATACAGCTCGATCAGCGTGGATGCCCGGGTGATCATGCCGGAGCCCACCTATTCGACCCATCTTTTGGCCGAGGTGCTCCATGCCTCCTTCCCCCCCAATACCTACCGGTTGAACCCCTACAGCAACTGGACCCCGGATATCCGGGAGCTGGAATCGAAGGTGAAGAGCCACAAGGCGATTGTGGGGATTCTCGTGATCAATCCCGACAACCCTACCGGGTTTGTCTATCCCGAAGAAACCCTCAAAAGGATCGTCGAGATCGCCCGGGAGTACGATCTGTTTGTGATCTGTGACGAGACTTACAACCAGATAGTTTACAACGGCGAGAAAACCGCCCAGCTCTCCGACGTGATAGGCGACGTGCCCGGGATCAGCCTGAAGGGGATCTCCAAGGTGTTTCCCTGGCCCGGCGCCCGCTGCGGCTGGATGGAGGTTTACAATTCCGGCAGGGACCAGGCCTTCGACCGCTACATAGACGCGATCTTAAACCAGAAGATGTCCGAGGTCTGTTCCACGACCCTTCCCCAGATGGCCATCCCCCGGATCGTGACCCATCCCCTCTATCGGGAGTATCTCGATTGCCGGGTAAGGCACTACGAGAAGCTCTCGAATCTGGCCTACAACATCTTGAAGGACGTTCCCTACCTCATCGTCAACAGGACCAACGGCGCCTTCTACCTGACCGCCGTGTTCAACGAGGCCGTGTTGAACGACCGGCAGTACCTGGCGATCCCAGAGAAAGACATCCGGAGACATATCGAGGATCTCGTCCGGGCCAAGATCGACTATGATAAAAGATTCGTCTATTATCTACTGGGGGCGACGGGGATCTGCGTGATTCCCCTCACGTCGTTTTTTACCTCCCTGCCGGGCTTCAGGATGACCCTGCTTGAGAAAGACGAAAAGAAGTTTACCGGCATTGTCCAGACCCTGGCGAAGGTGGTGGTTGATTACGTCGAGTCTGCCAAGTAATCGAGGTTCCTGCCCGGTCATTTAATCAACCGCCGCCGCATTTTTTTCAGCGCCAGCGGAAAAAAGATTAAAAGAAAGACGAAAAGATACCCGGCCGACCACAGAAGGGAAGGATCGAAGCGGCCATAGGCCGCAGCCCGGGTGAGCTTGACCAGGTGGGTAAGGGGCAGGGCGGAAGCGAGATCCCCCGCCCAGGGGGGAAGATTCTCCAGGGGAAAGAAGGTGCCGGAAAAGAGGAACATCGGCGTGATGATCAGGAAGATGGGCAGGTTGAAGATCTCGATATGAGGGACGATACCGGTGAAGTACATCCCCAGGGCGCCGAAACAGAGGCCGCCTAAGAAGGCAATGGGGATGATGAGCAGGCCCGAGGGATAGCGGATCAGCCCGAAGAGGCTTATCACCGCAAGCATTAACACCGTGGCCAGGGTTGCCTTGGTCGCCCCCCAGACGATTTCGCCGGTTATTATCTCTTCCAGGGTGAGGGGGGTGGCCATCATCCCGTCGAAGGTCTTCTGGTAGTACATGCGGACAAAAGAGGCATAGGTGTTTTCGAAGAAGGCGTTTTGCATGATGTTGATGGCAAGCAGCGCCGGGGCGATAAACAGGGCGTAGGTCATCTCTTCCCCGCCGTATTTGAGGTAGCCGACCAGGGCGCCCAGGCCCAGGCTGAAGGCGAAGAGGTAGAAGAGCGGCTCCAGAATCGGAGGCAGGAAGTTGATCCGCCAGGTCTCTCGGTAAACGGTGAAATTCCGCTGCCAGATCCGCAAGAATCGTCCGGTGATCATTCCCTCAGCTCCCGGCCGGTTAATTTCAAAAAGACATCCTCCAGGGTCGCCATCCTCATTTGAAAAGAGGGCAGCGAGCCGTTCTTCCGGAGCTCTCCGTAGAGGCCGTTTCTGTCGCTTCCGTAAACGAGGATCCTCTGCCCCAGATCGTCATAGGGGAGGCCCCAGGACTTTACCTCCCGCCGCAGCTCCGCAGACGGGCGGGAAAGTTCAAGAATATCCCGGCCGACATGTTTTTCTATCAAATCGGCAGGACTCCCTTCGACCAGGATCCGCCCGTGATCCATTATGAAAAGGCGGTCGCAGAGTCTGGCGGCCTCTTCCATGTAGTGGGTGGTCAGGAGGATGGTGAGGCCCCTGGCTTTTAAGTCCTCTAGCCGCTCCCAGACCTGGTGGCGGGACTGGGGGTCGAGGCCGGTGGTCGGTTCGTCTAGGATCAGAAGTTTTGGATCGTTGATGAGACTCCGGGCCAGGGTCGTCCGCCGCATCATCCCCCCGGAGAGTTCGACGGCCCGGGCATTTCTCTTCTGGCTTAAGGACATGAATTCCAGGAGCTCCTCCGCCTTCCTCCGGGCCGGCGCGGCGGGGATATTGAAGTAGCTCGCATAGACCTGGAGATTTTGAATTATCGTCAGGTCGGGATCGAGGTTGTTCTCCTGCTGGCAAACCCCTACCCTGGCCTTTATCTCTCTTGCATGCTCCCGGATCTCGAGGCCGAACACCCGCAAGGTGCCTTTCGCAGGCGGGGAGAAGCCGTATAGCATCCGGATCGTCGTCGTTTTTCCCGCGCCGTTCGGCCCCAGAATGCCGAAACACTCCCCGGAGGCCACCTCAAAAGAGATGGAATCCACCGCGGTGAAGGCGCCGTAGGTTTTGGTCAGCTCCGAGACTTCGATTATCGCAGGCATCCTTTCCTCTTAAGATTTCTCCCTGCGGTCGAAATGACAGAGAATAAAGGTCGAAATGACAAAATCAGACTTCAAAGCTCATCCAGGTCTTTCCGGGCAATCCTCCTTTTCAATTGCCCGGAAAACAGCCGTTCGGTGAAGAGAGTTGTAGCGTACCCCCCGGTGGGGGGCTTTATCCTGATCCTGTATCCCCCGGCTCAGGGTCTTCGCACCGCCTGCCAGGGGTGCCGCACGGCCTGGGGGCCGCCCTCGATCAGCACCTCTCCTGCGGCCCGATTGCCCGTTACCACCCCGTCAAAAGACAGGGTGACCTTCAGCCCGCCAACCTCGTCCTGAAGGGAGAAACTCAGCCGTTCACCGCGCAGCTCAGGCCTTGCCAGGATTATGGGCTTCCCCTTGGCCAGGGCGTTTCCGTTAATCTGCTGATACTTCTGGGCGATATCCAGGGTATAGGCAGGCCCGGCCGGGGCCGCGACGGTCAAATCCCAGGTTCCCGCCACGTCCGCGGGGAGGATCCAGAAATAGTAGCGGCTGCTGCTGCCGACCCGGCTTGTTACGTCCGCCTTCCAATCGTCCATGTCGAAGGCATAGGAGACGATCCGGCTGCCCGGTTTCAGTTCTCTAAACAGCTTGGGGCGGAGCTTCAAATTCAAAGAAGGCAAGAGATAGAGGGTCACTACGGAGGCGTCCCGGAAATCCGACTCGAAGAGGTCTCCTTGAAAAAATGTCGTCCGGTCGCTCACCCCTGCGGAGATGGCGTTTTCCCGGCTTTCCTTGACCCGGACCGGGTCGATATCGATGCCGACTCCCCTTTTCGCTCCGAACTTCTGGACCGCGTTGATGACAAAACGGCCGTCTCCGCAGCCGAGATCATACACCACATCCCCGGGACCCACCCCGGCCACCTGCAGCATCTCCATAACCGCCTCCATCGGGGTCGGCACGAAATGCACGTCCGGTGTCCTCTGGGCCAGGGCCTGGGCTGAAATACCCAAACAGAAGAAAAGGACCAGGAGACTTATGGACAACCTGCTGCAAGAATTAGTTAGCCTGTATCGAGAACCCATAATCTTTCCTCCTTATAATAAAGTTAAAGGCTTGATTTTATCCTTCCTCTCAACCCGGGATATTTCTTTCCTTGAGCCGGTCGAGGTAATAAGAAACCAGCAGGAGCAGGCCGCCCAAAAGAAATACGAAAACCCCCAGCATCGCCCCGATCCCGGTATAAAGGAGACTGGCCCTAAGCATGTAGAGGCAGGCGGCACAGAAAAGCAACGGGGTCAGCGGATATAAGGGCACCTGGAAGGGTCTTGCCACCTCCGGTTCTCGGAATCTCAGCACGAAAAGGGAAATGCCGGTAAGGAGAAAGAAGAACCAGAACATAGGGGCCGTGTAATCAACCATCGTCGAGAAGCCCTTGCGGGTCAAGGTGCCAAGGAGTACCAGAAGGGAGGCGATAATCCCCTGAAACAGCAGGGCGTTGACCGCGGTATTGTTCTTCCCCTGCCATTTTCCCATAAAGGAGAAGATTCCGAAATCCTGGCCTACGGCATAATTGGTTCTGGCCCCGGTGAAGATCGTGCCGTTGATCGTTCCCAAGACCGCAACGGCGATAAGAAGGCTTACCAATATGGCGCCGCTGCCGCCTGCGACCTTGCGCATCAGGTCAGCCGCCACCACCTCGGAGGCGCCCATGCCGGCAAATCCCAGCCCTTTTAAGTAGGCCCAGCCCGCCAGGAGGTAAATTGCGGTAATGATCCCGATCCCCCACAAAAGAGCCCGCACCAGATCCCTCTTTCCCCCTTTGAGCTCAGCGGAGATATAAGCGGCCTCATTCCAGCCGCCGAAGGTCAGCAGGACAAAGACCATCGCCAGGCCGAAAGAGGCCCCGGGATTCTTGGCCACGGGATCGGT
>JBBIJM010000059.1:0-15641 GCA_037445955.1 Syntrophobacterales bacterium
GGCCGCGGGGTTCTTCTGGCCGGGGTGCCCGGGGTGAAACCGGGGGTGGTTACCATTATCGGCGCCGGGGTCGTGGGCCTCAATGCCGCCAAGATCGCCTGCGGACTCGGGGCTGTAGTCTATCTCCTGGACAACAACCTGGAGCGGCTGCGCTATTTGAGCGATGTGATGCCGAGCAATTGCTTCCTCCTGATGTCCACCCCCCGGACGATCCGGGAGACGATAGCCGAGGCGGATCTGGTGGTGGGGGCAGTGCTTCTGGTCGGGGAGAAGGCGCCGGTTCTGGTGACCAGAGAGATGCTCCGGCTGATGAAAAGGGGGGCGGTGGTCGTCGATGTGGCCATCGATCAGGGCGGGTCCTTAGAGACCTCCCGTCCCACCAGCCATGACGACCCGATCTACGTGGTCGACGACGTAATCCATTATTGCGTAACCAATATGCCCGGCGCCGTCCCCTGCACATCCACCGCGGCCCTGACCAATGCGACCCTGCCCTATATCCTGGAGATCGCCGATAAGGGAGTGAGGCGGGCGGCCGGGGAAAACGGGGAGATCGCCCGGGGCATAAATATCATCGACGGCCGGGTGACCTGCAGGGCGGTGGCGGAGGCCTTCGGTCTTGATTATGTGCCTGTCCAGGCGATGATATAGCGGTGTTGCCCAAAACAAAAAAATAAAAAGGAGAGATACATGAAACAACTGGAAGAATGGTTTGTCCCCTGGCTGAAAACGGCGCGCAAATACGACACGAGCGTTCTCGATCGGGCCTGGGCGAGTCCCGACTACGGCCGGATGATGCTCAACGAAAATCCCCTCCCGCCTTCGGAGAAGGTTATCAAGGCGGTGGCGGATATTCTGGCCTACGGCAACCGCTATCCGGACAGTATGCTGAGACTCAGGACGAAACTCGCCGCCCTGGATAATCTCGGGCCGGAGAATGTGGCCCTTTGCAACGGCTCTTCCGAGATCATCGACGGGATGATGCGGATCTTCCTCGAGCCCGGGGACGAGTTCCTCTGTTCCACCCCCACCTTCGAGCTTTATCCCCCCCGTTGCGAACTGGCCGGAGGGAAGGTGGTTTCAATTCCCCTGCGGGCGGGGGATCTCCAGTACGACACCGAGGCGATGCTGGCGGCGATCACGTCAAAGACGAAGCTCATCCTTATTATCAGCCCCAACAATCCCACCGGCGTCTTCATCGACGATGCGGATCTGATCCGCTTCTGCGAAACCGGCATCCCCCTCTGCCTGGATGAGGCCTATCTCGACTACCATCCCGAGGTCTCGTCCCAGGCTTCGCTGATCAAGAAGTATCCCCACGTGTTTCTCTCCCATACCTTCTCCAAGGCCTACGGCTTTGCGGGGATCCGCTTCGGCTACCTCGTGGGGGTAGGAGATGGTCAAGGCGTTTCGGGCGATGTTTCTGCCCTGGAACGTAAGCCTCATGTCCATGGCGGCGGCGGAGGCCATCCTGGACAACCCGGAGGAGGTAAAGGCCAAGGTCATCTACAACAACCGCTGGATGAAGGCCTTCGAAGGGGAACTGGTGAAGGCGGGCCTCAGGCCCTTCCCCGCCCACGGCAATTATATGCTCATCGACGCCACCATGACCGGCAAGACCACCGCCCAAATCCTCGATGCGGCCTTGCAGATGGAGAAGATCTTCTTGAAGAAGATCAGCCCTATCGGCGGGAAAGACGGGTATTTCCGGGTGACCCCGGGGAGCGTTGAGGAGAACGAACGGTTTATCCGTTTCATCAGGAACTATTTCGGCAAATAGTCTCTACCGGTTTACGGAAAGAGGCGGACCGGACAAGGAGCTAGGTTATGCAGGACGCGGCTCAGGTGGTAATCGTAGGCGGCGGGATCGTAGGCGCCGGGATCGCCTATCATCTCACGAAGATGGGGATAACCGACGTCCTTATCATCGAAAAGGGGGAACTCACCAGCGGTTCCACCTGGCATGCGGCGGGCCTCATAGGCCAGCTTAGGTCCCATCGAAACATCACCCGGATGCTCAAAAACAGTGTGGACCTCTATGAAAAACTCGAGGAGGAAACAGGCCAGCATGTAGGCTGGAAACGCTCCGGCTGCCTCCACCTGGCCGGCACCAAAGAGCGTCTGCTCGAACTTAAAAAGGGGGCGACCACGGCGAAGAGTTTTGGGCTTGAGATGGAGATCATCTCCCCTGAAGAGGCCTTCAAGCTCTTCCCCATCCTTGAGATTGGGGATCTTCTCGGGGCGGCCTTCATGCCCTCCGACGGCCAGGCCGACCCGAGCGGGCTTACCATGGCCTTAAGCATCGGGGCGAGGAATCGGGGCGCCCGGGTGCTGCGCCAGACGCGGGTTTACGGCTTTGAGATATCCCGGGGACGGATTTTGGCGGTTATAACGGACCGGGGGAAGGTGAAATGCGAAACCGTCGTCAACGCCGCGGGGATGTGGGCCCGGGAGGTGGGCGGGATGATGGGGATAAACGTGCCCCTGGTTCCCTTTCAGCATCAGTACCTCGTCACCGAGCCGATCCCCGGGCTGCCGCCCTCCCTTCCGACCTTAAGGGACAAGGACAGCCTTCTTTACTACAAGGACGAGGTGGGCGGGCTAATCATGGGAGGATATGAGAAAGACGGCATCCCCTGGGCCACGGAGGGCATCCCGCGGGATTTCAACCAGGAACTCCTCAACCCGGATCACGATCATTTCGAACCCCTGTCCGTAGCGGCGCTCAGGCGAACCCCCTGCCTCAGGGAGGCGGGGATCATGAAACTGATCAACGGGCCTGAGGCCTTTACCCCCGACGGGAACTGTATCCTGGGGCCGGCGCCGGAACTGGAAAACTGTTTTGTCGCCGCCGGCTTCAACGCCTTCGGCATCGCCGCCGCCGGCGGGGCCAGCCGCCTGGTTGCCGAATGGATCGTTGAGGGGGAGCCTGGCTTAAATATCTGGCCACTAGATATCAGGCGTTTCGGGGATCACCATCATAGTCTCAAGTACAACGTAGAGCGGACGAGGGAGATCTACGGGAAACATTACACCATCTCCTGGCCTTACGAGGAGCACGAATCGGCCCGGGGGGTGAAACGTTCCCCCATCTACTATCTCCTGAAAGAGAAGGGGGCCGTTTACGGCTCCAAGTTCGGCTGGGAACGTCCCAACTGGTTTGCCCCCCCGGGACTGGAAGGGAAGGACACCCTCTCCTTCGGCCTGCCCAACTGGTTCGAAGAGGTGGGCAGGGAGCATCAGGCCGCCCGGGAGGCGGTGGTGCTCATCGATCAGTCCTCTTTTGCCAAGTTCGAGGTCACGGGGAAGGGGGCCCTTTCGTTTCTCAACTACCTGGCGGCAAGAAACCTGGATCGGCTGGTGGGAACGACGGTTTATACCCCCTTCTTGAACGAACGGGGAGGGATCGAGGCGGATCTCACCATCTCCCGGCTGGCGGCGGAGCGGTTTTTAGTGGTCACCGGCACCGCCTTCGGGGTCCACGACTCCCAGTGGATGAAGAGGCGTCTCCCCCGGGATGGTTCGGTGGAACTCCGGGATGTTACCGCAAACTACGGGATGATCAACGTCATTGGCCCGGCCTCACGGGAACTGCTTAAAAAGGTTTCCCCGGATCCCCTGGAAAACGGGTCCTTTCCCTTCGGCCAATGCCGGGAGATCACCGTGGGCTACGCCCCGGTCCTGGCGGTGCGGGTCACCTATGTGGGAGAGCTGGGTTACGAGCTCTATTTCAAACCGGAATATGCGGGGCACCTCTATGAACTCCTCTGGGCGGAGGGCCAGACCCTGGGGGTGAAGAACGCCGGTTATCGGGCCATCGATTCCCTTAGATTGGAAAAGGGATACTGTTACTGGAGCGCCGAGGTATCCCCGGATTACAACCCCTTCGAGGCGGGCTTGGGATTTGCCGTAGATTTCTCCAAAGGCCCGTTTATCGGCCGGGAGGCGCTCCTTAAGGTAAAAGAGGAGGGGATCAAAAGGAAACTCTGCCTGTTCGCCCTGGAGGCAGGCGGGCCCCGGCTCCTCTACGGCGGGGAAACCATCAGCCGGGAGGGAAGGGTTCTGGGGGTGGTGACAAGCGGCGGCTATGGTTATACCGTCGGCAAAACCCTTGCCCTGGGTTATCTGCCCAAAGAAGAGGCGGAACATTCTTCAGGCTACGCCGTGGAGATGTTCGGTGAGGATATTCCCGCCGCTCGATTGGATAAACCCCCGTATGATCCTTCCCGCAGGCGGATCATAGGTTAGCCCCCCTGTTTGACAAGGGGGGCTAATTGGCGTATGGTTTTTTTGGACTTGTTATGAGCCCATCAACTAAGAGGGAGGTTTTCGTCATAGTCTAATAGAAGGAAAACAGAGCAAGAAAAGGAGGGAAGAGAGATGAAAGGATACGTCCGTTCACTTTGGTTTCTTGTTTTAGCCGCCCTAACCGGTTTCTTGATCCTCGCCGCCCCCGCCGAGGCCCAGCGGGTTCTCAGGGTTTACACCCATAACGACACCGCCGAGATGGAGAAATGGGTGCCGGAGGCGGAGAAGGCCATCGGGATGAAGATAGAATGGAGCCCGAGGATGGCCTCGATGGAGCTTTGGACCAGGGTGCTTGCCGAAGCGCCGAACTTCCATGCCGACATGATCTGGGGCTTCCTGAACTCCCATGCCCAGGTGGGGGCCCAGCGAGGGCTCTTCCTCCCCTACAAATCCCCGGCCTGGGCGGATATCCCCGCCGAATTCAAAGATCCCGAACACCTGTGGTACGGTTACAACTACTGGTTTTCCGCCCTGGGGGTCAACCCCGAACTGCTCAGGAAAAAGAAACTGCCCCGGCCCAGGTCCTGGATGGACCTGACGAACCCCGTTTACAAAGGCGAACTGGTCATGCCGGACCCGGCGACGAGCGGCACCGCCTTCATTTTCGTCTCGGCGATCATGCAGATCTTCGGGGAAGAGAAGGGCTGGGAGATTCTTGAGCAGATAAACAGAAACGCCGGGCAATACACCAAGTCCGGCTCCGCCCCGGCTCATTCGGTCGCCCAGGGCGAGTTCGCCGTGGGGATAAGCTGGGATCAGGCGGTCTATGGCCGGGTAGAGAAGGGGTTTCCCATAGAGGGGATCATCCCCGCCGAAGGAACCGCCTTCGATCTGGAGGCGGTGGCCATCCTCAAGGGGGCCAAAAACGTCGAGGGGGCCAGAAGACTGATCGATTGGCTGGGGAGTAAAGAGGGCCAGACCCAGATCGGCCTTCTCCGTTCGAAGGTGGTGAGACCGGGCATCCCGGCCAAGGTCTCGGTGGACCCTAAACTTATCAGATACGACGCCCTCTGGGCCGGGGAAAACCAGAAACGGATCATGTCCGAATGGGCGAAACGTTTCCAGAGGTGAGGCAGAAACCCAGGACCGGACAAGGAGACAGGATCGCCGAACTGGGCCGCTTTTTTCGTAATCCGGGACTTTTGGCGATAACCCTCCTGGCCTTTTTGCTGATCTTTCTGTTTATCGTCTATCCGATCGGCCGGGTGCTCTTAAAGAGCTTCACCGTTTCCTATCCCGCGGTCATAGTTACCTTCCACCACCCCCGGCCCGCCCCGGAGGGGTTTAAGGAAAGGCTCGCCGGGATCGTTGATCGGGCCGCTTACGGGGTGAAGGGAATCGAGGCGAGGCGGCTTTCCGCGGAAGAAAGGGAGACCGTCTTAACCGTCCGCTTCCGGAAGGACTGGGACGACCTTAAGGGCTTAAACGATCTCAGGAGGGCCCTGGGGAAGGAGAAGGATTCCCTCTTGCCCCTTGCGGTCGAGATTAAATACCGGCTCGGGCAGGAGACGGAGGCGAGTTTTTTAACCTACCGGGAATTCTTTTCCCAGAGCCGGTATTACAGAGCCCTGAAAAATAGCATCCTCCTTGCCTGTATTACCACGTTGATCGTGGTTCCCATCTCCTTTTGTTTTGCCTTTTCAGGGTTGAAGGGGCCGCCTTTTATCAGGGGATTCCTCAAGATTTTTGGTCTCCTGCCTCTTGTCGCCCCGCCCTTTATCTTCTCTCTGGCCCTGATCATCTTAGGAGGCAGGCAGGGGATCATTACCAGATTGCTGGACCTGCCTCTCAACATCTACGGCTGGCAGGGGGTCATCATCGCCCAGGCGGTGACCTTCCTCCCCCTCGGGTATCTGATGATCGAGAATGTTCTCCGGTCCCTGGGCTCCAATCTGGAGGACGCCGCCCTCGATATGCGGGCCTCGGATCTGCAGGTTCTCTTAAAGGTCACCATTCCCCTGTCGGCGCCGGGGATCCTCAAGGCGGCCTTGCTGGTATTTATCCTTTCCATCGCCGATTTCGGCAATCCGATGCTCATCGGCGGCGACGTGCCCTTTCTCGCCACCGGGGCCTATCTCCTCTGGGTGAGTGAAAACAACCTGGAGATGGCGGCGGTCTTCTGCGTCTTTCTCATCATTCCCAGCATGATCATTTTTGTCGTCAACGAATTCTTCCTCAAAGGCAAGGCCTATACCACGGTAAGCGGCAAGCCCCAGGAAAGCGAAAGGCGGCCGGTGGCCGGGAAGGTGCTCTACCCCATGCTCGGCTTCTCCCTGGCCGTCTCCGCCCTGATCGTTTTGTGTTTCGGCATCATTTTCTTAGGCGCCGTAACGAAGAT
The DNA here is from genome assembly GCA_037445955.1 of Syntrophobacterales bacterium. Taxonomy (GTDB): domain Bacteria; phylum Desulfobacterota; class Syntrophia; order Syntrophales; family CAMTWB01; genus JBBIJM01. Next base: position 6,647 of record JBBIJM010000059.1, read on the forward strand.
CCTCATGGTGGACAACACCTTTACCCTGGAACATTTCCGGAGTCCCAACGGCTTTCGCACCTTGATTACCAGCGTCAAGTTTTCCCTGGGGGCGGCTCTCATCGCCCCGCTGATCGGAATTACCGTTGCGTATCTCCTCGTCCGCAAGAAGATTCCCCTCAAGAGGGTCCTGGAATCCATGTCCCTGCTGGGTTTCGCCGTCCCCGGCACGGTGATGGGGATCGGTTACATCCTCGCCTTCAACACCCCGCCTCTCCTCCTTACGGGCACCTTTGCCATCCTGATTGTCAACGAGGCCTTTCGAAATATCTCGGTGAGCCTCGAGGCGGGGGTGAGCAAGCTCCATCAGATAGATCCCGCCATAGAAGAGGCGGCGGCGGACATGGGCGCCGGTTCCTTCAAGACCTACACCAGGGTTGTCCTTCCCCTGATCAGTTCGGCCTTTGTGGCCGGGTTCATCTATACCTTCATGGTGGGAATGATCGCGGTTAGCGCCGTGATCTTCCTCATCACCCCGGGCAACGATCTGGCTTCCCTTTACATCCTCTCGGTCGCCGAGCAGGGTTACCTGGGGATGGCCTGCGCCATATCGGTAATGCTCATTGCGGTGGTCCTGGGCAGTTTGGGGGGGCTTAAGATCATGATGCGCTGGACGAAAACGGAAATACTCTGACAGGGCGAGGTCGATATGGGGGCAAAGGAGATTCTCAGGCTTACCGGGCTAGTCAAACGTTTCGGCGACCTGACCGCTTTGAATCAGGTGAGCCTTGTGATCGAAAGGGGAAAACTCGTCACCTTCCTGGGTCCCAGCGGCTGCGGCAAGACGACCCTGCTTAGGATAATCAGCGGCTTTTCCTTCCCCGATGAGGGCGAGGTCGTTCTCGACGGCGAGGATATAACCCAGACCCCGCCCAACGTCCGGGACACGGCGATGGTCTTCCAGAATTACGCCCTCTTCCCCCATCTCACCGTGGCACAAAACATCGCCTTCGGCCTTAAGATCATGAAGAAACCGAAAAAAAAGATCGAAGACGAGGTGGAAAGGCTTCTTAACCTGGTTCAGATGGAAGGCCTCGGCGAAAGAAGGCCCCACGCACTCTCCGGAGGCCAGCAGCAGCGGGTGGCCCTAGCCCGGGCGCTTAGCCTCGAGCCTAAGATCCTCCTCCTTGACGAACCCCTCTCCAATCTGGATGCAAACTTGCGGATCCTCATGAGGGGAGAGATCCGAAAGCTTCACCGCCGTCTGGGGATCACCATTATCTTCGTCACCCATGACCAGGAAGAGGCCATGTCCCTATCCGACGAGCTTATAGTTATGGATCGGGGGGTGGTGAGGCAGGTGGCCTCTCCCGTCGAGATCTATGAGACCCCGGCGGACGAGTTCGTCGCCCGGTTCATAGGCCAGATCAATTTTTTGCCGGGCCATGTGACAGCGGTAATGCCGGAGGGGATGATCTTAACGACGGAGGTTGGAGAGCTCTTCCTGGCGCCGCCGGACTTTCCGGCAGCCCCCGGGGCGCGGCTTGCCGCGGTAGTCCGTCCCGAGTCCGTAGGCATCGCCCGAAGAGGGGCAAAACCGCCGGAGGAAGGGATGAACGTGATCCCCGGCCGGGTGGAGGCGGCGATGTACCTGGGTTTCCTCATGAGATATACGGTGAGATGCAAGGATATGTCGATCCAGGTGGACGAACCGGATCCCAGGTACAACGGGATCTTCGACGAGGGGAGCGAGGTGGACCTCTATTTGAGAAGGCGGGTGCATCTCCTCTCGTGATAGGAAGAATTTAGAGAAGGCCTTCCGGGTATTCGGGAAAGAAAGGATCGAGATGAACCGGGCGGAATTTTTTACCGGCGAAGAGCTTGAGCAGGTGCACGGGGCTTCCCTTCTGGTTCTGGAAGAGGTGGGGATCCTGGTGCGCAATGAGAAGGCCCGGCGGATTTTCGCCGGGGCCGGGGCCGGGGTGGACGGGACGACAAACCTGGTGAAGATCCCCCGCCGGGTGGTTGAGGAATGCCGCCTTTGTTTTCCCCCGTCCTTCACCTTTCGCGGGCGGGACCCCCTTTATGATCGGACCATTCCCGCCGACGGCCCTCTCATGGTCACGGCAAGCTCCGCCCCGGACATCGTGGACAGGCAAACAGGGGAGGTGCGGCGGGCCACGGCGAGGGACTTAGGCCAGATCGCCCGGATGGTCCAGGAACTGCCCGGGTTCGACGTGTTTTCCATCTCCACCCTGGTCGCCGATGCCCCGGAGGGACATTTGAGTCTGGTCAGGTTTTACGAGGCCCTGAAAAATACGACGAAACCGGTGAGGAGCAATACGCCGAATATGAAAGAGCTCAAGGAGGTGCTCGCCTTGGGGGAGATCGCAGCCGGGGGGGCCGAGGCCTACCTCAAGCGGCCCCTGCTCAACCATCATTACTGTCCCGTGGTTTCTCCCCTCACCATGGACGTGGAATCAACGGAGGCGGTGATCTATCTGGCCGAAAGGGGCCTGCCCGTTTACGGAACCATCTGTCCCAACGGCGGGATGAGTTCCCCCTTGAGCCCCCTGGCCACCCTGGTGCAGGGAAATGCCGAATTCCTCGCCCTGGGCACGCTCATGCAGCTGGTAAAAAACGGTACCCCCCTTATCTATGCGGTGCTTGCCACCATCGCCGATCTGAGATCGGGCAATTACGCCCCCGGCGCCGTCGAGACCGCTATCCTCCAGGTTGCCTTCTCCCAGATGGCGAGGTATTATCGGGTGCCCTCTGGGGGGTATATCGGCCTCACCAACTCCCAGGAAAACGACGTCCAGTCCGGCTACGAAACCGGGATCGGCACCACTGCGGCCCTTCTGGGGGGCTGTGACCTGCTCAATATGGGGGGGCTTTTGGGCAGCCTGATGGTTTTCGACTTTACGAAACTGGTCATAGATCACGAAATCGCCTTGATGCTAAAGCAGCTGAAAAAAGGGGTATCTTTCCTGCCGGAGGATATTGGCCTGAAAGAGATCGGCCAGGTGGGGCCGGGGGGGAGTTTCCTGGATCACGAAGATACCTTAAGAAGGATGCGGACGACGGCCTTCATCCCCCGGGTGGCGACCCGGGAGATGCGGGAGAGATGGGAGGCCGCAGGGAGGATCGGTGCGGATAAGCGGGCGAGGCAGGAGGCGGAGAGGATTCTTGCCCGGGAGGTGAGGGAACGCCTGGACAAAGAGACGGACCGCAGGATCAAAGAGAGATTTGATTTCTTGAGCTGTTTTAGTTGACCCTTCCCTATGAGGAGATGGAAAAGGAGGGATGCGCCGATGGAAAAAGCCGAAATGTTCCTGTCATTGAAGGAAACCCTGGTCCTCCTCGAGGAGGAGGACCTCCTTGCCCGTATCGAAGAGGCCCTGACCTCAGGGGTCGATCCGCTGGCAATCATCGAGCGGGGGTTGCTGCCCGGGCTCAAGGTGATAGGTGAGAAGTTCCAAGACGAAGAGATCTTTTTGCCGGAGCTGATGCGCTCGGCCCTGATTTTTCAGGGCGTCATGGCCGTCCTGCAGCCGAAGATCCGCGAGCAGGGCAGGATCATCCAGAAGAAGGGGACCGTGGTAATCGGGACGGTGAAGGGGGACATCCACACCATCGGGAAGAACATCGTCCGGCTGCTTCTGGAGATAGGGGGATTTGAGGTCCACGATTTGGGGGTGGATGTGGATACGTTTAAATTCATTGAAAAGGCCAAAGAGGTAAACGCCGATATCATCGCCCTTTCCGCTTTGCTGACCTCGACCCTTTCCGGCCAGCGGGACGTGGTCGAGGCCCTGGCCGGTCAGGACCTCCGGCGCCGGTTCAAGGTGATTGTCGGGGGAGGCGCCGCAACGGAGAAATGGGCGGAGGAAATCAAGGCCGACGGCTACGCGGAAACGGCGCCCGCCGCGGTGGAGCTGGCGGAGGGTCTGGTAGCCCGCCGCCTCAGAGAGGGAGGGAGGGGCTTATGATAGATCTGACGGAAATTTTTGATCGGGCGGATCAGGGACCCCTCGTCTCGGAGACGGACTACTATCTGGGCCGGCTGGTGCCGAAACTCGCCGGCGTGATCGCCCGATACCGGATTCGCTGGGATAAGGAGACCATCGTCAATTCCGATGACGATCTGGTGGATCGGGTGTTTCAGGCGGCGGTGGATCTCATTGCCGAGACCGGTCCCTATTGTCCCGATACGAACCGGGTGATGGAATTCAGCCGAGACGAGGTGTTAAGGGCGATCGAGCAGACCCCGAAGGCGGCGGTCTTCGGCGAGGGACGGGAGCGAAAGACCATGTACGGCCGCGGGATAGAAGAGGGGGGGCGCCCCTGGATCCATGTGGGCGGGGCCATCTATATGACGAGCGAAGAGATCTGCCTGGATACCGTCGAGGGTATGGCCTCAATCACCCTGGCGGATTCGTTGAGCGTGCCTTCGCTGCTTCATCTCCGGGGCAGGGACGTCCGGGTTCGCTCACCTCAGGAGCTCCTCGCGGCGGTCAAGACGGTCATCCTGGCCCGGGAGGGCATCCGGCGTTCGGGCCGGCCCGGTCTTCCCATCATCAACGGCATCTCGGCGGCCTCCAATGCGGTCTCGATGATCGCCGCCGCCTCCCCCTGTTTCGGGCTCCGGCCCTCCGACGGGTTCCTCATCGATTTCCTGGCGGAAATGGTCATCAATTACGAGGCCTTGCAAAAGGTGGCATATTTCAACAGCATCGGGGCGAACATCGGCTCCACCGCAACCCCCCTGTTTGGCGGCTACGCCGGCGGGGCGGAAGGGGTGGCGGTCCTGGCCGCCTGTTATCTCATCCTGGGCAACCTGGTGTACCGGGGCAACTACCACTACAACGCCCCTCTCCATCAGAACCTCCGTCTTTCTTCGACAAAACCCCTCCTCTGGGCCATCGGCCTGGCCAATCAGGTAAACGGCCGCCATCTGCGCTATCCCACGGTAAACCTGCCCTATTTAGGCGGCGGGGCGGGTACCAGGATGTATCACTGCGAGATCGCCGCGTATCTCCTGGCGGTGGTTCCCTCCTCGGGGAACATCTTTTCGGGACGCCCAGCCAAGTCCGTCGAGCCCGATTCGCTTCTCCCAAAGGATCATCAGTTTCATGCGGAAATAGGTCTTGCTTGCGCCCGCTATAGCCGGAAGGAGGCCGACGCCCTGGCCCGGATCCTCTACGGGAAGTACGAGGGCCTCCTGAAAAATCCCACCAAAGGATTCCGCTACGGGGAGGTTTATGATTTGAAGACAAAAAAGATCATCAACGAGGGATACCTCAAGATCGAAAGCGAGGTGCGGGCGGAATTCCGCTCCCTCGGTTTCGAGGTCTCCCCTTCTTAGGGCGGCATCAGCGGGCAGGGAGAGACCAAGTCAGGATGGCCAGATTCAGGGATGAAAAAAGGGGACCTTTTGCCGTTACCCGGCAGGCGGGCTTCGCTCCCGGGGAGATCGGGGTATCCCTGGATGACCTGGTCCGTTATGCCGGAGGGAGCGGTTATAAACCAGCCGCCAATATGGTTCCCCTCCTGGAAGAGGCGAGAAATCGGGCTTTGGCCCTCGCGCGGCCCAAGGCCGCCTGGCGTCTTTGCCATCTTGGCGAATCCGGGGAGGGAACCGCCGGTGAAGGGGATGGTATCCTTGAGGTCTTCTCGCAATCTTCCCCCGGGGCGGTCCTCCTGGGGGCGGTGGTTATTACCCTGGGTCCGGCCCTGGAGGAAGAGTCAGGCCGCCTCCTGGATACCGGGCAAACCCTTGAGGCCCTGTATCTCGATGCCGCCGGGTCTGCCCTGCTCAAATCCCTCGACCGGAAGGTCACCCAGATACTTGAGCAAGAGGCCCGGGAGCTTGAGCTTGCCCCCTGCTGCCGCCTTACCCCGGGACTGAATAATATTCCCTTGACTAGGCAGGGGGATATGTTTCGCCTGGTCGATGCCGCCGCGGTCGGCGTTGCCTTAAATGAAGGCCAGATGATGATCCCGGCCAAATCGGTTTCCTTCTTCCTCCTTTTCGCGCCTGCCGCAGAGGGACGCTCTCCTGTCGCGGGGGAGAGACCCTGGTCGAGGGAGGCGCAGTGCGCCGGGTGCGATCTTAAAAACTGTCTCTACCGGAAGAGGGATCAAGGTTCAACTTCCCTTCCCCGCTAGGCAAGAAGCCGGGGAAGTTCATCAAGATCGTCGATGACCCGCCGGGCGCCGGCCTTGAGGAGTTCCCCCGGAAGGCCGGCCTTGTTTTTAGTGGCGACTCTGACGCCAATCCCCTGGAAACCCGCCCGGGAACGTCTTGCCGCCTCCATGTCGTCGGGCAGGTCGCCGAGATAGAAGCAATCGCCGAAGGATCCTTTCAGGGTTTCCGCGGCCAGATCCAGGAGGTAGGGATGGGGTTTACTTAGGGACACCCTCTCCCCTGTTTCCTTGAAGGCCCTTTCCTCTTCGGCAAGACAATGATCCAGGGTCAAAACGAGCTTGAAAAGTCCCCGGATCCCGAGAAGCCCGAGGGTGTATTCGGCCTCCGCCCGGGGCCGGCCGGTGGCGATGGCCAGGATATGCCGCCGGGAGAGGTCTTCAAGTAAACCCCTTTTGGCGAAAGGTTTTTCGTTGGCGATGAGGCCCGGGCCCGAGAAGAATTCCGGTTTCAGACCGTAGATCGTCTTAAAGAGGGTCTCCCCCAGGTAGAGCTCCTGAAATATCCGCTTGATGACGTTTCCGCTTGCCACGTCTCCTTGGTAGCAGAAGGCGACGAATTCATCCCTATGCCTTCCCAGGCCGGAGAATAGTTCCCCCAGCGGCCGGGAAGAGTTGCAAAGAAAGGCGGCAAGGTCCGACAAGTCCAACGAGGCGATAAGGGTCCGGTATGATGAGCGGTTGTGGAGAAATGCCGCCGGCCGCTTCACCCGGGACATCAGGAGGCTCAAGACCTGGGCGGTCAGGTCCCAGTCGTTGTTGTAACCGCCGGCCTGTTTTAGCGCGTCGAGTTCCTCCCGGGCGAAGAGGGGATCGGGAAGCCCCGCCCCGCCTCTAGCCGGCAGAAGAAAGAGGCCGGCGGTTTTCCTTACCGCCTCGAGGTAAGAAGAGGAGACATCGACGAGGACGCCGTCGAGATCGAAGAGGATAAGTTTCCGCCGGGTCATTTCGTTCCGTCCGCTCCGTTTTCATCGCTGATCCTGGCGACCGAGGTGATCTTGATCCCGCCCCGGGGTTTCTGCACCACCGTCACCCGGCAGAACCGGGGTTGGCAAGCCTCGTAAACATCGGCGGCGATACGGCTCGCCAAGGCCTCGCAGAAGATCCCCTCCTGCCGGAAGCTCCAGAGATAAAGTTTTAAACTCTTGCTTTCGATACAGGATTTCCCCGGGGCAAACTCGATGATGACGGTTTCCCAGTCGGGCTGGCCGGTGACAGGACAGAGACTGGTTACCTCGTCGCTCTCGAGGGTTACCCTCGTGACCCCCGGGGGGGTGGGGAAGGTCTCAAGGCGGCGCTCCGGGGCGGCAACCCTTTTCCCCAGGACTTTAAACTCAGGCAGGTCCATTGGTTTCCTCCAGGCGGAAGGGGTTGTAATTGACCCGGTAGTCGAAGGTGTCGAACCCCTCTTTCCGTTTGATCGCGCGGACCACGGCATAGGTAAGGGGGGTAGCCGCCGCCTCGTAGCCCACCTTCCAGAGGTACTGGGCCAGGAGCATCCCCAGAAGCACCGGCTGAGGGATCAGACCGTAAAAGGCAATGAAGACAAACAGCGCCGTATCGATTCCCTGGCCGACCACCGTCGAGCCGATCGTCCTGATCCAGAGGAAACGGCCCCGGGTCAGGAGCTTCACCTGGGAGAGGACGAAGGAGTTGGAAAACTCTCCCGCCAGATAGGCGATGAGCGAGGCCGCAACCAGCCGGGGGGTAAATCCCAAGACCGTTTCGTAGGCCTCCTTGTGGGTCCAGAAGGAAGGGGAGGGAAGGGCGATGGTGATAAGAAAGAAGCCGGACATGAGGACGTTCGCGACGAAACCGAGCCAGATGACGAGCCTGGTCCGTTCATAGCCGTAAACCTCCGTCAGGACATCCCCTAGGATATAGGTTAGGGGAAAGATGATCACCGCCGCCGGAAGAACGATGCCGCCCACTTCGATGAGCCTTCCTGCGATAATGTTGGAGATGAGAAGACAGGTGACGAAAAGACCGCTGACGAAAAGGAAAAGGCTGGAAAAGTTTTTTTTGAGACACAACATTCGGCAAACTCCAGTTTTTTTTAGGCGGGTTGACTGTGACCGCCGGGGTCAGATTATCCGAATTGTTCCTGCTTGACAATTCTTTTTTTACCGCGTTTTTACCGCGCCTGTTATTAATTGACGGATGATTCAGGCTCAGGTAAAAGGCATCCAGATTTGCCTTACAAAGCTCTTCTCGCGCCTTTCGCTTAAACGGGCAGATTCAACAGGTAAGGAGGGTTTATGACCGGCAAGTTCAAAAGATCCGTCTGTCCTTATGATTGCCCGGATGCCTGCGGCCTTCTCATCGAAGTGGCCGATGGCAAGGCGATAAAGGTGTCCGGCGATCCGGACCATCCCTTTACCAGAGGCACCCTCTGCCCCAAAATGAATCGCTACCAGGATACGGTTCACTCCCCGCTTCGTTTAACCGGGCCTCTTCTGCGCACCGGAGAAAAAGGGGCAGGCCGATTTCAATCCATCTCCTGGGAGGAAGCCATCGGCAGGATTGCCGACCGCTGGAATGGGATCATCAAACAATCCGGGGCGGAAGCCATCCTGCCTTACTCCTATGCCGGAACCATGGGGTTGATTCAGAGAAATGCAGGTCATCCCTTCTTTTATCGCCTGGGAGCCTCCCGCCTCGAACGCACCATCTGCTCTCCCGCCAAGGAAGCAGGATGGAAAGCGGTCATGGGCGATACCCCTTCTCCTCATCCCGATGAAGCGGCGGAGAGCGACCTGGTCATCTTATGGGGGATCAATGCCATTGCGACCAATATCCATTTCCTTCA
>JBBIJM010000060.1:0-15450 GCA_037445955.1 Syntrophobacterales bacterium
AAGGTGAGGGAGGTGCTGGACAAGTAAACGAGAGACGAGGGACGATGTGACCCCCCTCTTTTCCCCTCTTAAACTTAGGCAAGAGGCGGATATGTTTTTTCAAAAAAGGATTTGGCTCTTTACCGAAGGCAATTTCTTCTCCCGTGAATCTTTCATCCCACCGCTTCTTATCTGATTTCATCATTTTCCCCCATTTCAACCTTATCATTTGAGGTTTATCTGGTCAAATAAAGGTTTAATTTTTATGTCAAGAGCAATCCCTGTCAAGAGCAATCCCTGTCAAGAGCAATCCCTGTCAAGAGCAATCCCTGTCAAGAGCATCCCCTTGACTTCTCCGGACTCATCTACTATTGTCTCACGGAAAAATAACATCTCCGCGTAGGGAAGAATCTTTGTCTTTTGCCGGGAGAGAAGAGAAATTGCCGTCCGATACCCTTCAGGCTGATGCCTTTTTAAACAGGGAGTCCGAACTTGATTATCTGAAAGGCCTTGCCGCTCTCAAGGCAAACTCCCTGGGCGGCAACGTGTTCCTTGCCGGAGGAAGGGGCATAGGCAAGACGGAGTTGTTGAGGCAGCTCCATAATTCCCTTTTTCGACAGGAGGGGATTGTTCCTTTCTACTATTCCTTCAAGGCGGCCAACCTCAAATCGACCTATTTTGCTCGGGATTATTTCAGCGGGTTTATTAGACAATATGTGGCGTTTATCAAAAGGGATCCCCTGTTGGCTGGAAGCGGCGCGGAATCCCTCCCGAAGCTCTTGCCGCTCGTTTTTTCCCTTCGTTTGCCCTGGCTTCTGGAGGCGGTGGAGGATTTCCAAAACCAGGTAAGGGAAAACGATTTTTACGGTCAAATGGCCGCCGCGGTGACCTTGCCGTCTCTCGCGGCGACCAGGGGGGGGAAGCCGGTTCTGGTCATGCTCGATGATTTCGACGCGGCGCAAAATATGTACGAGGCAACCCCGGGGGACCGGAGCGGCCTTGCCACCCTTTTTAGCGAAGCCCTTGCCAACCGCCTCTGCCCCCACGTAATAACCGGGGTGACCGGGGTTCTGGAGGTTCTTTTCCGGGACCCCGCCCTGATGGCCATGATGGAGCAGATGATTCTGGGGCCGCTGCCGGAGGATCTCGCCGTTAAACTCTTTGAGTTTCATTTGGCAAACCTGCAGATAACAAGGCCTCCCGGGATGAAGTTTAAGTCCCTTGAGAGACTGCGGGGCAACCCCCTTTACTTGAGAAACCTGGCAAAGAGAATCTGGAAGATGCGCAAGGGGAATCCCGAAGAAAATGACCTGCTCGAAGCGTACAGCTTCGAGGTTACCGAAGGGGATACGGCCTTCTACCTCTCGTCGGTACTGGGGCGTTATGCGGGAGGAACGGCGGAAAGAAACTCCTTAATTAAACTCCTTAATTTCCTTTTGGACGGAGGATGGGCCAAGTCCGGCGGCGGGGTTCACTTGGCTTTGGGCCTGTCTGAGGTCGAGACAAAGGCCTTGATCGAATCCATTGAGCCCGCCGGGTTTATTGGTAATGAAGACCCCGTTTTCAAGGATTTCATCCGCGGTCTTTACCTCAAGGAGATCGAGGGCAGGGGCCTGGAAGAGATAAGAGAAACGATTGAATCAACCTGTTTCCAGAGAAAAGAGGAGACATCATTTGAATTGGTTATTCCCATGAGCGCCAACGCCGAGCTCGTGGTGGCCAAGGCCGTCGAACAGATAGGAAAAAATGTCAATCTCAATGCGGAGTTTCTCAATTATTTACAACTGGCCTTAATTGAGGTTGTCATCAATGCCATTGAACACAGCGGCAGCTACGATAAGAAGGTTTTTCTGAAATTCAAACTGAGGGAAGACAGGCTCGAGGTCATAGTCGAAAACACCGGCCGACCATTTAGCCTGGAACAGAAAAAGGATATGACCATCGAGGAGAAGATGCAAAAGGGGATCAAGAGGGGATGGGGGTTTAAGCTTGTCTATTCCATCATGGACGACGTAAAGATCGAAAGGGCAGGGGACAGAACCAGAGTGATCATGACGAAAAACATCGAAGAACATATGTTGGAACGGGTATTGGGATAGGAGAAGTTCTTCGTCCTTTTCGCTGAAACCGGCGATGATAAGGGGTAATAGAGGAGATAGATGAACCCAGTTCAATTTAAGGTGGCCTCAAAACTTATCGGAGATGCGGCGGTCATTTACCCCAAAGGGTATCTGAACAACCTCTCCGGTGAAAGCCTGGTTAGGGAATGCGGCCAGTACATCAACAAGGGCATTACGAAGATTGTAGTCAACTTCGGGGAAACCGACCTGATAAATTCGATAGGGATATCCCTCGTACTGCAGATCGTCGAGGACATGAGGAAGATAAAGGGCACGATCTGTTGCACCAATATGTCCAAATTTCTCAAGGATACCTTTGAGATGCTCGGACTCCTGAAATATATGCAGGTGTTCTCTACCGAGAGCGACGCCTTGAGATATTTCGAAGGGAAGAAGGGATGACCATGGAACTCAGAAGGGCGCTTTATAACATCTCGGCCCTGGCCGATCTTAGCGAAGAGATAATCTCGGCGGGCAACTTCCGGGAGCGGATCCGGTCGGTGTTTCATGTAATCACCGGGACGTTCCTGGCCTCGAAGGGCGCCATCCTTTCCTACGATAAATCTCAGGACAGGTTCACCGTTCTCACCCAGAAGGGTTTTGAGCCCGGGATGCTCGATCTGATCCGCCCCGGCGATTTTATCTCTTCCGGCGGTCGAGGCCCCTGCCTGATCAGGGATTTTCCCTCCCTGGCCCTTGATGGGGCGGAGGTCCTGGTTTCCCTCCGAATTCGGGACGAGTTCATCGGTAGTCTCCTCCTGGGAGGGAGGCTTGCCGGCGAGCCCTATACCGAAGAAGATCTGGAGCTCCTCGGGGTGATCGGCAACCAGATCGCCATTGCCTTAAACAACCATGCCCTTTTCCTCAACTTAAACGAGAAGCTTGAAGAGAACAGAAGGCTCTACGAAGAGATGAGAAATATCTACCATGGGACCCTTCAGGCCTTCGCCGCGGCGATCGACGCCAAAGACGCCTACACGAAAAATCACTCCCATCGGGTGGCGAAATATTCCGTTGCCATTGCCCGGGAGCTGGGCTGGAGCGATCACGATATCGAGGGCATATACGTCGCCGGGTATCTCCATGACATAGGCAAACTTGCCATAAGCAACGATCTGTTAAACAAGGTTGCCCCCTTTACCGATGAGGAGCTTGAGGAGATAAAGAAACACACCGCCGTATCCCACAGCATCACCTCCAAGATCAAGTTTCCCTGGGACAACGTCGATGACATGGTCTGGCATCACCATGAAAGAATTGACGGGCATGGCTATCCCGAGGCCCTTTCCGATAAGGAATTGAGTGAGGGTGTGCGGATTATAACCTTGGCCGATTCCTTTGATGCCATGACCTCTCAGAGACCTTACCGGGAAAGGATGGATTTGAGGTACGCCCTGGAAGAATTGAGAAAGGGCCTAAACAGTCAGTTCGATAACCGGATCCTGCTGGCCTTCCTTTCGGTTTTAGACAAGGAGATCAAAGGCGAGCTTTTGGAACCGGAAATATTGCCTCATCTCAATAGCGAATCGGACATCTCGGTAATTTCTTCTCTCCTGGAAGGGATCATCGCTGAAGTAGAATTTAAAAAATTTTCGCCCTCGCCTCTTGAGGGAGGATCATAACGTGACACACCCCATTTATTACGTCAGCACCAACCGGAATGTCCGCGCGTCGTCAGGCATTCTGCCTTTCCGGGGGTCCGTGTCTTTTGCCGAGGCACTGATGGAGGGTCAGGCGCCGGATGAGGGGCTCTTTATGCCCCGCAGGATCCCGCGGCTGTCACAGGATGAGATTTTCTCCTTGAAAGGGGCCCCTTACCCGGATGCGGCAAAACTCGTCGCCGCGGCGTTTTTGGGGGATGAGATAGAGGGAGAGAGGCTCCGGCAGTTGGTTGTCGATGCATACAATTATCCAGTCCCTATCATTCAGGTAACCGGGCGGAAATATGTCCTTAGCCTCGATCAGGGGCCGACGGCCTCCTTCAAGGATTTTGCCGCCCGTTTTATGGCCCGGCTGATGTGGTTTTTCAGGAACCCTGAGGAACGCCTGAATGTACTGGTGGCTACCTCCGGAGATACGGGCAGCGCCGTGGGCGATGCCTTCCGAGGGATGGAAGGGGTCGAGGTGTTTATTCTCTATCCCTCGACGGAGGTGAGCTGTCGGCAGAAGAGGCAGTTGGACGGCATTGGGGCCAATGTCCGGGCCCTCTCCATAGACGGCAAGTTCGATGACTGCCAGAATCTGGTGAAACAGGCATTCTCCGATTTTGAACTGGCCGGGCTGAATCTGACCTCCGCCAACTCCATAAACTTCGGGAGGATCCTGCCTCAAATAGTATATTACATCTGGAGCTACAGCCAGCTTGCGGAAAGGGGCGAGGAAATAATATTTTCCGTGCCCTCGGGTAACTTCGGCAACGCCTTGGGTTGCGAGTATGCCCGGCGGATGGGTCTGCCGGTCAAGAAGCTCCTGATGCCTACCAATGCCAACAGAGAGTTTGCCCGCTACCTGGAGACGGGCCTCTACGAGAAGATTGAGCCGGCCTTGGCCTGCATCTCCAACGCCATGAACGTGGGACACCCCAGCAATCTCGCCCGCCTTTTTAACCTTTACGGCGGCACCGTGGACAGAAAGGGACTGGTGCACCGGTATCCCGACCGGGAGGAGATGAAACGATTCCTCTGGTCAGTAGGCGTCTCGGACGAAGAGACTAAAGACACGATCCGGGAGGTTTATAAAAATTACGGGGTATTGCTGGAACCCCACGGGGCGGTGGGATGGCGGGGATTGATGAAATACGACGAAGAGGCGGGCGAGGGAGGCGCCCTTGCCGTTTCCCTCGAGACGGCCCATCCGGCGAAATTTCCCGAGGCCATCGAGGAGGTCTTGGGAATCTCGCCTGATTTACCCCCGTCCCTTAAGGATATCGACACCCGGCCGGGGAAGGCGATTCACCTCCCCGCATCCTATGGTAAATTCAAAGAATATCTCCTCGCGGCAGCCGAAGCGAGAAACTAGCCCGTGGCGCCTATGTTGAACGTGGGATTAACCGGCGGGATAGCCTCAGGAAAAACTACCATCGCCGGGATGTTCGTGGAATTGGGCGCCCGGGTGATAGATTTAGACGTTCTGGCTCACCGCCAGTATGCCCCTCAGGGGGAGCTCTGGGGAAAACTTGTGGCCCGCTTTTCCCCGGAAATTCTTAATCCCGATCAAACTATCAACAGGGAAAGATTGGGGGCGCGGGTTTTTAACGATGCCGGAGAGAGGGAAGCCTTAAACAGGCTCGTCCATCCCCGGGTCTTGACCGTCTGGCTGAGAGAGATTGAAACTCATAAGAAGGAAAACCCCCGGGCGATTGTCGTCTCCGAAGTCCCCCTCCTGTTTGAGATGGGACTTGAGAGATTTTTCGATGTGGTGATCCTGGCATTCATCCCCTCGGAAGAACAAGCGGCCAGGCTTAGGCTAAGGAACGGCATAAGCGAACAAGAGGCCAAAATAAGGCTCTCGGCGCAGTTGCCCATTGAGGAGAAGGTGGCCCGGGCGGATCTGGTTATCGATAATCGGGGAACCAGGGAAGAGACGGAGAAAAGGGTCGGGAAGGTCTGGAAGGAGCTTGTAAGGCGCGAGAGGGAGTGCTTTAAAAAACAAGAAGGCTTGCAAGGAGAAAGGGAAGATGAAGGTTAAGTTAATGGGAGCCGCCAGGACCGTAACTGGTTCCTGTTATATTTTCGAAGCCGAAGGGATCAGGTTCGCCGTTGACTGCGGGTTGCATCAAGGGGGGGCGGCAAATGAGAAACGCAACTGGGACATCGATCTTTATCAGCCCGGGACGATAGATTTTGTCATAATAACCCATGCCCATATTGACCATTCCGGTCTTCTCCCCCGGCTGGTCGCTCACGGTTTCCGGGGACCGGTTTACGCCACCGCGCCGACCTTGGATCTTTTGCGGATAATGCTTTTGGACAGCGCCCATATCCAGGAGATGGAGGCTCAGTGGAAAAGCAAGAAGAGGATGCGGTACGGGGGAGTCGCCGTGGCCGCTCTCTATACCAAAGATGACGTGGAAAAGACCTATGCCCTCTTCAAGGAGGTGAACTACGATAAGCCCTGGCAGCCGAGCGCCGGGGTGCAGGCGGTCCTGCGGGATGCCGGTCATATTCTAGGGGCCGCTTTCCTCGAGTTGAACGTCCGGGAAGGGGGGATGGAGACCAAGGTGGTAATCTCCGGCGATCTGGGACGCCCGGCGCAGCTTCTCGTCAACGATCCGACCCATGTCGAACAGGCGGACTATCTTTTTCTAGAATCTACCTACGGACAGCGAAATCATAAGAATGAAGACGACAGCTTAGACGAGCTTGCCGAAGCGGTTGCCTACAGTTATGAGCGGGGCGAGAAGATGATCGTTCCGGCCTTTGCCGTGGCGCGGACCCAGGAGATCATCTACTCCCTCTACCTCCTCTCCAAACAGGGAAGGCTTCCTTCGGATATGCCTATTTTCGTCGACAGCCCTCTGGCCATTAAGGCCACCCAACTGTTTCGGAAATATCAAGGGTATCTCGATGGTGAAACCAAGGCGATCCTTGGACAGGGGGAAGATCCCCTGGCGTTACCCCAGCTTAAATTTACCGAGAAAACGGAAGAGTCAGTTAAAATCAACGAATACCGGGGATCGGCTATCGTAATTTCGGCAAGCGGGATGGCCGATGCCGGCCGGATCAAACATCATCTCCGCCACAACCTCTGGCGGCCCGGGGCGAGTATTGTCTTTGTCGGTTTCCAGGCCGGCGGGAGCGTCGGGAGGAAGATCATCGACGGGGTTAAAAAAATAAACATCCTGGGCGAAGAGGTGGCAGTTAAGGCGAGGATTTTTACCATCGGCGGTTTTTCCGGTCACGCGGGACAGGATCAGCTCTTAGGCTGGCTCGGTCATTTCCGTTCCCCGGGAATGCAGGTGATTCTCGTTCACGGGGAATACGGCGCCCAGCAGAACTTAGCCGCGCTCGTCGAAGCGAGATTCGGCCTGTCCGTCCATATCCCGGAATACCTGGAAGAAATCACCATCAAGAGGGGGTTTGCAATTGAGGCCGTAAGGGAGAGCGTGTTTGAACCGGTGGATTGGGACAATCTTATGGGTGAGATCGCCGCGGGCCATCTCCGGCTTAAGGAGCAGCAGAATGTCCTCGCCGCCAGACCGCCAAAGGAGCAAATTGTCCTGCGCGATCTTCTCCTGGAGGCGAAGGCCAGGTTAAATGAGGTAATGGAGCGTATCTAGCCGGGATGCTGGTATAAGTTTGGGGCTATCTGGCTTTGAGATAATTAAATTGGGCGATGATGTGCAGCCGGGCTAATCGCATCTCCCGGGGCAGCGGGGAAAAAGGGGCGGCGGCATTTACGGCGGTTATGGCATTGCGGTTGAGGGTTTCGTGGCCCGAGGATTCCTCCAGAAGGATATTTACCAGTTTCCCCGATTCGTCAATAGTGAAGCGCAAAACGACGATGCCCGCGACATCCCTCTCGATGAGATCGCCGGGATATTGCCAGCTTTTCATGATCCGCTTCTTGACCTGTCCCACATAAGGAGCATACCTGTCTCCGGCGTTTCCCGATAGGCTCACGGTCTTCTCAGCGAAAGGACGGGCGGACGAGGGGGGGGTATTCTCCGGGGGCGCCTTGGGTATAGCCTCTTTCTCCTGCTGCCCCTCAACGAGGCGGACGGTAAAGAACTCTGCCGGACTCCTCCGGGGGTGGATTTCGGCAATCCCCAGCAGGGCGAGGACCAGGCCATGGCCGGCCCCGGAAAAGAGAACTAGCAGGAGGATCATTTTTTTGGCGGGCATATGTTTTATCTTCCCCCGGTATAGAGGGTATTTAGGATAAAGACCTCCGGTAAATCAACGGGAAAATTATCTCTTCGTGGTTGACAGTGCCATGGATAATGATGTAGTATTCGCGCGCCTTGCGTTGGAGGAGGCAAGGGTGGCTTTGGCCAGGGGAGAGGTGCCGGTCGGGGCCGTGGTGGTTTGGGAGGGGGAGGTTCTTGCCGGGGCGGGAAACAGCCCGCTGGGCAGCAGTGATCCCACGGCCCACGCAGAGATACTGGCCATCAGGGCGGCGGCGGCGAAGGTTGGGAACTATCGACTCGAAGGAGCCTCCCTGTATGTTACCCTGGAGCCCTGCCTTATGTGTATCGGGGCCATCCTCCAGGCGCGGATCCGGCGTCTCGTTTTCGGGGCGCAAGACCCGAAAGGCGGGGCGGTGGTTTCGCTTTACAGAATTGCCGAGGATCGGAGGCTCAACCATATAGTGGAGGTCCGGGGCGGAGTCTTGGAAGAGGAGTGCGGGGAGCTTTTGCGAGCCTTCTTCAGGGAAAAAAGGGGAAGATAATTCAAGTTTCCCTTTCTTTTGAGCCGGGAAGGAAGAATGGGAGAGATACCGAAGTGGTCGTAACGGGATCGACTCGAAATCGATTTGGGGGCCAAAAGCCCTCACGGGGGTTCGAATCCCCCTCTCTCCGCCATAATCCTTTTTCCGGCACAGGCGGTTTAATGTGGAGGGATGTCCGAGTGGCTGAAGGAGCACGACTGGAAATCGTGTGTATGCCCTAAAAGGTGTACCGGGGGTTCAAATCCCCCTCTCTCCGCCATTAAACGGCGGCCTGTGGGAGATGTCCGAGAGTTACCCTTCCCCCCCTGTCCGGGAGGGGAACAGATTCCTTATTTAGAAGAGCCGGCCAGGGATTTTAGACGGCAGGAGCCTTTTTTGCCAGATCGCCGGTTTAGGGTAGTTCATGAAGAGCCCAATCTCCGCTTCTCCCCTTAAAATCTCTCTTTTTGTCGCCATATTGCTTGCAGTCCTTCTCTTTGCCGATGTTCTTTTCCTCAGATACATAGAACTTAAGACCTACGATTTGCGGCTGATTGCCCGGGGGGAGAAAACCGTCGGCCCGGAGACGGTGGTGGTGGCGATAGACGAGAAGAGCCTCAAAGAACTGGGACGCTGGCCCTGGTCGAGAACGGTCATGGCCAGGCTCGTATCGGCCCTCAAAGAACAGGGGGCCGGGGTGATCGGGTTTGATGTGGTCTTCGCCGAGCGGGAAGAGGATAAGGCCCTGGCGGTAATGGAAGGGTTTTCCTCCCTCCTGAAGAGGGAGGGGATCGCCGATCCGAGGCTCCGGAAGCTTGTGGAGGAGAGCACCGAGGCCTTAAAAGCGGACTCGGTTTTCAGCAGGGCCATCGGGGAGGCGGGTAAGGTTATTCTGGGGTACCTGTTTCATTTCTCCCCGGGGGAGATAGCCCATGTTTCCCCCGAAGAGATCGCCCAAGCCAGGAAGTCTATCCGCAGCGGCCGGTACGAATCGGTCAAATACCGGCATCCGCCGGGGGCACATACCCTCTATGAGGCCCTGGCTCCGGTGGCAAACCTGCCTGAGCTCTCCGCCCGGGCCGCCGCCTCCGGATTCTTCAACGCCTTTCCCGACCGGGACGGAACGATCCGGTACTCGCCTCTGGTGATCAGATTTAACGATGATTACTATTCCTCCCTGGCGGTGAACCTGGTTGCGGCCCATCTCAATTGGCCGGGGACGGAGCTTGCCCTCGATTCGTTCGGGGTTTCCGGTATAAAGATCGGAGATATTCAGATACCCACCGACCATGCAGGGAGAATGCTCGTCAACTACCTGGGCAGCAAATCGGTTCCCCATGTCTCCGCCTGCGACGTCATCTCCGGACGTCTGCCCCGGGACTTCTTTAAAGACCGGATAGTCCTGGTCGGCGCCACGGCCATCGGTATCTATGATCTCAGGGTTACCCCCTTTAGTCCCGTCTCTCCCGGGGTTAATATCCATGCCACCGTTGTGGACAATATCCTCCGGGGAAATTTTCTCATCCGGTCACCTGCCACCGTCGTCCTGGATTATCTGACCATTTTAGTTTTCAGCCTGTTCCTGGGCCTGGTGATCCCCCGGTTTAAGGCCTTGGGGGGCGCCCTCATTACCCTGGGAGTCCTGGGGATATATCTCCCGATCAATTTTCTTGTTTTTGCCCATTTCAATCTCTGGCTTAACCTCGTCTATCCCACCGGGGCGCTTGTTTTGTCATATCTGGGGATTACCATCTACAGCTTCTTTATCGAAGAGCGGGAAAAGAGAAAGATTCGCCATGCCTTTCAGCATTACCTGACCTCTTCGGTCGTGAGTGAAATCCTGAAGGATCCCGCCAAACTCAAGCTGGGAGGGGAAAAGAAGGTCCTTTCGGTGCTCTTTTCCGATATCCGCGGGTTCACTACCTTAGCCGAGGCGCTAGGGCCCGAGGAGCTCGTTACCCTCTTAAATGAGTATCTCACCGCGATGACCGAGGTGGTATTTAAATATGACGGACTTCTGGATAAATATATAGGCGATGCGATAATGGCCGTCTTCGGCGCCCCGGTCGATCAGAAGGACCACCCCTGGCGCGCCTGCAAGGTCGCCCTGGAGATGAAGGAACGCCTCAAGGTTCTCCAGGGTAAATGGAAGGAGGAAGGGCGGCCTTCCCTGGAGATCGGGGTAGGTATCAGCAGCGGCGAGATGGTGGTGGGAAACATGGGTTCCCAGATGAGATTCGACTATACGGTAATGGGGGATCAGGTAAATCTGGCCTCCCGTCTCGAGGGGATAAACAAGCTATACGGTACCGGGATTATTGTCAGCGAATTTACCCGTCAAGCGGTCAGGGATCGTTTCCTCTTCCGTGAGCTGGATCTGGTGCGGGTGAAGGGCAAGACCGAGCCGGTTCGGATTTATGAGTTAAGAGGCGAACGGCCGGGGGCTACACCGGAAGAGCTTGATCTCGTCGGGAGGTTCGAAGAGGCCCTGGTATGCTACCGGGGAGGAAGATGGGACGAGGCAAGGCGGCATTTTGATTACACCCTGAGGGCTGCCGCCGAAGACAACCCTTCCCGGCTGTATCTCGAGCGGCTGGAGAGGATGAAAGACCTGCCTGAAACCCCCTGGGACGGGGTCTTTAATCTGGATGTGAAGTAAACTATATTGCCTGTTTGGATTATGGAAGATAGTCCCTATCGCAGCTGGGTCGAGGTCGATCTCGACGGCTTCGTGAAAAATCTGAGCGAAATCAGGCGCCTCGTCGGCCCCGGGGTAAAGATCATGCAGGTGGTCAAGGCGGATGCTTACGGTCACGGGGCGATGGAGATTGCAAACGTGGCGCTTAAGAACGGCGCCTCCTGTCTGGGGGTGGCCAACGCTGATGAAGGAACCCAGCTTAGGATAAGCGGGATCGGGGCCCCGATTGTGATCTTAAGCCCGTCTCTGCCGTCGGAAGCCGAGGAGATCCTCAAATATAACCTGATCCCCTCGATTTCAGATCTGGCCTTCGCCCGGCGCTTCCAGGAGGTTTGCCGCCGGGCCGGCGTTACGGCCCCCATCCAGATCGAGGTGGATACCGGGATGGGACGGGCGGGGGTGCCTCACAGGGAGGCCGCGGCATTCATCAAGGAGCTTAAGGGGCTTTCCAGCCTCACCATCGAGGGGATCTTCAGCCACCTTGCCGTAAGTGAAACCTTAAATGAATTCAATCTGATTCAGAGGGATAATCTTGTTTGTCTCCTTGAGGATCTCGCTCAAGCAGGCATCCGGATCCCGGTCAGACACCTGGCCAACAGCGGCGCCGTCCTCAATTACCCGGAGTTTCATCTGGATCTGGTGCGGCCGGGGATAATGTCTTACGGGATATTCCCTTCCCCGGAGACCTTGTCCAGGGCCAACCTGGAACCGGTGATGACGTTTAAGACGAGGGTTCTTCTGGTGAAGGAATTTCCTCCGGGCCACAGCATAGGCTACGGAAAGTCATATACCACCGGGAGGCGGACGAAGATAGCGACGATTCCCGTAGGTTACGGCGACGGATACGGGTTTGTCCTTTCCAATCAGGGGGAGGTCCTGATCGGCGGGAGGCGTCTGCCCATCGTGGGGCGGATATCGATGGATTTGAGCACCGTTGATGTGACCGACCTTCCCCGGTGTGAACCGGGGGATGAGGCGGTCCTTCTGGGGAGGCAGGGCGGGGAATATATCTCGGCCAATGAAATCGCCGGCCGGACAAACACGATCAGCTACGAGGTCCTCTGCGCCATCGGGAAAAGGGCGCCCCGGGTATTCTTGAGAAAAGGCGAGGTAGATGCCGTCGAACCCCAGCTCCGGCGGATCTTCATCCCGGACCAGGAAAGGTCCCTCGCCCGGATCGACAATATGATCAGACGTTGTCTCCATGCCAGAGCCAGAAGCGAGGAGATGGGAGATGCGATCTATTATGAGATGTTCGAAACCCTCTTCGGCAAGGGAAACCGCCGGCTTGAGCTTAGATCCGATTTCCGCTACGAGATAGTGGTCTCGAAACTATGGGAACGGGATGATCCAGGAGAAAGGCCTGGAGATCTTCTCCAGATGACGACCCATATCGAGTATAGAAAGGTTCTGAAGAATCACGTCTTCATGATCGGTTGCGCCGGAAACAATGATCAGCTCGCCGCGTTGTTTGAAGATGAAAAGTGCCAGTACCGCTGGCTTTTGAATCAGGAAGAGCATTTGATTCCGGAGCGGGATTTTCGGGTGGCTTCGGTCAAGGCCGGGGGATGGCCGGTTGCGATAATTGAGACCAGAAATACCGCCAGAGGTTATGAGGTCTGGTGCGGCGGGGAGGAACTTAAGGAAAAAATCAACACCCCGCTTTTGATGGAGCTTGAAATCGTTACCAAGAAGGCCAGAGGCAGCCGTAATTTTTCCGTTTATATCGCCTATCCCACCCGGGGGCTCGAGATCAACTTCATCTATGGGGCGGCGGATCTCGGCCTGGTCCGGGAGTTCTGCTTCTTTGCGGGAAGACGGCCCTATCCGGAAATAAGACGCAGCAGAGAATCGATAAAGATAAAGATCCCCAAGGAGGACTGGGTGTTTCCCGTAAGCGGGGCGACCTTTGTCTGGGATATCTGAAGAGAAACAGGCAGGAGAGAGAATGGCGGGAGCAGAAGATAACAAGGCGTTTTCCGAGACCCTCAAGTCAAAGGAGGGAATAAGCGGAACCGGCCGATCCGGTGCGCCGATGAAGATCGGGGTATTTTTGGGGGGGCTCTCCGGGGAGAAGGAGGTCTCGTTAAACAGCGGCAGGAATGTCTATGACAACCTGGACCGGGAAAGATATGATCCCCGGCCCCTTTTCGTGGACCGCCGGGGAGGCGTCTGGCTCATTCCCTGGCAGTTGATCAGTCAGAACACTACGGTGGATATAGAGGAGCAGCTTTGCGGGAAGGCCCGGAGGATCCCCTACGAGGAGATCCCGGCGTTGATCGATTTCGCCTTTCTCGCCCTCCACGGCAAATACGGCGAGGACGGCTGCATCCAGGGAATGCTTGAACTCCAGGACATCCCCTACACAGGCTCCGGCGTCCTGGGGTCGGCCCTGAGCATGGATAAACATCTCCAGCAGATGTTCCTCCAGGCCGAGGGGGTAGGCACCCCGGAAGGGATGGCGATCGACGAGGGGGATTGGCAGAGGCGGCCGGAGGAGATAATCCGCAATTTGCAAGCCCGGTTCTCCTTTCCCTTCTTCGTCAAGCCCGCGAGGGAGGGATCCAGCATCGGGGTGGCGGCGGTTCGAACTAAAGAGGAGCTTCGGGTGGGGATAGAGGCGGCGCTTAAGTGGGATAAGAAAATCCTGGTGGAGGAGGGCCTTTCCGGACGGGAATTTTCCTGTATCGTCCTTGAGGAGGAAGGGGGGGCAAAGGCCCTGAATCTGACGGAGATCGTTCCCCAGAGCGAGTTCTATACTTACGATGACAAGTACATGCCCGGCCGCTGCCGGAAGTTCACCCCGCCTAAGAATATTCCCCGGGAGGCGGTGGAGATGATAAAAAAGGAGGCGGTAAAGGCCTTTCGGGCCCTTGCGTTCCGTTCCTACGGGAGGATCGACGGTTTCTACCTGCCTGACGGAAGGATCCTGATTACCGACCCCAATGCCTCCTCCGGGATGGCCCCCTCTTCCTTCTTCTTTGAACAGGCCGCCTCCCAGGGCCTTTCCCCGGGCATGATCCTCACGGCGCTCATTGAAAATGCCTTGAAGATTCACCGGGGAAAAAAGGGGCCCCTGTGAGGGGCAAGGGGCTTTGCGGTAAGGGGATTCGGAATTATCTTTACAAACCCCCCGATAGTCTTTATTATCCCCAAGGCTTGGTCCTGAGGCGCCCGGAGGTTTTTTCAAGGGGTGGGACTCATCGATTGACAGGAAGGAGGAGGTTATGAAACGGATAATGGTATGTGCCCTGGGCGTGGTTATGACCTTGTTTGCAGCCCTGCCGGAGAGGGGCGCCGCTCTCGATGTCGGTGTCCGCGGCTACTTTACCTATGCCGCCCTGCAGGGGGATCTCCAGGTGGACAAGGGGGGGATAGCGGGTACCAATCTGAACATCCAGGACAGGCTCGGCCTGGGCTATGTCTATTACCCGTCGGTCGAGGCCTTTTTCGGGATAGGACGGCATAACCTCTCCCTTACCTATACCCAGTTCGATTCTTCCGCAAACAAGACCCTGACAAGCCCCATCACCTTCAAGGGGAAGAATTTCACCGGGGCCTTGAAGACCGACGTGAATTTAAGAATCGTGGATTGCGATTATCAGTATAACTTCATTCAACTAAAAACGATCCTGGCCGGGTTTTCCCTCGGGGCAATCGGCAAGGTGAAATACCTGGAGGGGGAAATCCAGTTGAAATCGTCCGGGGCGTCGGAGAAAGAGACCTTCGGCGTGCCTATCCCGATGGTCGGAGTGGGCGCCTGGACGGGGATCCTGGCCAACATCCTCGAGGCCCGGGCCAAGGCCACGGCCATGGGTTACGGTGATAATTTGATCTATGAAGGTTTCGCCGAGGTTTCCCTTACCCCCTTCCCCTTCCTGGACATTCACGGCGGCTATAAGATCTCCGGTATAAAGGTGAAAACGAGCGATGTTCATTTCAAAACCGACTTCGCCGGTCCTTATGTCGGGCTCACCGTCAGCTTTTAACGGGGGAGAAGGTGGCGAAGGAGTCTCTTCATAAGATCAGGGCCGGGATTGTCATGGGGGGAAGGTCTTCCGAAAGGGAGGTCTCCCTCGAGAGCGGCCGGAACATTTTCAATAAGCTAAACAGGGCAAAATATCAGCCCGTTCCGATCTTCATGGACCGGAAGGGGCGGCTCTGGGAGATCGACATCAAGCTCTTGATGCG
Organism: Syntrophobacterales bacterium; assembly: GCA_037445955.1. Classification (GTDB taxonomy): domain Bacteria; phylum Desulfobacterota; class Syntrophia; order Syntrophales; family CAMTWB01; genus JBBIJM01. Next base: position 15,358 of record JBBIJM010000060.1, read on the forward strand.
CAACTCGACGGGGGATATCGAGGAAGATCTCGCAACCGAGGCGCTTCCTCTGCCCTATGAGTCTCTGGGGGAGAGGGTGGATGTGGTCGTGAT
>JBBIJM010000061.1:0-15365 GCA_037445955.1 Syntrophobacterales bacterium
GCCGGCATGACGGAGACGGTCAATTTACATGGTTGTGCAAAGCTCTCTCAACTTCTGGACGATCAGCTTTTCGATACGCCCGAGGCCATGCAGGACCATCGCGGGCTTCTGGGCCGGGTCATGTTTCGCCGCATCAAGAAGGAGGTGACCGACGCCCAGGGCGAGCCCATCTTCATGAGACGCCAGGCCCACACCCAGAAGTTTCAGCTTTCCCTGCGGGAACAGCGCTTTTACGAAAAGCTGACGGAATACCTGAAAGAGGGCTACAACGCCGCCGGCGCTCAAGAAATATCCCGAGGCGGCGGCAAGCTATGAGAAGGTCACCTTTTCCCGCCAGCTCGCCGCCGGGAAAAAGGGAGTGGACCTGCTCGGTTTGGGCCACCCTCTCATCGACGCCCTTATCGATTATTTCCGCAGTGACGCCGTAACCGGCGACGTCCTTCCGGCCAGACGCGAGGGAATGGCGGCCACCGTCGCGGCGCGTTACCTGTTCACGGTGGACTTTGAAGACGGTTCACGAAGGAAAAGGTACGAAACGCTTGTTCTCGACGGCCCTGAACCCCTTGCCGATCTGTCCTGCCTTTCCGGCAAGGGTTGGCAGCCAGGCGCCGCTGATCCGGCAAAGAATATCGAGGACAAGGTGAGAATCCTCCTCCAGAATCAGGAAGCAAAAATCCGCATCCGAAGGAGTCGTCAACGTCCCGGCGCGCCGCATGGGGATGCAGGCGGCAGGCACCCCTTGACGGAGGCGCGTTAATTCACCCGGCGACCGGATCGATACCCATTTTATGGGCAAAGTCATCAAGGGTCTTTCTCACCCCCGGGGAGACGGGAATCCCCTTTTTACGATACTCCTGCTCTTTGATGAACTCGATCTCTCCGGGAAGGAAAACACCCGCGGAACCCGCCAGGGGAGGTGAAGATTTCAGCTCGTCCATGAGCCGGCCCACCAGATCCTTGAATGTATCGGGCGCAAGGAAGGACTCGATATCAATGGCCATGAAGAAATGCCCCAGATTCGTAGGCGTGCCGGTTTTTTCGAACCAGAGGGGGATTTCACTTAAGGTAGCCGCCTGGCTCAGGATGCCCGAGAGGATCTCCATCATGATGGCCAGCCCGAACCCCTTATGGCCAAGAGGCAACAGCGTCCCGTTAGGGAACATGTCTTTAGGATTGTCCGTCGGACTTCCCTTCTCGTCGAGAATCCAGCCCAGGGGAATCTTTGTCCCCTTTACCGCCTCCAGCCTGACCTTCCCCCCGGAAACAACGCTCATGGCCATGTCGAGAACCAGGGGGTAGGGCTTATTCGTCGGCACCGCAATCGCCAGAGGGTTGTTTCCGATGGCAGACCTGCCTCCGCCCCAGGGGGCCATGACGGCGGCGGTATTGCAGCCCGCAAGGCCGATCAGCGAGTCTTTCAGGGCCATCATGGGGAAATATGCGGCCATCCCGAAATGACAACTGTTGCGAACCGCGGCGAAACAGACCCCCTGGGTCTTCGCCCGCCGGATCACAATTTTCATCACCTCTATGCCGACGATTTGGCCCAGGCCGTTGTCCCCATCGACAAGGATCGAGGCGGGCTTCTTGGCGACTATCCGGATGTTCGGATCGGCGTTGGAGCCGCCGTCCAGGAGGCGTTTGCAGTAGAAGGGGAGACGAACTATCCCGTGGGAGTCGATCCCTCGAAGATCCGACTGAACCAGGGTATCGGAAATCCATCCCGCATGCTCAAGGGAGAGCCCGCTTGCCTGAAATGCCCGCACCGAAAAATCCCGCAGGGCTTCCATTGGGATTACCGGCGTATCCTTCTTCTCCATTTTGCCACCTCAATCGTTTTTTTATCGGGCGAGATCCCCATAAATTGATTTGCTGCCTCGATTCGCTTACGACTCCGGGGCCTTAAACGTTCGGATCGTTTTTTCCCACACGGCGCGGAGGATCGTCACGTCGTGGCCGAGTTCGATGGCCTTGACCCCGAGCTCCTTCACCTTATGGACCGTCTCCCACTGGGGGAAGCCCGCCCCGGGAAAGACGACGAACTTGCCGTGCTTGTCGGCGGCTTCGATTGTTTTCCTAAGGCCGCTGATCACCTTTTCATGGCCCGTCTGGAGGGGAACGCCGGCGGAAATGCTGAAATCCGCGGGACCGAAAAAGACCGCGTCCACCCCTTCCATAGCCAGGATCTCATCCAGGTGGGGAAGGGTGGAGACATCCTCGATCATCGGGATGACGAGGGTCTCGGCGTTGCTCCATTCCATCCACTCTATGGCGCCGTTTACCCCCCACTGCCCCGAGAGACATAGCCCGCCGTAGCCCCGTTTCCCGAAAGGAGGGAACTTGGCCGCCTGGACAATCGCCTCGGCGTCCTTCCGGTCGTGGACGTGGGGGACGATCACGCCCGCCGCGCCCGCCTCCAGGGCCTTGCGCACCAGGTAGGGGTTGTCCCTGTCCACCCGCATGAGCGGGCAGATCCCCGCCAGCAGCCCCGCCCGGATCATGTTTTCACCGCTTTCGTCCTGCCGCCAGGCGTGTTCGTTGTCGATCCTGCAGAAATCAAGCCCGGTGTACCCGGCAACCTCGATCAGGGCCGGGCTGAATCCGTACAGCGCCGTCCCCAGGGCTATTTCGCCCCGGCGGATCTTTTCCCGCAAACTGTTCTTCTTGAATTCCATCTTCCGTTTCCTCTCCCCTTTACGATTATGAGATCAAATGTCGAAATGACAAAATCCGCAATACATAAAAGCCCTCAGATCTGGCGCTTCGCGGTAAAATCTATTCCGGCGAAGCCGCCAAAGAAATTGGCCATGGCGCTTATGTCCTTCTTTGCAAAGCCCGCGGTAGAGGCGGCCCTGTAAAGCTGGGTCGCAAAGGCGCTCAAGGGCATCGCGTTGTTCAATTCGCGGCCTATCTCAAGGCCGATTTCGAGATCCTTAACCATCATCTCGATCCGATGACCGTTATCAAAGTTGCCGGGGATGATGAACTGAGGCAGCTTGGACTGGAGATGATAAGAGTCGGCCGCGGTATCCCTTAAGGCCTCGTAGAGCCTGGCCGGTTCAATTCCCAGCCGTTTCCCCAATACAACCGCCTCACAGAGGGTGAGGGTATTCATAGCGGCAATGATCTGCACGATGGCCTTAAGCCCCCGGCCCGACCCGACCGGCCCCAGATGGTGGATATGCCCGCCCAGGCACTTCATAAGGGGGGTGGCCCCTTCGACATGCGGTCTTTTTCCGCCGACAAGGAACGTCATCGTTGCCTCGATGGCCCCTTTCACCCCTCCGGAAACCGGGGCATCCAGATAGGAGATGCCCCGGGGCTCAAGCTGCTTGTCAACTTGGACGGCCCCCTTAATCGAGCCGGTGGTGGTGTCAAGGATCAGAAGCCCCGGTTTGGCACCCTCGGCGATACCCCGAGGGCCTAACAAAACCTCTTCGACCTCCGGGTCGAAGGGAAGGGAAAGGACTACGGCCTCGCTCGATTCAGCCACCTCGGCCGGGGATGCCAGCACCTTTGCCCCGGCAGCCTTAAGCCCCTGCGCCTTTTCCCGGCTCCGGGCAAAGACAAAAAGGGTGTGCCCCGCCTTCAGGATGTTCATCGCCATGGGGTTTCCCATGGCCCCGATTCCGATGATGCCGATTCTCAAGGTAGTCGTCCCTCGTTGCAGCTCATTTCATCAGCCTTTAAATGTTGACTTGCCGTTTCCCCGGATGAGGGGGAAAACGACGGTTCCCACAACCAGGATCGTAAGCACGATGGACACCGGATTGCGGGTATAGGTATCCAGTATCATCAGGCCGTACTCGCCTTCTGCCAGAGACAGCCAGCGCCGGAAATTCTGTTCCATAAGAGGGCCCAGGATGAGGGCAAGAACCATCGGGGCCCGCGGGATTTCCTTCTTTGCCATGACGTACCCCAGTAAGCCGAAGGCAACCATGACCACAACGTCGAACATGCTCGCTTGAACGGCGTAGGTGCCGACGACGGAAAGCACGAGTATCGCCGTGTTTAGTATCGGACGGGGGATTAAAAGCAACCGCGCCAGGTACCGGGCGCCTACCATCCCGAAAACCAGAAACAGGATGTTGATCAGGACCATGCCCATGAATATTGCCGACACTAAATCAAAATTATTCTGGAAGAGAAACGGACCAGGCTGGATGCCGTGCAGGACAAAGGCGCCAATAAGAACCGCGGTAACGGCGTCTCCGGGAATGCCGAGGGAAAGCAGGGTTGTCATCGCCCCGCCGGTGCAGGCATTGTTTGACGCCTCGGCGGCGGTAATACCTTCGGGCGCACCGGTGCCCATCAGTTCCGGCCGCTTCGAGAAGCGCTTCTGCTGCGCGTAAGCCACGATAGCCGCGATTGTACCACCGGCTCCCGGGATGGCGCCCACGATGACCCCGGCAACACTCGACCGGAGTACCACCGCCCACAGTTTGATTACCTCAAGAAAGCTCCGCAGGCTTCCCCTTATCTCGAAGATCTCCTGGCGCACGGTCTGTCCCGGCTTTTCGATATTCAGCAGGATTTCCGCCAGGCCGAAAAGTCCGATCATTGCGGCGATAAAATTGATGCCCCCAAGCAGGTTGGGCTCATCGAAGATGAAGCGCGGGGAGGCGGTGATTGGATCGTACCCGATGGTGGCGATGACGAGCCCGGCAAAACCGGAAAGAAATCCCTTAAGGGTTGAGCCCGGCGAAACGTAGGCCATCATGCTGAGCCCCCAGAAAGCGACCAGGAACATTTCAAAAGAGTTAAACTTAAGGGCGATGCCGGCGATAAGCGGTGAAAAGAGCGCCAGGGTAAAGACGCTAAACAGACCTCCGAGGGAAGAGCTGAGGGTGGCAATCCCGATGGCCCGCCCCGCCTCACCCCTGAGGGCCATCGGGTAGGCATCGATGGTTGTCATCACCGCCGACGGCGTCCCCGGAATGTTTACCAGGGTGGCGGAAATCGATCCCGCGTAGTTCGCCGAGCAGTAAACCCCCAGCAGCATCATGATCGCCGCCGTCATCGAGAGCCCATAGGTGAGCGGCACCAGGATCGATACGGCCATGGTGGCGGTCAGTCCCGGCAGCGCTCCTACTACCAGGCCGAGAACCACGCCCAGTACCATGAAAGCAATCGCCTCCGCGTCGAAGAGGGCGAAACCCGCAGTGTATAATTCCCAGCTCATGCCCTTATCCTTCTCTGTTTACTCAAACAGGATGCCCGAGGGAATCGGGACCTTGAAAAAGATGAAGAAAAGCAGGTAGAGGGCTGTGGTTAAAGGGATGCCGACAAGAACCGCCGTCTTTAATTTTGTTCCCAAAGACACCTGCGTCACAACGGTAAAGGCAATCGTGGGAACGATAAACCCCAGCAGATGGATCATTCCGACATAGACCGCAAGCAGGGCAACAGTCAAAGCGACATATCTCATCCCGGCGGACCTTTCCGTCTCTTCTTCCTGCCGCTTTTCCTTTCGGATATTCAGGAACGCCACCATCGCCCGGACGATCAGGACTACGCCGATCGCGAAGACTATTACAGCCAGAATCCGGGGGTAGAGTGCGGGATTATCGGCAAGGGAGGCGCCACTCTCCGCAAACCGGCCCGCTTCCGCATACACGAACACGGCGAATCCTGCAGCAACTAATCCGCTTGTGAGATCCCTCTTCATGCCACCCCTTCCCCTGGGGATATAAGACAATCCCCTCCCCCCGATTACCGCGTTTGGGGGGTCAGACTGGTTGCGACGGAATTAACCATTTGGATGCGCCCGATCAAGCGCTACCTGATGGGCCCGATCTCCTTCATCAGCTCCGAGGTCAACCTTTTTTGCTCGTCAAAGAATTTCGTGAATTCCCCGTGGCTTCTGTATTTTGCAATCAGGCCGCTCGTTTTGACAAGGGTTTGGAACTGCTCGCCTTCCATACCTTGCCGGACCGCCCTATCGAGCAGGGCCAGGTTCGCATCGCTTACCCCCTTTGTGGTGAATATCCCCCGCCAGACCGGATAGGTCACCTTGATTCCTGATTCGATACAGGTGGGAACATCGGGCAAAGACGGAAGCTTATAATCGCTCATCACGGCCAGGGCGCGGATCCTCCCGCCCTGGAGAAGCCCCTGCGACTCCGCGGGATTGACGATGGCCGCATCCACTTCTCCCGCCGCAAGGGCGGTGAGCATCGCGGCTCCCCCGGCGGGATAGGCGATATAGTGCAGATTGATGCCCGCCGCCTTGGCGAACATGACCGCCGCAAGGTGCCAGAGGGCCCCGACTCCGTTGTGGGCTATTTTGAGCCTCTTTGTTTTTGCCGCGGCGACGAAGTCATGGACGGTGGCGTAGGGAGCGGTCCCGCCAACCAGGAAAACCCCCGTGTCCTCGACCACCTGGGCCACCGGCTGGAACATTTCAAGGGCTACCTTTATGCCGCCGTAGGGCATCAGGAGCAGGGTCTGGGAGTTGATGTAAATCTTGCTGCCGGGGACCCTGGCGCCGGTGATGTCGTCGGCGGCGATCGCGCCGCGGCCGGCCGGTTTGTTCTCCGGGATTACGTTCACCCCCAGCGCTTTTTCCATGCCCGGAATCAGGGAACGCATGATGAGATCGTTGCCGCCGCCGGCCGCAAACGGGATGACGGAGACGATGTTGCCTAGGGGATACTTCTCCGTGCCGTATCCTTCCGCCGGCATGATCAGAAACGCGCATGTAAGCAGAAGGACCTTGGGGATGGACATTCGCTTCATCGATAAATGCCACATGGTCAGCCTCCTTAAAGTTGTCAATTATACTGCGCCTTCTCTAACAGGCCTTTTGAGATGATTTAACGTTGCTTTTTGCTTTCAACCCCCTGCGGTGCCCGGGACGATCATTTCGCGGCCCGGATTATATCCAGCACCCGGGCCTCGGTTGTAAGGATGTGCGTTTCCATCTCCCGAAGCGCCCCGGTCAGGGATCCTTCTTTCAACTCCGAAACAATCCGCTCATGCTCCTGGATCGCCTCACCGGGCCGGGAAACAACCTCGAGGCTTCTCATGCCGGCCAGGTTGATCAAATCCCGAATCTCCTCCAGCCCACCGATAAGGTAGGAGTTCTCTGTAAGCTCAGCGAGGCAGGCATGGAACATCATGTTGGCGCGGATAGATTCGAGGGGCTCTCCTTTTTGGGCGATCCTTCGGTACTGTGCCTGCACCCGCCGGATATTGGAGAGAGATGTCTTGGTCATGAGGGGAACGATGTGGCGGATGACGGCCAGTTCGAGGGCAAGACGCAACTCGAAGAGGTCCTCCACGTCCTTTTCGGTGAGGATTCTTATCTTGAATCCTTTACGGGGGAAGTAGGTTATCAGCCCCCGGGCGGCCAGTTGAAGCAGCGCCTCCCGGACCGGCGTCCGGGAAATCCCCAGTTCGTTCGTGAGGGAGGCCTCGGTATACATCTCCTCCTGATCAAGCTTCTTCGAGATTATCGCCTCTTTAATCGTAGCCAGAGCCATGTCCTTGAGCGATGGAGCTGCCGGCAGCCTCCCCAGATTTAGATTTGTTCGCTGCATTTCAAGTTTCTCCCGCCCATTTCTCTCCCTCGCCGCCTTCACCATGCCCCTGCCCGGACCTCTGGATACAGGGCGAGCTATGAAGCATTGCTGATTTTGTCATTCCGGCCGGATCCAGGTCATTTCGAACGAAAGCTTTAATATGATATATGATATATAATATATCAGTCATGTCAATCTATTTTTGGAGGGGATGGTCCTGCCTTTACCCTTTCCATTATCCCTGCCTTGTGATAGGAATCGCCGAGCTTGGAGAAGGCTTGAGGGAACCTTAAAAGGAAAGGCTGCAAGGAGATAACGTACCCGATGAAACCTGGCAGGTCGCCCAGGGGCGACTGGAACAACTGGCGGTGGCAGATGGGCCGATCTTCAGGGACATTGGCCGGGATCGAAAGCCTCCTTCCGGGGAATCCCGAGGGCTATGAGGAACTTCTTGCGATCTACCCCTTTGCGGCAACCCCCTATTACCTCTCCCTGGCAGCGAAGGGCGATCGGGACGATCCTGTTTTAAAACAGTGCCTCCCGGATATTGCCGAACTTAACGATCAAACATTTCCGGCAGGCGATCCCCTTGAAGAAGAAAGGTTCATGCCGACCCCGGGCCTGATCCATCGCTATCGGGACCGCTGCCTGATCCTGGCCGCCTCCGCCTGCGCCGTCCATTGCCGCCACTGCAACCGGAAACGCCTCTGGCAAAAGACCAAGCCCGACCTCCGGGCAAACCTTCCTGCCATCGTCGAATACCTGTCCCGAACAAAAGAGATCCGGGAGGTCATCATCTCCGGCGGTGATCCCCTCACCTTGACCGATGAAGTCCTGGACTGGCTCATGGGCTCTCTCAGGCAGATCGGCCATCTTGAGGTCCTCCGGATCGGCAGCCGGGTTCCGGTGGTAATGCCCATGAGGGTAACCGGGGATTTATGTAGAATCTTGAGGAAATACCGCCCCCTCTGGCTCAACACCCAGTTCAACCATCCTCTGGAAATCACTCCCGAGGCCAGGAAGGCATGCTCAAGGCTTCTTGAGGCAGGGATCCCCGTCTCCAATCAAACGGTTCTCCTTAAGGGCATCAATGACGATTACAAGATCATGCTCGACCTTGTCCATGGATTGCAGCGGGCGTCGGTAAGACCTTACTACCTGTTCCAGGCGGACCAGGTCCGGGGAACCGGCCATTTTCACGTGGATACCAAGGCGGGCAGGAGGATCATGGAACGGCTCCGCCAAACCACCTCTGGCCTTTGTCTGCCCCGTTATGTTATAGACAAACCGGGGAGAAGCGGGAAGACCTCTCTGAATTAGAGCCGCGACCCTTCTCCTCTTACCATTTAAGGGCTTTGAATATTGTTGTTTCGGGCCTGAGGAGAAATCTTAAACGTTGTTGCAAAACAACGGCTTGAGATTCCCTGCCTTCGTTCGGAGCGGCAATTTCGGCGTTTTTTCAATGATACAGGATCACCAACCAAAATCAGGAGAATTTGCATGTACACAGCGAGCGATTTGAGAAAGGGGCTCAGAATAAAGATCGAAAACGAGCCTCACGTCATCATCGAATTCAATTTCGTCAAACCGGGCAAGGGCCAGGCCCTCTACCGGTGCCGTCTTAAGAACATGATAAACGGAAGCCAATTCGACCGCACCTTCCGGTCGGTGGACAGCTTCGAACCGGCGGATCTTCGGGATAAGAAGATGCAGTATCTTTACCAGGACGAGGGAAAATACTGTTTCATGGATCTGGAAACCTTCGAACAGGTCTATCTGACCGCCGATCAGGTGGGCGAGGCCAAGAACTTTCTCATCGACAATCTCGAGGTGGAGATCCTCTTCTTCGGCGAGAAGGCCCTGGGGGTAACGGTGCCCAACTTCATCGATATAGTTGTCGCGGAAGCAGAGCCCTGGGCGAAGGGAGACACGGTTTCGGGAAAGATGAAACCGGTGAAGCTGCCCACAGGTTATCAAATCCAGGTCCCGCCCTTTATTGAAGAGGGAGACAAGATCCGCATCGATACGAGAAGCGGCGAGTACTTGACCCGGGTAAAGTAATCCCTTAAAAAAGCCAGGATGTCAGTCAAAGAAGATCGAGATTCATCTGAGGCAAACCTTACGGAACGGGAAAGGCTCTCCGGAAAAAGGCGGAACCTTGTCATCCGGGCCGAGATGATAGAGGCCATCAGGAAGTTTTTCCCGGATCACGGTTACCTGGAAGTCGAAACACCCTTGAGGATCCCCTCCCCCCTGCCTGAAGGGCACATAGACGCCATTGAAAGCGGCGGCTGGTTTCTTCAGACCTCACCTGAGATCACCATGAAAAGGCTCCTTGCCTCAGGCTACGGGAAGATCTTTCAGATCTGCAAGTGCTTTCGATCCGGGGAGAGGGGGGCCCTGCACAATCAGGAATTCACCATGCTCGAATGGTACCGGGCACGCGGGGACTACCTTGACCTCATGGAGGAATGCGAAAGGCTCGTGACCTCGGTGGCCGAAAGGATGGGCTTCTCTTGTCTTTCGTTTAGGGGAAATGACATCTCTCTCCGGCCGCCCTGGCCGAGACTTTCCGTTCGGGAGGCCTTTGGCCGCTTTGCCCCGGTTTCAATGGAAGAGGCGGTGGCGGCGGAGAGTTTCGACGAGCTTTTGGCCACCTTCATCGAACCCCGGCTGGGGGTGGAAACACCCGGCTTCCTCTACGATTATCCCCTGACCCACGCCGCCCAGGCCCGCCTCAAGAAGGCAGACCGTAAGGTAGTTGAAAGAATGGAGCTCTATATCGGGGGACTCGAGATCGCCAACGGCTTTTCCGAACTGACCGATCCCGACGAATACCTCCGCCGCTTCGGCGAGGAGAACACGACCCGCCTCAGACGCGGGAAGTCCCCCTGCCCTCCGCCCCGACCCTTTCTTAAGGCCGTGGGGTCTCTGCCCGAATCCTGCGGGATCGCCCTGGGCATCGACCGGCTGGCCATGGTGTTTGCCGACGCCTCCTCGATAGACGAGGTTATGGCCTTTTCACCGGAAGATCTCTGAGCTCTATTTGTCTTCCTTCCCCGGATGAGGCGGTTGCCCTGGATCAACCGGGCCTGCAAAAGCATATTGACAGCCCAGGCTTTTTTCAATAAGAATCAAACCCAGAAGAATTTGGATCAAGAAAAATACCGTGTCACTTTAAGAGGTTTTCATCTATTTCGACATTGAGGGAGTCTAGGATTTGAAAGAGATCTCGTCGGTTACCGCCACGGGCGTTGGGGGCCATTTCCACGGCAGTGTCCTGGGGATGATCCTCGATTCCGGGGCAATGGTTCAGTTCGTTTTAATCGTCCTTTTGATCTTCTCCGTTGTCTCCTGGGCGATCATTCTCATGAAATACCTGGTCTTCAAGAAGGTCGAGAGGGAGAATGACCGGTTCATGGACGCCTACATGAGGCAGATGAAGATTTCCGACATGTACAGCGAGGCCAAGAAGACCAAGCACTCCACCATCGCCGAGGTATGCCGGGTCGGATACGGGGAACTGATAAAGCTAAGCAAAATAGTGAAGGATCTGGGCGGAAGGGAAAGCGGGGAGACCGGATTCAACCAGGAGCTAAAGCTGGTCGATCAGGTCGAGCGGGCGATGAGCCGCGCCTCCGCCGACGAAACGATCAAGCTGGAGAAATTCTTGGGTTTCCTTGCCACCACCGGCAGCGCCTGCCCCTTTATCGGTCTCTTCGGCACCGTCTGGGGGATCATGAATACCTTCCAGAGTATCGGCGCCCGGGGCTCGGCAACGCTGGCGGTAGTCGCCCCGGGGATTTCCGAGGCCCTGATAGCCACCGCCGCCGGTCTCGCGGCGGCTATCCCCGCGGTGATATTCTATAATTTCTACCTTAACAAGGTCAAAACCATAACCACGGAAATGGACGTGTTTACCGCGGAATTTTTGAATATTGTGGAACGGTCGCAAGTGAAGAGATGAGACGAGGGTTGAGGTACAAAAACGACCGCAAGGCTTTGGCGGAGATCAATGTAACCCCTCTGGTAGATGTGGTTCTGGTCCTTCTGATCATCTTCATGGTCACCGCCCCGATGCTCCAGATGGGGATAGATGTCGATCTGCCCCGGGTTACGGCAAAAACCATCGACGTACATGAAGAAAAGCTCGTTTTAACCCTGGACGAAAAGAGAGACATTTTCATCAACAAGGAAAAGACAAGCCTGGCGGCCTTAGGCGGGAGGCTTGAGGCGATCTTTGCCAAAAGGATCGACCGGGAGATCTATCTCCGGGCCGATAAAAACATCCCTTACGGCTTCGTGGTGGAGGTGATGGCTGCGGTGAGAAAGGCCGGGGTGGATAAACTGGGCATGATCACCGAACCGCCGGAGGAAGTAAAAAGATGACCGGCTTCCGGGCAAAAGAACAGGGCCCGCGGCATTTCGGGCGGATGATCTTCTTTTCCCTGGCGATCCATGTTCTGGTAGTTTCCCTCGCCCTCTTCTCCCAGGGCCAACCCAGGCCCAAATGGACCTTCGGCCCGGTTTATACCGTCGCCCTGGTGAACCTGCCCAAAGGCGAGCTCAGGCAGGTATCCGCCCTGAAAACTGCCGAGATAAGACCGGAGGCGATCCCGCGTCACCCGGCGATAGCTTTGCGCAAGCCGATCGAAATGAGCGCCGCCGAACCCCTCCGGCGCCTGGAGACGCCGAAGAAACCGGCGGCGGACCAGGCAAAGGCCGTCGAGGCGCCGCCTTCCAGATCAGGGCTGGCTCCGGCGGCACCCGCCCAGGCAGGGTCGCAGGAAAAGACTGCTCTGAGGGATCAGTCTCCTGCTCAAGCGGCGGCGGGGGGCGCGGCGGGCGCGGCGGCAGAAACCGGACGGCCGCAGCCGGGGGTCTCCGAAGGGGAGATAAACCGGCAGATTCAGGACTACTACCGGCTGCTCTGGCAGAACATCCGCCAGCACTGGACGATTCCCCCTTCCCTGGTGCCGAAGGAAAACCTGACCGCGACTCTCATCGTCAAGATCGCCAGGAACGGGACGTTACTCGAGGCGGGATTCGAAAAGAAGTCCGGCCATATCCATTTTGATGATTCGGCCCTGCGGGCCTTGAAAAAGGCAAGTCCCTTTTCTCCCCTGCCGGAATGGATCGCAAGCAACGACATAGAACTCGGTATCCGGTTCCATTCCTCCGAGCTCCGATGAAGACAGGAAACGATATGCTCAAAAATCTTAGAAGAAAAACCCCCAAAACCCTGCTTGCGGCCGTTCTCCTCCTCGCTGTCCTGCTTTTCAGCGGATATTTCGAGAAAGGGGAGGCCCGCGTTTACATCGATATCGATTCCCCCCTCTTCCAGAAGTTCCCCCTGGCGTTGACCGAGTTCACCAGTCTCGAGGGGGGACAGGCCGTAAGCAAAGGCCAGATGACCTGGTTTGCAGAGGAAATTGCCAGACTTCTGGATTATACTGGGTATTTTAATATTGTAAGCAGACGGGTCCTGCCGGAGTCAGCGGATAAACCGTTTGCCAATGTCCCCAGATTGAACGAGTGGCGGGCCATCGGCGTCGAATATCTGATCAAGGCAGGGTTTCAGATGATCGGCCCTTCCCTCGTCGCGGAATTTCGCCTCTTCGACACGGTCAAGGGGGAAATGCTCATGGGCAGGCGTTACACCGGCCGCCTTGAAGATCGCAGGGTAATGGCGCAGAGATTCACCAACGAGATTCTCCTTGTCTTAACCGGCGAGGGGGGCATTTTCGATTCCAAGATATCTTTTGTCATCAAGGAAAACAGGTCCTCCGACGTCGCGGTCATCAATTTCGACGGTTCGGATTTCGCCAAACTAACGGAGATGAAAAGCCTGACCTTGGCACCTAAATGGTCCCCGGACGGAAGGCACCTGGCTTTCACCTCCTGGCGGGACGGAAACCCCGACCTCTATCTTCTGGACTTAAAAACAAGGGAGATAAGAAAGCTGTCCCAGAACCGGGGGTTGAATCTGGCGGGGAGCTTTTCCCTCGACGGCAAGCGGATCCTTCTCACCTTAAGCAGCGACGGGAATGAAGAGATATACTCCCTGAACCTGGAAAACCGGCAGACCGTCCGGCTGACCAACCATTTTGCCATCGATGTCTCGCCGGTCTTCTCGCCGGACGGCCGGCAGATCGCCTTCGTTTCCAACCGGGCCGGATCCCCCCAGATCTACCTGATGGGCGCCGACGGCGGAGGCGTGCGGAGGCTCACCTTCGAAGGAAATTACAACACCTCTCCCTCGTGGTCTCCCAAAGGCAACCGGATCGCCTACGAAGGCATGGTAGAAGGCAGATTCCAGATCTTTACCATCGACGAGGCCGGTCTGAATCTCACCCAGCTTACCAACGATAAGAGCAGCAATGAAAATCCCTCCTGGTCGCCGGACGGCAAGTACCTGGTTTTCAGTTCCCGCAAAAACGGCAGGAGCAGGATCATGGTGATGAACGCCAATGGAACAAACGCCAGGGTCCTTTACGAGGGGGCGGAAAACAGTATCTCTCCCATCTGGTCGCCTCAGCCGAAATGATTCTGAAAACTTAAAGAACCTTGGGCTCGCAGTTGCCGGAGCCCCACAGCCTGTCACAGCAATTTTAGGAAGGGCATCATCAATTCCATGGAACCAGACAACATATCAAAAATCCTGGCCAGGGCCGTAACCGAGGGGAGGATCCCCTCCGGGGAAGAGGCCCTTCTCCTCTACGAGACACCGCAGGAGGGGCTCCTGGATCTACTGTCCGCGGCCCACAAGATAAAAATCCAAAACAAAGGCCTCGGGGTCAATCTCTGCTCCATCGTGAACGCCAAATCCGGACGCTGCGCCGAGGACTGTAAATTCTGCGCCCAATCGGCCCATTATCCCACGGACATTGACGTCTATCCCCTCCTCTCCCCGGCGGAGATAACCGCCGCCGCCCGGGCGGCAGGGGCCTCGGGGGCGAAAGAATTCAGCATCGTCACGAGCGGCAAGGGGATCAAGGGGGAAAAAGAGCTGGCCTCCCTCAAGGACTCGATCGCCTCGATAATAAGGGACGGGATCATCGCCCCTTGCGCCTCCCTGGGGATCCTCGAGGCGGGGGTCCTTGCCGAACTTAAGGAGGCCGGCCTTGCCAAGTATCACCACAACCTGGAGACCTCCCGGAACTTTTTCCCCAGGATCTGTTCCACCCATGATTACCAAGAGGATGTCCTGACGGTAAAGACGGCCAAGGGGCTCGGGTTCTATGTCTGCTCCGGCGGAATCTTCGGCTTGGGCGAGTCCAGGCAGGACCGGATAGACCTGGCCTTGACCCTGGCGGAACTCGAGGTGGACTCGGTGCCGATGAATTTCTTGAATCCCATAAAAAACACCCCTCTTGCCGATCTCCCCCGGATTGGCCCTTTGGAAATCCTGAAAACCGTCGCCATCTATCGGCTGATCCTTCCGGAGAAGGACATAGTAATCTGCGGCGGCCGGAATACGGGCCTTAGGGAGCTTCATCCTCTGGTCCTCCTGGCCGGGGCGAATGGTCTGCTAACCGGCAACTACCTGACCACCCAGGGGAGAGACCCCGCCTGCGACCGCCAGATGATCGCCGATTTAGGCCTCGAGGTCTCCCGGACCAATGAATGATTCCTTCTTTCTGGACAACGTCGCCCTGCTTAAGGCCAAGGGGTTATACCGCGAGATCCATCCGGCATCTCAACTCCCCTCCGGTCGTATCGAGTTTGACGGCAAAAACTGCCTGAACCTCTCCGGAAACGACTATCTGGGTCTCTCCCAGCACCCCGCGCTGAAAGAGGCGGCCCGTCTGGCCGCCTCCCGCTTCGGGGTCGGCGCGGGCG
>JBBIJM010000062.1:0-15362 GCA_037445955.1 Syntrophobacterales bacterium
AATGCGCCCAGAGAATCGATAACATGCCCCGGGTGAAGGAACTCCTCGACGGGATCATGGAGGATGCCTGCCGGGTGGTAAAAGGGATCGCCCGCTGCCTGAAGGACTGACGAAGAGGGAGAGGGACCGGCCCGGGGGCTTTGTAAAACCGATGATTTTGTCATTTCAACCGCATCCAGGTCATTTCGACCTCCCCCCCTTGTCATTTCGACCGCAGGGAGAAATCTTAAACAGCCCAAAGGCAAGATTTCTCGTCGCTTACGCTCCTCGAAATGACCGGGTGGTTGTCGGCGCTTATCGAAATGACATTGTATGATTAAGGAAAGGGGTCTGATGATGAACATTGACGAGATAAAGAACATCTGTGTCGTGGGGGCGGGGAATATGGGCCATCAGATCGCCCTGCAATGCGCCATCCATGGTTTCAGGATCAAGTGCACCGATGTAGTGCCTGAGGTTCTGAAAAAGGCTCAGGATTTTGCGGGAAGCTATCTCGCCGGCCGGGTGCAGAAGGGAAAGCTTACTGAGGCTCAGGCCGGGGAAATAAGGGAACGGATCGCCTTTACCCCGGGTTTGGAGGAGGCGGCCTTTGACGCGGATTACGTGATCGAGGCGGTGCTCGAACGGCTCGAGCTCAAGAGAAAGGTCTTCGCCGAGCTTGATAAGATCGCCCCGCCCCGGGCGATCCTGGCGACGAACAGTTCTATGATCGTCAGTTCCAAGATAGCCGACGCCACAAATCGTCCGTCCCAGGTCTTGAACCTCCACTTCTTCAATCCCGCGTTGGTGATGAAGCTCGTCGAGGTGGTCCAGGGACCCCACGTCTCCGATGAGGCCGCCCGGGTTTCCTTGAAACTGTGCGAAAAGATCGACAAGGTGCCCATCCTAATCAGGAAGGAGGTGCGGGGATTTGTTCTCAACAGGATCTTCGGGGCCATCTGGCGGGAGGCTACCTGGATGCTCGAGATGGGGGTCGCCTCGTTCGAGGACATCGACAAGGCCTGTGAATACGGCGCCGGCCATCCCATGGGACCGTTTAGGCTCAACGATTTGACCGGGCTCGATCTCTCTTACGATATCGGCATCGAGCATTTCAGAGAGACCGGCGACAAGGAATACCTGCCCTCTCCGGCGCTCGTGGAGCGGGTCTCCCGGGGGCATTTCGGCCGAAAGGCCGGCCGGGGCTGGTATGATTACCCGGGGAAGTAGCCTTTTCTGAAGGTGGGTGGTTGAAATGGAAGATGTTGTTATCGTCGAGGCTCTGCGAACGCCAATCGGACGGATCGGCGGGATCATCAAAGATGTTCCGGCGGAGGAGCTTTTGAAACTGGTGGCCCGGGAGCTTCTGTGCCGGACAAAAATCGAACCCGGCATTCTCGACCAGGTGATCGCAGGCCAGGTGCGCCAGAGTTCCTCCCCCTCGAACATCGCCCGGGCGGCGGCGCTCCTGGCGGGAATCCCCGAGGAGACTCCCGCCTATACCGTCCATCGGCAATGCGGCTCGGGCCTCCAGGCAATTATGGACGCCTGGCAGATGATCCGCGCCGGCGAGGCCGAGGTGATCCTCGCCGGCGGAACGGAGAGCATGAGTCAATCGGTTTATTATCTGAGAAACGCAAGAGACGGCCTGGGAACCGGAAACCGCCTCATCGGGGATTCACTGACCGAAGGGGGGCCGGGGGCGGTCCCGGAGGGTATCTACGGCAATCTTCCCATGGGGCTCACGGCGGAGAATCTTGCCGAAAGGTACAAGATACCCCGGGAAGCGCAGGATCTCTTCAGCCTGGAGAGTCAAAGGCGGGCAATGCAGGCGATCTCCGAGGGGAGGTTTGCAACCCAGATCGTACCGGTTCCCGTGACCGCCGCCTGCGGCGAGGAGATCCTTTTTGCCGTCGACGAGCACCCCCGGCCGACCTCCCTGGAGAAACTCGCCTCGTTGCCTGCGGTCTTCAAGAAGGGCGGGTCGGTCACAGCGGGCAGTTCGTCCGGCCGCAATGATGGGGCGGCGGCGGTCCTGCTTATGACCGCTGAAAAGGCAAAGAGGCTGGGGCTCAAACCCCGGGCCCGGGTAATATCCCAGGGGGCAAGCGGCTGCGATCCGGCGATCATGGGCATTGGCCCGGTGGAATCAACAAGACGGGCCTTGAAAAAGGCGGGAATAACCTTAAAGGACTTAGACCTGATCGAATTGAACGAGGCCTTTGCCGCGCAGGCCCTGGCGGTGATTAAGGAATGGGAGAAGGAAGGGGTCGTAAGTGACGAACTTTACGCTAAAATTAATCCCAACGGCGGGGCCATCGCCCTGGGACATCCTCTGGGCTGCACCGGGGCGGCGCTTGTGGTCAAGGGTCTCTACGAATTGGAGAGGGTGGAGGCCCACCGCCTGGGGCTCATTACCATGTGCTGCGCCGGCGGCCTCGGGGTGGCGCTGGTGATGGAGAAGTGCCAGGAAGGAGGCCGCTGAATTGAACAGGGTCGTCTTGGCCGGCGCCGTCCGAACGCCGGTAGGGGCTTTTCAGGGAAACCTCGCGGGACTCTCGGAACAGGAGCTTGCGGCGGAGGCGATGAAAGAGGCGATCCGTC
Organism: Syntrophobacterales bacterium; assembly: GCA_037445955.1. Taxonomy (GTDB): domain Bacteria; phylum Desulfobacterota; class Syntrophia; order Syntrophales; family CAMTWB01; genus JBBIJM01. The sequence continues at coordinate 2,584 of JBBIJM010000062.1, forward strand.
GGGGCGGGATAGAAAGTGACCTGGTTGATGAGGTGATCCTGGGCATCGCCAAGCAGACAAGCAGGCCGTCCAACGGCGCGCGCCACGCCCTGCTGCTGGCCCGCCTGCCCGATTCGATCCCCGCCTATACTGTCCAGAGGCAAAGCGCCTCGGGGCTGCAGGCGATAGTAAACGGCTGCCTGGCCATCCGCTCGGGCGAAGCGGCGACGGTTCTGGCCGGCGGGGCCGAGAGCATGAGTCAGATCCCCTTCGAATTGTACCGGGCGCGGTTTGCCTTTGAGGGAAAGACGCGGGAGTTCGTCGATCCTCTGGAGATCCACGGCCCCGGCGCCCAGGGATCGGATATTTACGGGCGGCTCACCGAGGAGCGGGTAGCCCGGACGGTTGCGCAAAGGTACGGTATTTCCCAAAACGAGCTGGAGGATTTCGCGGCCTTAAGCCTTGATAAGGCCCGCCGGGCCGCGGAGGGCGACTTGGGATCGGAGATGGTTCCCCTGGTTTGCCCGCAGGGGAAAAAAGAGGTACGGATAACCGGAGACGAACTCGCCGGGAAGGCGTCGCCCCTTGCCCCCTATGCCGACGGGGCGGCCATGTGCCTCCTTATGGAGGAGAGGAAGGCCAAAGATTCAGGTGTTATTGTCAAGGCGGAAATCCTCTCCCTGGCAATCGCCGCCGTCTCACCTCCTTTACGGTTTAAGGCGGCCGTTTTGGCAGGCCGGAGGGCTCTGGCAAAGGCCGGTGTCTCCTGGGGAGACCTTACGGTGATTGAATTGCAGGAAATGACCGCGGCGGAATCCCTGGCTATCCTTAAGGAATGGCAGGGGACGGGTCTTTGGGGAGATGATTTGGGGAAGGTAAACCCTTCGGGGGGCGCCCTGGCCTGCGGAAGTCCCTGGGGGGCTGCGGGGGCCATATTGGTAGTAAAGGCGGCCCGGGCCATCTCCTCGGCGGGCGGACCGGCGCTGGTGGTTTCTCTGGGGGAAGGGGGCCAGGCGATGGCCCTGGTTTTAGAGGGCAGATAGGAGCGAGGTTATGGAGATCAAAAGGATAATGATAATCGGGGCGGGCTTCATGGGTTCCGGGATTGCCCAGGTTATGGCTGGGGCAGGTTTCCAGGTGGTGTTGCAGGATCTCTCGGAGGATCTCGTTTCCAAAGGGGTCTTGGGGATAGAAAAGATCCTCGCCGGTCAGGTGGCCCGGGGGAAGGTGACCGAAGTGGAAAAGGAGGCCCTCGTAAGCCGGATCGTAAGAACCACCGAACTTGACCGGGCCGGGGATTGCCATCTTGTCATCGAGGCGATAACGGAAAACAAACAGGCCAAGTTTACGCTGTTTCGGCAACTGGAGGAGATCTGCCCTCCCCGGGTTATCTTCGCCACCAACACCTCATCCATTCCCATCACCGAGCTGGCCACGGCAACCAAGCGGCCGGAGAGATTCATCGGGATGCATTTCTTCAGCCCCCCTGCGCTTATGAAGCTAGTCGAGATCATCAGGGGCTTGAAAACCTCCGAGGAAACCGCCCGAACCATTTTTGATCTCACCGAAAGGATCGGGAAGATCGGCATCTATGTCAAAGACGGCCCCGGCTTCCTCGTAAACCGGGTTAACGCCGCCTTCAGAAACGAGGTCTTCAACTGTCTGGCCGAGGGGGTGGCGAGCCTCGAGGATATCGACAAGGCGATCAGATACGGCTTGAACCATCCGATGGGGCCCTTCGAGCTGGGGGATTTCACCGGGCTCGACGTGGGATATGCGATCATGGAAAACCTCTGGGAAAATTTTAAAGACCCGAAGTGGCGGCCGTCCCCGCTGGTTCGGAAGCTGATCCTCGCGGGGGATCTGGGTCGGAAGACGGGGAAGGGGTGGTACGACTATTCGAGCGGAGAGAAGAAACCCAGAACCGATATCAACTGGTGAGAAACGCATCCTCGAAGGGGCAGGGTATGGAATTCCGGTACGATCTGGCCGATCTCAAGTTCATTATCAATGAATGGCTTCCGGCAGGCGAGGTCTTTTGTCTCGATCGTTTTCGGGACAAATTTACCGGCGATGACGTCGATCTCCTCTTAAACGAGGCCTATCGGATCGCCAGAGAGGTGGTCCATCCCCTTAATGCCCCGGGGGACAAGGCGGGGATAAGCTTCGAAAAGGGGGTGGTGAGGCCGGCCCCGGGTTATGGGGAGGCCTATCGGTTCCTCCAGAGAAACGGCTGGGGCTCGACGAGCGAATGTATCGAACTTGACTCAGGGATGCCGCTTATCCTCTATAAGATGGTCCACGAACTCAACCAGGCGGCCTGTCCCGCCCTGGCATCCTACCTGAAACTCACCAGCGGGGTTGTAAACCTCATCCTCCGTTTCGGCACCGACGAGGATAAGGCCCGATTCCTGCCCAATCTGCTAAACGGCAACTGGCAGGGTACCATGTGCCTGACTGAGCCCCAGGCGGGATCCGATGTGGGAGACATCATCTCCCGGGCATATCCTACGGAAGACCCCCGGGTTTACCGGATTTGCGGAACCAAAATGTTTATCACCGGAGGGGATGCGGGGATCTGTGAGAATACGATCCATATGGTCCTCGCCCGCCCGGAGGGGGGGGCGCCGGGCACGGCGGGTCTGGGATTGTACCTGGTTCCCAGAATCCGGCTCACGGAAGAAGGCGGCCTCGGAGAAGACAACGACATAACTACCCTGAGCCTCGAGCATAAAATGGGGCTCCATGCCCAGGCCACGGCCCTGCTCAATTTCGGCGAGAACGGTCGCTGTCTGGGGATCAGGATGGGCCCGGAGCCGGATAAGCAGGGGCGGTCCCCGGGCTTGAACATGATGTTTCACATGATGAATGAATCCCGGATCGGCACCGGCCACAATGCCAACTCTCAGGCCGCCGCCGCTTATTTCTATGCCGCCCAGTATGCCCGGGAGAGGATTCAGGGCCGTCCCTTCGGGCTGAAGGAAGGAGAAAGGCTGCCCATCATCCGGCATGAGGATGTAAAGAGGATGCTTCTAGATATGAAGGCCCACACCGAGGGCATCCGGGCGATGATCTTCAAGGGCTTCTTTTATCTGGACTGCGAGGCCAACTCGCCGGATCCTAAGGCGGCCAAGTCTGCCGGGGCGATGGCGGCCATCCTGACCCCCTTGATAAAATGCTATGCCAGCGAAGCCAGCCTCAGGATAATTGCCCAGGCGATCCAGGTCTTGGGGGGCGTCGGCTACAGCACCGAATATCCGGTAGAACAGTATCTAAGGGACTCGAAGATCCTCACCGTCTGGGAGGGAACCTCGTTCATCCACGGGCTTGACCTGGTGACCCGCAAAATGAGGATGGAGGGAGGAGACCCTTTCAGGAACTGGGTGAACCTTATCGGGGGATTTATTGAGTCCAAGAGAGACGCCCCGGGTTTTGCCCGGGAGATGGATAATCTGGCCCGGGGGTATGATTGCCTCAGGGAACTGGTTGACATTTATGAGGGCTGGTATGCCCAATTCAAGGCCAAGAGGGAACTGATCCCCCTTCATGCCGTCTCCGCCCTGTTTATCTCCGCCCGCCTCCAGACGGCCCACTGCCTTATGGAGCAGGCTCTGCTGGCCCGGAGGAGACTCGAGGAGGTCGAACCCGGCCTGTCCGACGGGGTTTTCTATCAAGGGAAAATCGCTGCGGCCCGCTATTATCTCAATCAGATACTGCCGAAGGTATCCATCGAAATCGAGCCGCTCAGGAGGGAGGACCGAAACGCCCTGGACCTGCCCGAGGAGGCGCTCGGGGCGCTCTGAAGATTTCGCCTGGTTTTTCTTGACAGGGATGAGGGGATTGGATTAATGCTGATTCGCACGTCTTTTTTAGATGATTCACCAGGCGCTTTTTTAGCTTATCCCAAAATCAGCAATACGTCGAAACTCTCGATTTGGTTTGTCCGTAACTTAATTTTTTATTAAGGAAAGGAGGAAGCAAATGAAAAGGTTTAATGTGTTCTGGTTGGCAATGGTTGTTTTTTCCCTGTTTATCTTAGGAGGTGCGAAAAGCGGCTCCGCTCAGCCGATCAAGGTTGGGATAGCAGGCCCCATGGCCTTTGTTCAGGGCGAGGGCCACTGGAACGGGGCGCTTATGGCGATGGACGAGATCAACGCCAAAGGGGGAATCCCCGTCGGCAAGACCCGCCGTCCGATCGAACTCGTCAAGATCGATACCAATGAGTTCTTGAGCTTGACCGACGCTACCAACTCGATAGAGAGGGCCATTTCCAGGGATCGGGTGGATTTTCTCATCGGCGGGTTCAGGACCGAGGCGGTATTGGCCATGCAGGATATCGCCATGGATAACAAGAAGATCTTCCTGGGCGCCGGCGCCGCCCATCCCGAGCTCTGTCTGAGAGTGGCCAAGGACTATGGCCGTTACAAGTACTGGTTTCGGGTAACCCCGATCAATTCGTTTCATCTCATCCGGTCCAATATGCTTATGCTTGGGATGGTGGCCGAAAGGATCGCCAGGGAACTGAAGATCCCGAAGATCAAAGTGGCCCTGATTGCCGAGAAGGCGGTCTGGGCGGATCCCTTCGAAGGGATTCTGAAAGACAACCTGCCTAAGATGGGGATGGAACTGGCAGGAGTCTGGCGGCCCTCACCGGTGGCCACCGACGTGACCGCCGAGCTGTCGGCGATTCAGCGTTCCGGCGCCCATATCATCTTCCAGGTCTTTTCCGCCTCCGTGGGGATCCCCTTCGCCAAACAGTGGGGGGAGCTCAAGATTCCCGCGGCCCCAGTCGGGATCAATGTGGAGGCCCAGAAAGACGGTTTCTGGGCGGCGACCGGCGGGAAGGGCAACTATGTGATGACCCAGAATACCTATGCCCGGGTGAAGATGACCGAATTTACCATTCCCTTCTTTGACGCCTATATGAAGAGATTCAAACAGGCCCCCACCTACACCGCCGGGGTGAGGGAGGCGATTTTGATTCTCGCTTCCGCCATCGAGAAGGCGGGTACCCTGGATCCGGACAAACTCGTTTCCGAACTGGAAAAAACCGACATGAGAGGCGCCGCGGGACGTCTCGTCTTCGATAAAAACCACGATGTCATCTGGGGTCCTGGCTTTACTACGAGTATCGCCACCCAGTGGCAGGACGGGGAAGACAAGTGCGTCTGGCCCTGGGGCTGGGAGGGGATTACCTATGAAGGTTCGGTGCCCTACAGGATCCCGCCCTGGATGGTCGAGCATTACCGGAAGTAAGGCGTGCGTTCAATTTTGAGTCGATGAAATCCCCTTGTTTTCGTATCGAAAACAAGGGGACCCCCCTGGTTTCAATTAATTTACGACCATAAAGAGGTAGAGATGGTACAGGACATTGTCGTAAACGGTCTTATCCACGGAAGCATCTATGCCCTTCTGGCGATCGGGTTTTCCCTGATCTTCGGGGTGGCCCGGATCGTAAACATCGCCCATACCGCCTTCTATATGATCGCCGCCTATATGATTCATTTCCTGTTTGAGAAGCTCGGGATGAACATGGTCCTTTCGATGTTTCTGGCGGTGGTCATCGTCTCGGTCCTGGGAATGATCTTCTACAGGGTCGTGATCAACCCGATCCAGGAGCATCATGCGGCGGTTTTGATCGCCACGATCGCCCTGGCCATGGTTTTCCAGGAAATAATCCTCATCCTGTTCAAGGGGCATCTCCGGGGGACGCCGCCCTTGATCCCGGGCTTTTCCACCATCCTCGGGGTCAAGATCATCAACCAGCAGCTCCTGACCTTCGGGGTGGTGCTGACCGTTCTGGCCTCCGTCTGGGGATTGCTCATGAAAACGAGGCTGGGGCTTGCCATCCGGACCACCGCCCAGGATCAGGAGGTGGCAAACCTTATGGGGATGAACACCGAGCGGGTCGCCATGATCACCATGGGGCTTTCGGTGATGCTCGCCGCGATTGCCGGGGCTACGGTGGTGCCCCTTTTTGTTTTGGAACCGTTCATGTGGTTGAGTCCCCTGGTGATGACCATGGCCATTGTGGTTCTGGGGGGATTGGGCAGCATCAAGGGGAGCTTTATCGGGGCCTATATCCTGGGTTTCGCCGAGGTGCTGGTCGTCTTTCTCATCCCCGGAGGGGCCTTCCTGAAGGGGTCTGTGGCCCTTTCGATCATGATTATCGTTCTTCTGATCCGTCCGGAAGGGCTCTACGGCATCGCTTTTGAGGAGGAGAGGTAGCAGGTATGATCGCAATCGAGGCAAATCTGAGAAAGTTCATGAACATCGTGAGAACGGAGGTTATCGTTCTGCCCAGCCGGGTGGCGGTGATCCTCTTTGTCCTCGCCCTGCTTCTCCTGCCGGCCTTCACCCAGGATCCCTACCTCTTGAGGATTCTCATCTTTACCAGCATCTTTGCCATCTTTGCCGCGAGCTGGGATCTCCTCTCCGGTTATACCGGCCAGGTGAATTTCGGCCATGCCCTCTTCTTCGGGGTATCCGCCTATACCGCGGCCCTTCTTAACGTTCATCTCCAGTGGCCCCCCTGGGCCACGATTCCCCTGGGGGCCTTGGTTGCAGTATTGGCCGGTCTGGTTGTAGGGATCCCCTGTCTCCGGCTGAAGGGAACTTACCTGGCCTTAACGACCCTGTCCTTCCCGATCATCCTTCTCGGTCTGATCTTCGCCTTTCCCACTCTGACCGGGGGGGAGCTCGGGATCTCGGGGCTTGCCCGGCTGACTACGTCCCGGGTGACCGATTACTATACAGTAGTATCGATCATGCTTGTTTTGTCGTTCATCATGTGGAAGATAACCGATTCTCATACCGGAATCATCTTCCACGCCATCCGGGAAGACGAGCTGGCGGTCAAGGCGGCGGGGATCAATACGGTTCGTTACAAGCTCCTTTCGTTCTGCTTGAGCGGCTTCTTTGCCGGGATCGCAGGAGGTTTGTATGTTCATCTGATGCGGATCGCCGGGCCTTCGGTGCTGGAGGTGGCCCTGTCGTTCCAGGCGGTCATCTGGGTGGTCTTCGGGGGGATCGTGACGATCTACGGGCCGATCGCCGCGGTTTTCATCCTCTACCCCCTCATGGAATTTCTCCGGATTCTGCCCGAGATCAGGCTGCTTCTCTATGCGGCGATTATCCTCCTGATCCTTCTCTATATGCCCGAGGGGCTCGTCCCGTGGATCAGGGACAAGATCGAAACGATCTGTCCCCGTTGCAAGGTGCGCAATATCGCCACCCGGGATGTCTGCCGGATCTGCGATACATCTTTGGAATGAAGGAGCGAAATATGGATCCCAAAGCCATCTATCTATCGAAACCCTGGCTGAAATACTATTCCCCGGGGGTAAACGAACAGATTACGATCCCGGAGTATTCGATCCCGGAGATCTTCGACGAGATCACGGAGAAATATAAAGACAAGGTCGCCCTCATATTTTACGGCAGGAAGATCACCTACGGGGAATTGAGGGAGCTTACGAACCGTTTTGCCTCGGCCCTGGCCGATCTTGGCGTTTCCACGGGGGATAGGGTTGCCTTATATCTCCTCAATTGCCCCCAGTATATAATCACCTACTTCGCCGCTCTCAAGGTCGGCGCCACCGTCACGCCGGTAAGTCCGGTTTACACGAGCCAGGAGGTGAGGCATCAGCTTACGGACAGCGGCGCCCAAACGGTGGTTTGCCAGGACCTGCTCTACGACAATGTGGAGAAAACAGGTTTGGCCCTCAAGAATGTGATCATCACCGGCATCGGCGAATACCTGCCCTTTTTCAAGCGGCTTTTGGGTCAGAGCGCCTTCGGCAAGCTCAGCCGGGAGATGCGGGTGCCGACCCCGGAGATAATCGCCAGGGGAGGGCTGATCAAGTTTCAGGATCTGATGGGCAGGTATCAGCCCAGAGGGCCCCAGGTCAAACTTGATCCAAACGAGGCTATCGCCGCCCTTCCCTATACCGGAGGAACTACCGGGCATCCCAAGGCGGCGATCCTCACCCACCGGAACATGATCGCCGCCCTGATCCAGGCGAAGGATTTCTGGCCCATTTTCGAGGAGGGGAAAGAGACCCTCATCGCCTTCCTTCCCCTGTTCCACATTTACGGGCAGGTGGTGATCATGCTCAACGGACTGGCCCAGGGATTTACCCTGGTTCTCTTCACCACCCCGGATATCGAGGATATCCTAAACTCGGTGGAGCGGTACAAAGTCTCCGCCTTCTTCGGCGTTCCCACCCTCTTTGAGTATCTCAAGGAATATGAGAAGACCGACCGGGTCAACTGGAAGAGGATGAAGCTCATCGGATGCGGGGCCGATATGCTCCATGAATCCACCATCGCCGGCTGGGAGAGGCGCACCAAAACGAAAATCGCCGAGGGTTACGGGATGACCGAGACTTCCGCGATCAGTCACGGCAGCCCTCTCAATAGGACGAAGGCCGGGGCCTTCGGGGTGCCCATCCCCAATGTCAAGGCGGCGATTATCGATCCCGATACTGGCGGGTTTCTGCCGCCAGGAGAGGTAGGGGAGTTGATCCTAAACGGCCCCAACATCATGCGGGGCTACTGGCAGAGGCCCGAGGAGAATGAGAAGGTGTTCGTCGAGATCGACGGCGATCGCTGGCTCAGGACCGGCGACATGGTGAGCATGGATGAGGAAGGTTATTTCCATTTCTTCGACCGCAAACGGGACCTCATCAAATATAAAGGCTACTCGGTCTTCGCCCGCCATGTCGAGGAAGTTCTCTACGGTCACCCCCAGATCAAGGCGGCGGGCGTAGTGGGGGTGCCGGATCCCCGGGTCGGCCAGTTGATCAAGGCGTACGTGGTCCTGCAGCCCGACGCCCGGGGTAAGGTCTCGGAAGAGGAGATCATCGAGTTCTGTAAAGGGCGCCTGGCCCACTACAAGGTCCCGAAGATCATCGAATTTCGGGGTGAGCTGCCCAAGACCGACGTGGGCAAGGTCTCCCGCCGGGAGCTCCGGGAAGAAGGGGAGGAGGGATAAGATGGAAAAACCCTTTCTTGTGGTTGACGGCCTCTGCAAAAACTTCGGCGGACTCAGGGCGATCGATAAGGTCAGCTTTACCATGAACAGAAACGAAATCATAGGTTTGATCGGACCTAACGGGGCCGGCAAGACCACCTTGCTGAGGTTGATTCTGGGGATATTGAAGCCCGATTCGGGCCGGGTGTATTTCCAGGGGCAAGAGATAACCGGGATGAAAACCTGGGACATTGTGAATGCAGGCATCGCCGGCACCTTCCAGAACATGAGGCCTTTCAGGAGGCTTCCGATCATCGCCAACGTCATGGTCTCCTGCCTTTCCCCCCGGGCGATGAAGCGGGGGGAATGGGTAAAGCGGATCGAGGCCAAGGCGATGGACTCCCTGGAATTTGCCGGGATCTCCGACATGGCCCTGGAGAAGGCCTCCACCCTCTCCCAGGGGGATCTCAAAAGGCTCGAGGTGGCCCGGGCTATTGCCACCGAGCCGGATCTCCTCCTTCTCGATGAACCTTTCGGCGGACTGAGCCCCGCCGAGACGGACCTGATGGCCAAATCGGTAAAAAGGCTCCACAAGGGAGGCCGGTTCGGCCGTCTCCACAGCGAAGGCCCGGCGATGGTGATCATCGAACATAAACTCCAGCAATTGATGAAGATTGTCAACCGGATCATCGTGCTCAACTTCGGCACGGTCATCGCCGACGGGCCGCCGGAAGAGGTGGTAAATAAGCCGGAAGTCATCGAGGCCTATCTGGGAAAGGAGGGGGGGATCAGTGCTGTTGGAAATTAACAACCTGGTTGTCTGTTACGATAAGGCGATGCTTATCAACGATCTGTCGATGAAGGTCGCGAAAGGCGAGCTGGTGAGCCTGGTAGGTCCGAACGGGGCCGGGAAATCCACCCTTCTTAGGGCCTTGACGGGACTTGTATCCTGGGAGAAGGAGATCAAAAAGCGGTCCACCGGCGGAGAGATCCGCCTCGAGGGAATGGTTTCCTTTGACGGGATGAGGATCGATACGCTGCCGGCCTATAGAATAGTAGAGCTGGGGCTCATCCACTGTCCCGAAAGACGCCGGCCTTTCCGGGAGATGACGGTGATGGACAATCTCGCCGCCGGCGCCTATCTCCTTTACGATAAAAACGAATTGAAGCGCAATTATGATACGGTCTTTGGCCTCTTCCCCCGCTTGGAGGAGCGGGCGAAACAGATCGCGGGGACCCTTTCCGGCGGGGAACAGCAGATGCTGGCGATAGGCCGGGCCTTGATGTTCAGGCCGAAACTCCTCTGCATAGACGAACCGTCCACCGGCCTTGCCCCGATTCTCAGGGCGGAGGTATTTGATAAGATTATGGAGATAAAGAGGTTGGGGATCACCATTCTGTTGGTCGAGCAGGAGGTAAGCACGGTCTTTAAGTTTTCCGACCGGAACTACGTCCTCTCATCAGGGAAGATCATTGCCGAAGGGAAGGGCGAAGACCTTTTGCAGGATGAGGTGATCAGAAAGACCTACCTCGGTCTCTGAGGCGGGCCAATTTTTAGCTTGAAAAACTCCCGGTTTTTAAATATAGAGGACGGCAAGGGCGGTTAACTCAGCGGGAGAGTGCTATCCTCACACGGTAGAAGTCACTGGTTCAAACCCAGTACCGCCCACCATGAAGACAAGGGGCTGCGGAAAAAGCGTGGCCCCTTTTTGCCTCTTTTGGGCTATGAGGCAAGAAAGGCAAGCAGGCCGTGGAGCGAGGCGATGATCAACAGGGCCATGCCGCTCCTCTTATGTACGGAAAAAGGCATCTTGATCAACCGGAGCCCGGTGCTCATCTGAAATAAGATCAGCAGCAGGTTGATGATACCAAGGATCAGGATGACGGATATTCCCGCGATGCTCATCTTGAAATTCCCTCCGACACAGTAGATTACGGTATTATGGTAATCCTGGCCGTTGCCGGCCCGGTGCTTCCGTGTATATTACAATTGGCCTCGGCAATGACCTCCAGATCTTCCAAGGCGGTTACCTTGATCTCTCTGGTGAAGACCTCCGCCTCGGGTCTCTGGGCGGAAGAGAAGTCCCAGCGGGCAATCTCTTTCTTGTTAACGTTTACCCGCAACCAGTCGGTGTAATGGAGAGAACTGTTTCCTCTGTGCGTTACGGTTACCTTGATTGCTACCCAGTTGCCTTTTTGAACTTTCGCAGGCGCCTCTATGGAGGCGGAGGATTTATTGGCAAAGGCAGGCCGGGCAGAGAGCGAAAGCACTCCTATCAACATCATCTGACAAAATTTTCTCCGGTCCATGAGAACGTCTCCTGACATTTTTCTTCGAATTATACCAGCTTCCCTTTGTTTTTCAAAGGGGCCATCATCTCCCCGGAAATAATTCTTGACAAATCTCCCGGCGATGGGCTAGAAGATAGGTGAACATGACGCGGGGTGGAGCAGTCCGGTAGCTCGTTGGGCTCATAACCCAAAGGTCAGAGGTTCGAATCCTCTCCCCGCTACCAAAGAATTAAAAGGGGTCAAATCTTTACCCTTGACATTTCAGCCCAGATGGTCGAGTGGGTCAGGTCTAACAATCAAGGATTTGTTTGTACGTAAGAAGCCTAAAGTGCAGTAATGCAAGACCTGATCCTACATCTGCCCCGGTATTGTCTGATTAAATGGGACTTTATGGCAATTGAAAGTTCTTCATCATCTCATCTTTAATCAGGGATGAGATGATCACGGAACTATCGATGGTCAGCCTTCTCATCATACCCTATCCCGCTGTTGCCGGATCTCATCAACGGCAGAATTAAGTGTTATGTCCCCCGAACTCCGCCGGTGCCGACGGCGACTTGGTCGTTTCCTGCCTGGAGAGTTCCGGGACGGGCAAAGGAGCGACGGAGACGGCCGGTCAATGACAGCGTCTGACCGCCTTCGCCCTTGACCCGCGCCGATTCGTCCCACTTCGGGCGGCCGCCGGCGGCGAAGTTCCGCTCCACGGAGGTGCGCACGATCTCGCCGATCTCCTTCATGACCGGACGGAGCTTCCGCAAGCGGGCCGACAGGTCGGCCAGGGCCTTGTCGACTTCCGTGTCGTTGGCGTTAATGGTTATCTGCATATTTCCCCTGACTTTCCGCCTCTACCGGCTTAACTTGCCCCTTGATAAGAGGAACGTTTGAGAAAGAGGGGGCCACCCTACCGAACTACTCAAACGGGCTGGTTTGTGAGCCAATCCGGTCACCGTCCTCTCTGATAAAGCAACAGCCCAAGTCTTTGCGCATCCACATATTCCACCGACGGCTTTCCGCTCCTCATCGGTATGAATGCCGGAATTAAAAGGGGTCAAATCTTTACTCTTGACATTTCAGCCCAGATGGTAGAGTGGGTCAGGTCTTACAACAAACAAGGATATCGTTGGCGCACCAGTGTCGAGAAGCCATAGCTCGCCGCCCAACTCGACGAAGACATGGCCATTTCGAAGTTGAAGCGGCAGAGTGTTCATCATCTTGGTCCTCGTAGAACGCCTAACGCCAAGCTTGCCGGCTGGTGCGCAGCGGCAGCGTAGCACCAGTCCGCGTAAAGCGTCAGGTCACCCGGCCAATTGTTTATGTGTCAATTGTTTATGTTGACAAGCCACACTTAGATGTGTATAAATACACACTATGGATAGCCGGAAAATTATTAAAATACTCAAGCAGAACGGGTGGTACAAAATTGCAAAAGTCGGTTCTCACACCCAATTCCGGCACCCTGAGAGGAAAGGGCTAGTCACCGTTCCACATCCCAAAAAGGACATACCAATTGGCACACTGAAAAGTATCGAGCGCC
>JBBIJM010000063.1:0-15079 GCA_037445955.1 Syntrophobacterales bacterium
GTTACCTACGCCACCTCCCCCCAGGGGGCGGACCACACCGCGGGCAACGCCTTCGGCGCAAGGAAGGAGGTCAATCCCCTGGGCAAGGAAGGCCAGCGGGAACTTTCCTTAAAACTCCAAATCATCGCCGCCATGCTCGATTCCACGGGGCTTTGCCTGTTTGCCCGGCCGCCCGTCATTGCCGATGCCCAGCTTCTTTTGGATATGCTAAACGGGATCTACGGCTGGGGTTTGACGAAAGGCGACTTGGACAAAATGAACCGCAACGTCCTAGCCACGGAGCTGGAATTCAACCGGCAGGCGGGGATCACCAGGGCTCAGCAGCAGATTCCGGAATACATGAGGGAGGAGCCCCTGCCCCCGTTCAACGTGACCTTCGACGTGCCCGATTCGGAGCTGGAGGCGGTGTTTGCCGATCTATAGGTCTGGCTGGAGAAGAAAGACCAGATCGGGAAGCGGCGAGTCCGGTTAGGGATTCGAAATAAAGGGGCCACAAATAGATAGATTTAAGACAGGTGGAGGAAAAGATGACGGAAACCTATAGTTTGGCTGAGGCAACGATGAAGGTCATCCAGGACCGCCGGAGCATCCGGGCGTGGACCGACGAGCCCGTGTCCGAAGAACATCTGGCCCTGATCCTGGAGGCTGGCCGCCAGGCGCCGTCGGGCGAAAACGCCCAGCCCTGGAGATTTGTCGTAGTCAAGGACGAGACGACCAGAAAGAAGCTGGGGGCGCTCTCCGGGGGCGGAAGCAGCCGCCGCTTTACCGCCGAATATGTAACCCATCAGATGCACGAGAGATTCGCGAGCCTCGAAGACGAGGAGAAGAAGAAGGCCGCCTTCGAGAAGCTCACCTCGGGCCAGGTCTCGCAATTTTCCGCCAACGCCCCGGTGAGCATCCTGGTCTGCGGCAAGAAGGATGTCTGGGATATGCCCTACGATACCTCCGCGGCCATCGAAAACATGCTGCTTATGATCACCGCCCTGGGGCTTGGGGCCTGTTGGCTGATCGCCCCGTGCATCGACATCCGCGATGAGGAGAAGACGAAGGAGCTGCTGGGAATCCCGGAGGGGTTCAAGGCGGTCAGCGTCATCTCCTTCGGCCATTTCACCAAGCAACCCCGTCAACGCCCCCGCCTGCCTTTGAATCAGCTCGTATTTGCCGAAAGGTGGGGTGAGGCGTACTATAAGGAGCAGGTATGAGCAAAGAGACCATTGCCAGAGACTATGCCAACGATCTTATCTTCGAGCTGGAAAAGGCCATGTGGGACGAGCGGGGGAAGGGGGGGCGTTTCCGGCTCACCACCCTGGGCCGGGAGTTCTACCGGGCCAAATGCCGGCCAAAGCTTCAAGGCCGCCCGGACATTGAGGGGATAGTGGCGACGGTTTTAGCGACTCTTAAGGAAAACGGAATCACCGAAACCCTTAAGGTGGAGCAGGACGGCAGGCTGCTTAAACTCCGGATCGGGGGCTGCCTCCATCGGCCCGTGGAAGAGCGGATGATGGCAAGAGAAACGAAACCCTTCGCCTGTGTTCCGGCGAATCTGGTCGTCCTTGCCATAGACGAGGTTCTCAATCGTCCGGCGGAGCTGGCGGAACTCAAACTGGAGGCGGGCTGCTGTCAGGCTTTGCTTGTCCTGTTTGATGAACGGACAACTTAAAGGAGGCCCCCTTGAATAAGCTTGCGACTCTAAAAGAGGCCGTAGCCTCGATTCCTTCTGGTTCTCACGTTTCCCTGTCGGGGTTTCCCATTACCCGCTGCGCCATGGCCTTTGCCCGGGAGGTGATCCGCCAGGGCATCGGGGATTTAACCGTGTCTCAGTGCGTAGGGGCCATGGATACCGATCTCCTCGTCGGCGGCGGGGCGGTGAAAAGGCTCATCTACGGGGGCGGTTCCCTCGACCGGTTCGGGCGGCTGGCCTGCGTGAACCGGGGCATAGAAAACAAGACGCTGCAAGCGGACGAATACAGCAGCCTTTCCGTTGCCTTCCGCTTCCTGGCGGGCTCCTTGGGTCAGCCCTTCATTCCCATCCGCTCCCTTAAGGGATCCGATTTGATCAGGCAGATCAAGGAAAAATCCGCAGGTGATGTGGCGACTATTGCCGATCCCTTTACCGGCGAAGAGTGGCTGGTGCTCAAGCCCTTGCTCCCTGACGTATCGGTGGTGCAAGTTCAGGTGGCGGATCAGGAGGGAAATTCCTGGATTGTCGGCCCCCGCTGGGATAACGTGGAACAGGCCAAGGCCGCCTCCCGCACCATCATTATCGCCGAACGGGTAGTGCCCACGGAGGTCATTCGGCAGAACCCCGAACGCACCGTTATCCCGGGGATTTTTGTTTCCCATGTGGTGGCGCAGCCTTTTGCCGCCCATCCGACCTCGGTGTACCGGGAGTATGATTACGATGCCCGGGCTATTGAAGATTATGTGAAGGCCCAGGAGACCCCGGAGACCTTCCGGAGGTATCTCGACGAATTCGTCTTCGACTGCGATGATCATTGGGAATACCTGGAGAAGTTCGGCGGATTAAAGCACTTAGAGACCCTGCGGGCGGATGCCGTCTTGGGATATTAAGGAGGATGATCATGGAGTTGAAATATACCCATTCGGAATTGATGGCGGTCTCCGGGGCGAGGGAGCTCAAAGACGGAGAAATTGTCGCCGTGGGTCTCGGGCTGCCGGTGGTCGCCTCGTTTCTGGCGAAAATGACCCATGCCCCGGACATGACGATCCTCTTTGAGCTGGGAATCATCGACCCGGAACCGGTGCATTGCGGCGTTGGGCTCGCGGATCCCCGGGTCTGGCATCGGGCCAAGGTGATGAGCAGTTTTGTGGACATCCTTGGTTCCATCCTCCACAAGGGAAGGGTTGATGTAGGTTTTTTAGGCGGGCTGGAGACGGATCAATACGGGAACCTGAACACCACCTTGGTCGGTGATCCCCGGGGAAAATTCCGCCATATGGTGGGTAGCGGCGGGGCCAACGACATCGCCTCCGCGGCAAAGAGAACGATCATCATCATCCGCCACGACGCCCGCAAACTTAAAGAGACCATTGCCTTCGTTACGAGCCCGGGCTACGTGGAAGGCGGGGAAAGCAGGGCGAAGGCCGGCCTCGCGGGCGGGCCCAGCCGGGTAATCACGGATAAGGCCATCTTCGGGTTCGATGAAGAGACAAAGAAGATGAGACTCCTGTCCATCCATCCCGGGAGCACCCTGGAGGACGTGCTGGGCACCATGGGTTTTGCCCCGGTGGTTCCCAAAGAAGTGCCCTTTACGGAGCCGCCGACGGAGGAGCAGCTCCGGCTTATCAGGACCTCCATCGATCCGGGAAGGATGTACATGGGATAAACCGGGGAGGCATAAATTTTCGCCAGAGCAAACCAGCAGCAATAACGTAAGCTAAAGGAGAGAGAAATGAAAAGAATGTATGTAGTGTTAATCGCAGCAGTTTTGTTTTTCTCCGTTTTGCCCGCAGGCTTCGCGCAGGTTTCCTATCCCGCCAAGCCCATCAAGGCCATGGTGGGATTCGCTCCGGGAGGTCCCACGGATCTTATCGCCCGGGGGATCCTGCCCATCCTGCAGGAGAGGCTGGGCCAGCCCATCGCTATTACCAATATGCCCGGCGCCGCGGGCGGCGTTGCCGCCTCTGCCGTGCTGGCCGCGCCTAAGGACGGATACACCGTTCTCTATGGGACCGAAACCATGTCCCTCTGGCAGGTAATGGACATTCTCAATGTTTCTCCCACCAGCGATTTTATTCCGGTGAAACTGACCAACCAGGCGATTCCCGTTCTGGCGGTTCCCCCGGATTCGAGGTTCTCGACGATGGAGGAGTTCGTCCGGTTTGCCCGGGCCAACCCGGAGAAGCTCCGCATCGGCACCGCCGGCCCAGGAACCGTTCCCCATGTTTCGGGGTTGATGCTTACCCAGGCCTTAGGTGCGAGATTCACCTTCGTTCCCTTCGCCGGGGGGCGGCCGGCGGTTATCGCCGTCATGGGCGGTCAGGTGGACGCCACCATCGAGATGATCCAGACCATGGTGGAAAGCTACAGGGCCAAGCAGCTCAAGATTCTGGCCTCCTTTACCAACGAGCCTATCCGCGGTCTGGATGAAATCCCCGCCGCCGGCAGGATCTTTCCGGAAATGGCCAAGTTCCTCCCGTACGGCCCCTATTTTGGTCTTTTCGTTCCCCGGGGTACCCCGGCGGAGGTCGTGAGAGTCCTCGAGACGAAAATGGACGAGGCCATGAGGGACCCCCGCTGGCCGGAATATCAGGCGAGAATCTTCCTGAGCCCCATTAACCTCTCCGGGAAAGCGGCGGTGGATTTCATTGACACCTGGACGGCGAGGGCCACCTGGATCCTTTTCGATGGCGGCGGGGCCAAGAAGTCTCCCCTGGATTTCGGGATCAAAAAACCGGCCATCCTGAATTAACCTGTCATCTTAATGAAATTACAAAAAGGGGTATTTTATCTGTTATGCTGAAGGTGGACCCAAAAAAGTGCAATGGAGATGAACTGTGTGTCGCCCTTTGTCCAGCGGGTGCGGCGGAAATGGACGGCGGATCTGGAAAGGCTCTAATCGACGTTGATGCCTGTCTGGAATGCTACGCCTGCCGGGACAGCTGCCCCCAGGAAGCTATCAGCGAAGAAGAGGAATAGCGGCAGGTTTCGGGGCGCAGGCAAATCAGGGAGGATAAACCGAGATGAACCAGTACCGTAGGCTGGGTATTATAGCGCGTATCGTAGTTGTTTTTTTCCTCGTTGCCTTTACCGCAAGTCTCATCCATCTGGGGATTTCAAAAAACGAGGCCCTCTTTAAGATTAATTCCGCCCTGATTTATCCAGCCCTAGTCTGCCTTATCCTCCTGGTCTGTCTTTTTTTTGATTTTAAGGGGGATCTGGGAGGTGGCAAAAAGGAGAAAGATAACGAATATATTGAGATAAGGCAAGAGTATCGGCTGGTTACAATTCTGTTTCTCGGTCTTTTGGTCTATATCCTCCTGCTTAAATACCTGATCTTACCGTTTGCCCTGTTTCCCCTGGCCACGACGGTTTATGTAACCGCCGCCACCATCCTGCTAAACGACGGCGACGACCGTTGGATGAGGAAAATCGCGAGCGCGGCTCTCATTGCGGTGGTTTTTGTGCTGGCGATTTATTACAGCTTCTCCAGGATTTTCGGGGTGATTCTACCGTAGAAAGGGACCGGATGTCATGATTGTAACAACGGAATTGTTTCTTCTCATTGTCGTGGGTTCGTTGATCGGTCTAGTTATGGGGGCCCTGCCGGGACTCACGGTGACCATGACCGTTGTGTTATGCGTGTCTCTCACCTACGGCTGGCCCATGGATCAGGCCCTGGCCTTCATCGTCGGCGCCTTCTCCGGCGGGGTGATGGGCGGATCGATTTCGGCCATTTCGTTGAATATCCCGGGAACCGCCGCCGCGGTGGCCACCACTTTCGACGGTTTCATGCTCAAGAAAAGAGGGGAACCCCATCACGCCCTGGGGATCGCCCTTTTCGTGAGTCTTTTGGGAGGGCTCTTTGGCCTTGCCATGCTAGCCTTGGCCGGCCCCCTTCTGGGCAAGATCGCCCTTAAGTTCGGCCCGCAGGAGTATTTCTTGATTACCCTCTGGGGGATAACCCTGGTTTCCGTTTTGAGCAAAGGCCATGCGGTCAAGGGGCTGATCAGCGCTTGTATCGGCCTCTTTATCGGCATGATCGGGATGGACCCGCAGACAGGCTACATGCGTTTCACCTTCGGGACGGAACTGTTAAGCGGTGGAGTGAGTTACATCCTGGCCATGATCGGCCTCTTCGGGATGAAGGAGGTCTTTGTTCAGCTTAATAAATCCCAGACCTTTAAGGTTGAGGAGCGGTACCGCATCCGGGATTTGCTCCCTAAATGGTCCATCATGAAGAAAGTGCTGCCCACCACCCTCTGGTCCGGTCCCATCGGCTGGATTATCGGTTTACTTCCCGGGACCGGCGGAGATATCGGGGCATTGGTTTCTTACGGCACCACTACCCAACTGGTTAAAAACCCCAGCAGGCGTTTCGGCGAGGGGGCCTATGAAGGGGTTGCCGCCCCGGAGGTGGCCAACGACGCGGCAATCGGCGGGGCCACAACCACCATGTTGACCTTGGGAATCCCCGGAGATTCGGTGACGGCGGTCATTTTAGGGGCCTTCATCCTCCACGGCCTGCAGCCGGGACCGCTGTTCATGGCGAGCAATCCGGAATATTTTTCCATGGTCGTCTGGTTTCTCTTCTTCGCGACCGTTATCTCCTATGGCGGCGGCCTCTTCGGGGCAAACGCCATGCTGAAGATGCTCAACGTCCCCAAATGGTATCTCATCCCGGCTATTTCCATCCTCTGCGTGGTGGGGTCCTACGCCCTGATGAACAGCATCAACGATGTTATCTTCATGCTTTTCTTCGGGATCATCGGTTATGTCTTCGAGAAGGCCGGCTATCCCGTGGGGCCGATGGTGCTCGCCATGATCTTAGGCAAGATGATCGAGGAGAACCTGAGGCTGGCCCTCATAATCACCGGCTCCGTCCCGGATCTTCTCTTCTCTTTCCTTGCCCGTCCCTACAGCGTGGTCCTGGTGGTCTTGATCGCGGCAAGTTTTCTCATCCAGTATAAGCTGCTTTTCAGTCAAGGCAAGAAGTCCTGACGGAGATAGACCCGGCCCTGTCATTTCGCACGCAACGAGAAATCTTGAAGCTAAGAGAGCTTCAAGATTTCTCGCGGGAATCCGAGCGGTAACTCACAAAACATTAAAGAAAATTAATTCAGAAAAGTATAGAGGTTGGTAGCGTCCCCTGGCGTCCCTCTTGCCTGGCTCATCTTCCCGTTTATTTTTCTATACTAAAATCCGCAAATGTGGTAGCTCCGTCTGAGACTCATCTTTCTTAGTATCCTTTGGGGATACTGGTTGCTTACAGCCTGTCTTTAAATATCTTTTTTGCCGATATAGTTGCAGTAACGTTAAAATAGGGGGTAGTCCGTGATAAACTGACAGCCAGCAAAGATTAAAAGGAGGGAAACATGAACAGTTCTAGGAGTAGAGGTGTTTTTGTAGTTCTCGCGGTATTTTTAACATGGTTCTTCATTTTTTCACTTTCTTCGGTCCTTGCCCAGACCAAGAGATTCCATTTCAAATTCGGTGCCACAAGCGTTCGCTCCGGCCTTTATGCCAACACCGTGGCCATGGCCGGGATAGTTAACAAGGCCTATCCCGGGGAGATCGTGGTCACGGTGGTGGAGACCGGGGGATATACGGAGAACCTCGAAAGGCTCCGCCGGGGCAGCATTCATGCCGGCCCGGCCAGTTCCGGCGCCGGGGCGGCAAGCTTTCTCGGAATCCTGGATTGGGAGGGCAAGCCCGATCGGAATCTCCGTTCCCTGTGGGGCGGTTACTTCACCCCGATCCACTTTGTCTCGAGCAAAAAGAGCGGCATTACCACGGTGGAAGGTTTTGCCGGGAAATCTTTCGCCTTCAATCCCGGCACCACCTCCGGCTGGCACATCGATTATTTCCTCAAGGCCATCGAGGTGAAGCCGACGTACCGATTAATGGGCTTAGGGGCAAGCCCCGACGCGATGAAGGCCGGCGTGGTTGACGGCTGGTACAAGGCGGGATTCAAGGATGCGGCGATCATGGACATCGAGGCGGCGATGGAGATAAACATCGTTCCCATAAGACCGGAACACCTTGCCCGGGCGGAGAAAATGCATCCGGGCATCCACCGGAGCATGACGATTCCGGCGGATCTGTTCAAGGCGGTGAAAGGCGAGCAGCTAAGCTACGCCTATGTGGTTACCGACTTCATCCAGAAGGACATCCCGGAGGACGTGGTTTACCGGATCGTCAAGGCGATTTGGGAACATCGCTCGTCTCTCGTCGGCTCCATGCCCACCCTCAAGGAAGGAAACTTCGATGACATGATCGGCAACGCGGTCAAGTTCGGCCTTCGGGTTCCCTTTCACGCCGGGGCGGTGCGGTTCTTCCGGGAAATTGGCCAGACGATACCCCCGGAACTGATCCCGCCGGAAGTGAAGAAATGACCGGACCCAAAAGAACCTTCAATCCAAGGAGGATAAAATCATGACAAATTCACGGGAGACATTAAAGCTTTGTCTTAAGACCATATTTACAGGCCTGCTTCTTCTGGTGTTTCTCCTTGCTTCCTATCCCCAGGAGGTCCGGGGACAGTCCGCCGTCCTGACGATAGAGCCGGCCAAGGGAAGGTCCGCCGCGGCGATCAAGCTCAAGGGGGCAAGATTCCAGCCCGGGGAGGCGGTCGAGGTCATCATGCAGGTAGGCGACATTTACCATGGCCTGGGGACGGAGAAGACCGATCAGATCATCGCGGACAAGGACGGGAACTTCGACGTGGCCACCGGCATCCCCTTCGGAACGCCGCCGGGAACGTACAAGGTGGAAGCCCAGGGCAGCCGTGGGGGCGCGGCGGTCTTCACTCTGGAAGTGGTCCGGTAACCATACACCGCTCGGAGGCGAGGGGCCCCAAGGGGCCCCCGCCCTCCTTTTCGAAAGGGTCGCGGCATGAGAGAGCTTACAGGTTTCTGGAAATGGATAGCGGGGGTGCTCGTTTGCGTGTGGTCTCTGTTTCTCATCTATACTGCCTTGACAATCCCTCTGCATACCCTGCTGCAGGGAGGAATATCCCTGACCTTAGGTTTGTCCCTGATCTTCATTCTTTACCCCTTAAGCGAAAAAAAGGCCGGCGTTGAGGGAATCCCCTGGAGAAGGCGTTATCTCTACGGGACGAGGAATTCTCCCTCCGTACTGGATCTGGTCTTTATTGTGCTTGCCGTAGTTCCCTGTATCTACGTGATGGTCTTCTGGGAAAAGATTGCCATGGCGGTAGGTCGTTACGAGACCCACCAGCTTGTTTTGGGGGTAATACTGGCCCTGATGCTTCTCGAGGGGACAAGGCGTTCCCTCGGGCTTGCGATCCCCATCGTGGTTCTCTTCTTTCTCGTATATGCGATCTTAGGGGAGCATTTTCCGGGCTTTTTCGGCCATGCGGGCTTTAGTTTCACCGAGATCATCTATCAGACCTACCTGATGACCGAAGGGATCTGGGGGCTGCTCACCGATATGACGAGCCGGGTCATCGCCCTCTTTATCATCTTCGGGCCGGTCCTCTTTGCCGCAGGGGTCGGCAAGACCTTCATGGATATAGCCACGTTCACCGGCGGGCGCACCACCGGCGGGGCGGGCCAGATCGCCGTTGTCTCCAGCGCCTTTTTCGGGATGCTCTCCGGGTCCGCCGTCGCCAACGTGGCAACCACCGGGGCCTTCACCATCCCTACCATGAAGAAGCTCGGCTATCGCCCCGAACTGGCCGGCGCCATCGAGGCCTCCGCCTCCTCCGGCGGCCAGATCATGCCGCCGATTATGGGGGCAGGCGCCTTCATCATCGCCGAATTTCTCAACATCTCCTATCTCGAGGTGATGCTGGCGGCGTTGATCCCGGCGGTGATCTACTTCGCCGGGATCTGGGCCGGGGTTTACGTGGAGGCCAAAAGAGACGGGATCGGCAGAATCCCCCCGGAGTTGATCCCTAAATTCAAGGAGGTGTTCGCCCCGAGGCAGATCATGATGTTTTTCCTGCCGGTGGGACTGCTTCTCTATCTTCTCCTCCTCTATCTGCCTCCCCAGCTTTGCGCCGCCTGGGCCTTGATCGCCGTTATGGTACTTTTCGTGTTTGCCGGCGGTTCCCTTTCCCCGGGGGCCCTCTGGATACGGATCAAGACCATCGCTGATGCTTACTACCGAGGGGTTACCTCCGCCTTGGTCTGGCTGATGGTGATGATGAGCTGCGTCCAGATGGCGGTGACTATGATCTCCTTGACCGGATTCGGGGTGAAGCTCTCGGAAGTCATCATGGCCCTGGCGGGGATCCATGTGGGACTGGCGCTCATCGCCACGATGATCGCCTCGATGCTTTTGGGCATGGGCATGACGACGACCGCCGCCTACGTCATCGCCGCCGCGGTCCTCGCCCCGGCCCTGCAGAATCTCGGCATCCTTCCCATCGCCGGGCATCTGTTTATCTTCTGGTTTGCCATCAAATCCGGCCTCACCCCGCCGGTGTGCATCGCCGTCTTTACCGCGGCGGCCATTTCCGGCGGCAACTGGCTCAAGCTCGCCTGGATCTCCATAAGGCTCGGGATCGGCGGTTATATCATGCCGTTTTTCTTCGTCTTCTACACCGTATTTCTTATGGAGGGGACCTGGGTGGAGATTATTCTCGCCGCTGTCATAGCGATTTGCGCCATGTTCCCCCTCCAGGCGGCCATTATGGGATACTGGCTCAAGGCCACGACGATCCTGGAGAGGCTGCTGTTCTTGACGGGAGGGATTGCCATGCTCTTCCCCAGCCTGACCTCGGATCTCGCCGGGGTCGGCCTGGTTTGCCTGGGCCTTTTGAGTCAGATATATGCTCCCCATATCCCGGTTATCGGAGTAAGAGCCGCGGGGAGCAAGAATTAATAAGGAGGAAAATTATGAGAAAAGCGAAGATCCTTTTTTTAATGACGGCGCTGGTCCTGGGATCGACGCTCTGGGGCTGGGAGGTTCGCGCCCAGTATCCTGAGCGGACCATTGAGATCATCGTGCCCTTCGGGGTGGGCGGAGGAAGCGATACGGCGGCCCGGGCGGTGGCGGAGGGGATCAAGCCCCAGCTTAAGGTTCCCCTGCTTATTACCAACATGCCCGGAGGCGGCGCGACCCGGGGGATGCTCCATGCCTCCGGGCAGCCCGCCGACGGCTATACCGTTTTAGCGGTCACCGATTCCCACCTCATCGATCAGGTGAACCCGAGAACCCGGGCCCAGATCCTGAGGGATTTCGAGCCTATCATGAGGATCCAGTGGGACACGTCGTCAATAACCATCTCCGGCGATTCGCGGTTCAAGACCCTGGCCGAACTTATCGAGTGGGGCAAGAAGAACCCCCGGATGCTGAAGTTCGGGGGCACCTCCCCCGGGGGCTGGTCCGAGATTCAAACGGTGGGTTTCTTCAAAAAGGTCGGGGTGGAGGTAACCTTCGTTCCGTTCGATGCGGGGGCGGAAACGAAGGCGGCCATTTTAGGCGGCCACATCCACGGCGCCGTCGAGGAGATAGCCGAAACCCTACCCCTGCTCGAGGCGGGAAAACTCAAGTCCCTGGCGGTGATAATGGACAAGAGGCATCCGGCCCTGCCCAATGTGCCCTGCACGGTGGAGCTGGGGATCGATTACACCTACGGTCTGATGAGGGCCTGGGGCGTGCGCAAGGGAACCCCGCCGGAGCGGGTGAAATTCCTGCACGATGTGATCAGAAAGGCCCTCGATCATCCCTCGTATAAAAAATTCGTCCAGGACGCCCACCTCTACGCCCGGCCCGGCTATCTCGGCCCCGAGGAGACGAAGAAATACTGGGAAGATATGGTCAAGTTCTACTCTTCTATGCTAAAAGAGCTTGGTTACGTGAAATAGCGTTCCCTGCCGGTTAAGAGGCGCCGGCGCGGGATGGGTTTTAGGATTCCGATGGCTGGAGACGAGAGACGAAAGAGGCAAGGTGGAAAGCGGGCTTTGCCTCTTTTCCTCATTTGAGGAGGCAATGATGAAAAGGAGGATTGAGTTTCCCTGTACCATCATGCGGGGGGGGACGAGCAAGGGGATTTTCTTGCGGGAGGAGGTCCTGCCGGAAGATCCCCTTCTGCGGGAGCGGATCATCCTGGCTGTCTTCGGGAGCCCCGACCTCCGCCAGATCGACGGCCTGGGAGGGGCGGATTCCCTGACGAGCAAACTTGCAATCATCGCCCCGGGGAAGGGGGGCGATCGGGACGTGAACTACACCTTCGGGGCGGTGGGCATCGAGACGGCCTTCGTCGACTACTCGGCCAACTGCGGCAATATCAGCTCCGCCGTAGGCCCCTATGCGGTGGAAGAGGGCTTGGTGAAGGCGGTGGAACCCTATACGGAAGTGCGGATTTTTAACACCAACACGAAAAGGACGATCAGGGCCAGGGTCCCGGTGAAGAAGGGGAGGTTTTACCCTGAAGGGGATTACGCAATCGACGGCTGCCCGGGGACGGGGTCGAGGATCGAGCTGACCTTCGTCGATCCCGGGGGGGTTGCCACAGGTCGGACCCTTCCCACCGGCAACGTTTCCGATGAACTGGTACTGGCGGACGGAAAGAGATATGAGGCGACGATAATCGATGCGGGAAACCCCACCGCGTTCGTTTCCGCCGCCGATCTGGGCCTTAAAGGGGACGAGACGCCCCGGGAGTTGGATGGGGACCCTGAAATCATCGGGAAGCTGGAGGAGATCCGCCGGGCGGTGGCCGGGAAAATGGGGATTCCCCTTGCCAGATCCATCCCCAAGGTCTCCTGGGTGGCCCCGCCCCGGGCCTTTAAGACCAGCGACGGCAGAAAATTTGATTCGGGCGAGGTAAGTTTCCTCGCGAGGGTTTTGGCCATGGGGAAGATCCACAAGGCCTACGCCCTGACCGCGGCGATCCCGGCGGCGATCGGAGCGGTTCTTCCGGGCTCCGTGGTGAGGCGGGCGGCGGGTCACGGGATCGACCGGGATCCGGAGAGGATAGTCATCGGCCATCCCGCAGGAACGATCGAGGTTAAGGTCGAGCTTCGAGGGGATACGAGGCTGGAAGTGAAAGGTTGCACCATCGGACGAACCGCCAGGAGGATTATGGACGGGCGGGTGTATATTTCGGAGAAGATCTATGAAGGGGCAGATTGATGAAGAAGACCGTTGCCTTATGCGTTGACCGGCTGCCTCAGGCGATGAGGGAGATGATGCTCGAGAGGAAACCGGAGGGGTTGGAGCTGATTTTCTTTGAGCAAGAGGGGAAGGAACATGAACTGGACCGGGCGAAAGATGCCCACTACATCCTCTGTTCCTGGACCCCGGTGCCCGGCTGGCTGATCGAGGCGGCCCCAAAGCTCAAGATGATTCAAAAATACGGTATCGGCGTCGATAAGATCGATCTGGCTGCGGCGGCCAGAAACGGAGTCGCTGTCTGCATCACCGCCGGGGCAAACGCGATCGCCGTCGCCGAGATGGCCATCGCCCTTATGCTCGCCTTATACAGGAAACTCTGCGTGGCCCACAACGCCCTCCGGGCGGGCAGGTGGCTAAAGTGGGAACTCCGGATGGACTGTTATGAATTGTCGTATAAGACCGTGGGCATCATCGGCGCCGGGGCCATCGGCCAGGCGGTGGCCCGGAGGCTAAACGGCGGATTTGAGTGCCGGGTTCTCTATTACGATCCCGCGAGACTCTCTCCTGCGGCAGAAACCGCCTGCGGCCTCGAATATTCGACCCTGGAAAAACTGCTTAAGGAGGCGGACATCGTCTCCCTCCATGTTCCCCTGACCAAAGGCACCAGGGGGCTCCTCGGGGAGAGGGAGTTTGCCCTGATGAAACCCTCGGCGATCCTGATCAACACGGCCCGGGGAGGGGTGGCGGACGAGGAGGCGCTGATTTCCGCCTTGAGAAAGGGGACGATCGCCGGTGCCGGACTCGATGTTTTCGCCAAAGAGCCACCGGATCCGGAGAATCCGCTTTTGCGGATGGATAATGTGATCGTCTCGCCGCACAACGGGGGCGGATCGGTGGACACTATGAAGAGAATCTTCCGGCACGCCTTCGATAATATCGTCCGCTTCGAAAAGAAAGAGCCCCTCTCTCCGGCGGATCTGATCCCCCTTCCTTAGGAGGGAGGCTCTCAGCCGGAGCAGGGCGGGGAAAAAGGCCGCCTCTGGCAAAGATGGCAGGGTTTATGCAATACCAAGGCAGGATTGGCGGTCAAGGGACGACACAACGGATCTCATGAGGAGGAAAAGATGGAACAAAATGAGAGGTTGAAGAAGGCAGGACATAAGGAGGCCCAAAGGGCCGCGGAGGTTCTTCCGGGGGAGAAGGAGGGGGCGGGGCTGCTCATGCGGCTGGCCAGCAGAAGAACCTTTCTCACAATGGGCGTGGCCACCGTTGCCGCGGGACTGACCAGCACGTCATTGTTGAATGCGTTTTTAGCCGGCCCGGCCAATGCGGGCAAGATGCCTGTTATCGAAAATGCCAAGGGGGTGCTCCTGGCCGAACCGGCCCGCTGTTCCGGCTGCCGGCGTTGCGAGCTGGCCTGTACCGAGTTCAACGACGGCAAGTCCCATCCGGATATCGCCCGGGTGAAGGTTTACCGGAACTACAATTTCGGTCCCCAGGGCTTAAGACACGGCTTCTACAACGCCCAGGGGGGAAAATTCGGCAACATGCGGATAATTCAGGAGACCTGCAAGCAATGTCCCCATCCGATACCCTGCGCCGATGTCTGTCCCCGGGGGGCGATCGAGGCGTCACCTCCGACCGGCGCCCGGGTGATAAATCCGGAGAAGTGCATAGGGTGCAAAATATGCACGGGGGCGTGCCCCTGGAGCATGATTTCCTATGATCCGGATACGAAGAAGGCGACGAAATGTTTCCTCTGCGAAGGAAAACCGGAGTGTGTGGCCGCCTGCCCCAACGGGGCGCTGAAATTCATCGACTGGGTTGACTTGACCAAGCGAACCCCTCCCAGGTCGGCGGTTTATCGAAAGGCACCGGACGCTTCCTGTCAGGCCTGCCATTGAGGCGAAATCAGGCGTTAGAGAATAATGAATTTGAATTAATCAGGAGGCTGTAATGACTACATATGGTTGGTCGGGAAAGGTCTTGAGGGTTGACTTGTCAACCGGCAGGATCTGGACGGAGAAGACCCTGGAGAAATATCGCGATTATTTGGGGGCGACGGGGATCGGCTATAAGGTAATGTGGGACGAGGTGCCTACGGGCGTGGGGGCGTTCGATCCGGAAAACAGGATCATCTTTGGCGGTGGCCCCTTAATCGGTACCGGTTCGCCCTGCGGGGGGCGGGTGGCGATAACCTCCCTCCTGCCCACGAGCCTTCCCGAATTAGTCGGCAGCGGTCATATGGGCGGGCATTGGGGCAGCGAATTAAAGTTCGCCGGCTGGGACGCCGTAATTATCCAGGGCAAG
>JBBIJM010000064.1:0-14830 GCA_037445955.1 Syntrophobacterales bacterium
TTAAATCATTTATACGCGCTGGTCAAGATAATTAAGTGTTATGTCCCCCGAATTATTCCGTGTATCCTGATCAAAGGTAATCGCCGCGATTGAATCTTGCTATCTCTACGCCCGAAACAATGCCGGCAGTCTTGATAATCTCTCGCAGCGGATCGTTTTGAGGCAGCTTTTCCTTAAGCAGATCCAGCTTTTCCGCCCCGTTTGCCAGGGCCAGCACCGAGGGTTCAATCCGTCTTAAGGAGTTTCCCGGGTCCGCAAGTTTTCCTTGGTAACTCTCCAAAAGGGAGATGACCGCTTCCAGAGCCACAACCGCCTGTGCCCGCCTGACTCCCAACTCCGTCTTCTCCGAAAGAAGAGGGGTGGCTCCGCTTGCCCCCGGAGGAGCCGCCGGGGCGGCGCCCGGGCATTCAGCCTTCAAGCGGTCGCCTGCCTGGCCCAGCAGCTTTTGAAAATCAAGATCGCCTGCTTGCTGGGATTTCCTGTTTTCCGACTGGATTAGCTTGCCTAAGGGATTCATTTGTTCGATCTTCATAAAGGTTCCTTTCCGCGGGATTCATTTAATGATTTAGCAATTACTATGCCACCAAACGGGAGGCCCCGGGCGATCCCCCGTTTTGCGGTTGCTCCTGGGGGCTTCGGTCATTACGATCCTTTCTCCTTGTCGTTTCGAGCGAAATGGGAAACCTTAAGGTCCAAAAGAGCAAGCTTCTTCGTCCGTCCGCTTGACTAAATGATCCGCTGGTGGCCAAGAGGGATGGGCAAATTTTATCAGTCCCGGGGCAAAAATTGCCGCCGGGCTAGGATAGGTCAATTTTCCGGAAGAAACAGATTTTTACTGAAAGAGGAACTCATCGAAATAGATTTGCCGGATGCCGTTCTCGGCGACGAGCTCATTGAAACCACGCAGAAGCTCCTCCTTCAGGCTCTCCTTGAAGTCATTTTCCTTTACCTGGGCGAGACTCTTTTCGCTGATGATGAGCAAGGCCTTGTCGGTAAAAACGGACATTTTTGCTTGAATCGACTCGGCCAATTTCTTCTCGCCTACCTCCAGGATGATGCTTGCCTTGAGATAATGCCTCCCCCGCTCTTCCCTGAGATTGAGGATGAGAGGGGGTAGTTTCACGAGTTCGCCCAGATCCAAGTTGGCCGCGGACTCTGCCTCCGGGGCTTTAGGGGACGCCTGGGCCGGGATAGTCAGATAACCAGCGTAGATAAGACCGGCGAGGGCGCCGCTGATTAGAAGTATGATGCACACCCCGATGATAAGATATCTGATCAACTACCTTCCCCCATTTCCTCGGTCTTAAGAGTTTGCAATATTTCGCTGCTGCCTGCTCCCGCCGTATCGGCATTCCGGCTTTCCTCAGTTCATGTTTACGAGTTTGATAATCTCTTCCGAGATCCCCCCCAGGGGAACCACCCGATCAACCACATTGAGTTTGATGGCCTCCTTGGGCATTCCGAAGACGATGCAGCTCTCTTCGTCCTGGGCGATGGTCCGGGCCCCGGCCTCTTTCATCTTCTGCATACCCTGGGCTCCGTCGGCGCCCATTCCCGTGAGAATGACGCCGATGGCGTTGGCTCCGCCGTATTGGGCCACGGAGTTGAAAAGGACATCCACCGCCGGCCGCTGATGATGGACCATGGGCCCGTCTTTTACATTGACGTAATACCTTGCCCCGCTTCGCTTTAAAACCATGTGGAAATTGCCCGGGGCGATCAAGGCTTGGCCGTTTAAGAGGGATTCGCCGTCCTTCGCCTCCCGCACCTCAATCTCGCAGAGTCCGTTTAATCGCTCCGCAAAGGCTTTTGTAAACTGCGCTGGCATATGCTGTACAATCAGGATGCCCGGGGTGTTCAGGGGAAGCCTGGTTAGAACCGCCTTGAGCGCCTCGGTCCCGCCGGTGGAGGCGCCGATGGCGATGAGCTTCTGGGTCGTTTCGCTTAAGATCCGGCTGGGAGTCGAGGAAGGGGAGGGCGCCTGATTTTTACTCCCAAACCGATTCATGCGGACCCGCGCCGCGGTCCGGATTTTTTCCTTTAATTGAACCGTCATGTCCCCTACGGAATAAGGGCCGCCCGGCTTGGAGAGAACCTCGACGGCGCCGGACTCCAGGGCTTCCAGGGCCATCTTGCTTCCCTTGGGCGTCAGGGAGCTGACGATGATGACGGGAAGGGGATAGTAGTGCATGAGCTT
Source organism: Syntrophobacterales bacterium (assembly GCA_037445955.1). GTDB lineage: Bacteria > Desulfobacterota > Syntrophia > Syntrophales > CAMTWB01 > JBBIJM01. The sequence goes on from JBBIJM010000064.1 coordinate 2,198, forward strand.
TTTGAGAAAGGTGAGCCCGTCCATCCGGGGCATTTCAATGTCCAAAAGAACGACGTCCGGCTTGGACAGGATGATCTTATCCCGGGCGACAAAGGGATCCGGGGCGGTCCCAACGACCTCGAGATCGCTTTCTTTGGAGAGATACTCGGTAAAGATCTTTCTTACGATAGCCGAGTCGTCTACAATCAGTATCTTGGTCTTATTGTTTTCCATTGCATCGTCGCTCTTCCTTGGAGATATCTATTCGGTCCATTGAATTTGCAGCCTTAAGGGGTAGTCGTCGGCCTCAAAATTCAGGTTAACGATCCGATTTCCCGCCTCTCCCTCGGTCTCCGGGAAGGGGTCGCTCAGGGTTTTCGGCATGGAAAGGTCCCAGACGCTTTTATTGTCGATGGTCGAAAGGAGGTTTCCGCAGATCATATTGCACAGCTCATTTACCGTATCCAGAAGGTGCGCTTCGGTGATCTCCCCCTCTCCGTCGCTAAGGGCACCTCCGGCCAGGGTATTGACAAGGTCTCTGGGGAGGGAGAGCATCAGTCTTCCCGATGAGGGACCGGAAAATTCGATTTCCCCCCTTAGCGAAGAGAGATTAGAGCTGGCCGAGCCGGACGTGGCCTCATCATCTTCCTCGATTACGGATAAAGGCATGAAAAACATGGTCTCAAACACCTTAAGCGTTGCCTGCACGGCCTTTTTCTCAATCCCCTCAAGCACCTTCCGCCTCCATGATTTTCTCCAGCACATCCCGGATCGTCTCGGGGTAGAAGGGCTTCTGAATATAACCCCTTACCCCTAAGGCAAAGATTTCCTCCAGGCGCTTCTCGCTCCCTTCGGTGGTGATCAGCACTACGGGGATCCTGGCCAAGAGATCGTCCCTCTTCAATTCCCTGATCATTTCCAGGCCGTTCATCACAGGCATATTGAGATCGGCAAGGATCAGGTCAATCCATTTGCCCCGCGCGATCTCCAGGGCCTCCTGGCCGTTTCCCGCCTCCCAGCAGTCCCCCACTTCAAAGCCCGATATTGCCACGGTTTTCTGAATCACCTTGCGCATGATCTGGGAATCGTCAACAATTAGGACGTTGAAGGCCATGAACCCTCCTCTAATGCCCTTGCAGGGCTGATTCCATCGTCTGAAATCGGTTGCTTAGCTCGACGATGAAACGCTCGATGTCTTTGTGTTTAAGGCGATGGCGCCTCATCACCCCGGGAACCCCGTGGTAGAGAAGCCCGTCGGCCCCGCCCCCGATCCCCGTCAGCATGGCCACCAGATCGCAAAGGGAGATCAATTCCACTATTTCCTTCTCGGAGGCTGCCTGCGAAGGGTTGTGGTGATAGCGGATCGCCGCGACGATGGACGGGGGAAAATCCCATTTTTCCGCTATCCTGGCCCCGAGCTCCGCGTGGTCGATGCCGAGGACGGCCCTTTCCGCCTCGGTGAAGGAAAGCTGCTCCTCTTGAATCAGATCCCGAATCTGCCGGAAGTAGCCCGACACGAACTGGCCCAGAATCAATTTGCCCAGATCGTGGAGCAGGGCGGCGGTAAAGTGGCTTGAGGAATCCGGCGAGTTTAACCTCTTGGCGATTATTTGGGATAGCAGGGCGCAGCTCACCGAGTGCCTCCAGAGATCTCGCTGCTCAAGTTCGTAACCCTCGCAGGGCTTGTTTAAGATTCGGCCGCTCTGCTGGCTTAAGATGATCTCCATTAAAGGGTTGAAGCCCACCATAACCAGGGCGTCCCTCAAGTTGGAGACAGGTCTTCTCAAACCGAAGACGGCGGAGTTGCACAGCTTAAGCACGCTTACGGTGATGGCCTGATCGAGCTGAATCAGCTCGACGATTTGTTTTGCCGTGGATTTGGGATCTTCGATCAGCCGGAGTGATTTTTCCAGAACCAAAGGAAACGAAGGCAGCTCGAAGGTGGCCTCCAGGATTTGATCCAGCATCTTCATATCTCTTTTGTCCCTTCTCCGGAGGTTTTGACCAAAACCTTTCCGGTGGCCATCTCCAGGGAAATGGTTCGATTGACTTCCCCGCCGATAGCCTCTCCTTTGATGAGAACGCCGTTGGCCCAAAACATCTTTCTCATGGCCGCGTAGTTCCTGGAGCCGATTTTAAAGAAGTTCGAATTATCCAGAATCTGCGCCCCTCCCGCTACCTTGACCAGGATCCTCTTCTTTTCCGCCCCGAGCTGGTAGGCGGATTTGAAAAGCAGGGGGATACCGGAATCGGCAAACATCCAGGGGTTCGCCGATGCCTTTTGCTCGTCGATTTTGGATTCAGGCAGCATGAAATGGAGCATCCCGCCCACGCAGGCGGCGGGGTCGTAGATGCTCACTCCGATGCAGGAGCCCAGAGAATAAGTGATCAAGGTTGCCAGGGGATCTTTTGAAACCTTCATGTCAGCGATGCCTACAACTATTTTCATTCTTCACTCTTTTATATCGGGCAAGCGAGACGTATTATTATCGGCAGCTACGGCTCGACTATTTTCTGTATAGGGACGGCTTTAGGTAACGGAAGGGATGATCGATGCCCGTCAAGCTTTCCGAATGCCCGATCATGAGAACCCCCCCCTCGTCCAGGCAATGATAAAGCTTGTTGACAAGCTCTGCCTGGGTCTTCTTGTCGAAATAAATCATTACGTTGCGGCAGAAAATGCCGTCGAATGGTTCGGAAAAATTAAAAGGTAAAATGAGATTTACCCGTTGATACTGCACCAGTTTCCTCACCTCGTCCTTGATCTTGATATGTTCATCCCATTTCCCCTGTCCCTGTAAAAAATATTTCTTAAGCAGGCCCTCCGGAAGGGATTGGGCCTTCTCCCGGGGATAGATTCCGCCTGATGCGGTCTTAAGCATCCTGGTTGAAAGATCGGTGGCCAGGATCGAGATATCCCATTTACGGTAATCGGGGATGGCTTCCATAAGGGTAATGGCCAGAGAATAAGGCTCTTCGCCGGAGGAGCAGGCCGCACTCCACAGGCGGAGCTTCCTTCCGGCGCCTTTTCTCTTCCGGATAAGCTCCGGGAGAAACTCTGTCCGCAGATAATCGAAATGCCCCTGCTCCCGGAAGAAGAAGGTATAGTTCGTGGTGAGCAGATCCAGCATGAAGGTCAATTCGTGTCCCGTTTTGTCGCTTAAGACATGATCGAAATAATCCCCGAAAGAGCTAAACGCGCCCCTCCTCAATATCTTTCCCAGGCGGGTCTTGACCAGTTCCCTTTTCCCTTCGGAGAGGTTTATCCCGCAGCGGTCATAGACGAGTCCCTTGATTCTGATGAACTCACCGTCCGCCAGTTCGATGGTTTGGTTGAATGCTGAGCCTGACAACGTCTTCTTCCCCTGACCCTCGTCGTTTGCCTGCCGGTATAGACACCCTTGCCCGCATATCTTCCCTCTTTTTTTGGGAAGATCCTATTTGAAACAGACCTCCACGTTAAAGGACCCGGCCTGGGTATGGAAAGGGATCGAGAGGATTGGGCCCTTGGTGACATGCCTGATCTCATGGCTGGGACCGGAGACGACCGAAGGGATCGCCCCGTGGAAGAGAAATCCCGCCTCCGCCAGACGCCTGCGCGAGTCGCCCGAGATCATGTTGGTGAGCTCCCCCACGACGTCCTTCACATCGTCGTTGATCCCCGGAGGCATCTCCCCGAGCATTTGAGAACTTATCTGCAGGATACAGTCCCGGCTGAAGGTGATGCAGATCGAGCCTTCGGTAGCCCCGGTGATTCCCACCAGCCCGGAGACGTCGCCCAAGGCGGCGGTCTCTTTTTTGATTGAGGGTTTATCGGGCCTCGGGTCCACCGAGGCCATCGTTTTTAAGACCGAGACCGTGGCCTCTAAAAAGGGGTTGATCCATTCAGCTTTCATCGGTTGTTCCTTTCCTCACCATGAATATGGAATGACATTATTCAAAGCTTCCGCATTCCTATATCGTCTCGATTGAACGGAAACTTAAACGAAAATAAATCAATTTTAAGTTTAAAGGGTCGGCCTGCGGCAGGCGGCCTTGTCGTCACATCTTTCCCGTTTTCCTCAGGGCGCTTCTCTGTTCCTGAAAGATCTCCCGCCAGAGCCGTTCCCTCTGGTTTGAGGCAATATCGAGGAATTCGAGGGCGCAGAGTTCCTGGGTTTCGTTTCTCGTCGATTTCATCGTCCTTGCGGTATCGCAATGGAAATGGCAGGACCGCCCCCCCTTCGGAATGGACAGGGTGACATCGAAGACGAGGTCATCCCCGCCCAGAACCTCCGCATCGGGCAGGGAAAAAGAGATTCCCCCGGCGCTGTAATCCTTCACGGTGAATTGGAGGGGCGCGCCACCCTGTTTCCGGAAGGAAATCCGGGTGCCGGAGCGGGCCGTGACCCTTAAGTATCTTCTTCTCTGGAGCCGAAGGACAAAATCCGGGACGGAAACCCTCAAGGCTTTATCGGTCCCCCGGGTCCGCCTGGTCTTAAAGAGGCAGGCGGCCCCGCCTTTTTCCTGAACCTCGAAATGGAGTTCCCTTTCCGGATACCGGGCCAGGACATGGTCGAGGGCCTGCAGCCGATCCACGATGAGGGCGGGCGCGGATATGGATAAGTCTATCTTGAGGATCATGGTGATCCAGGTGAATTCCGTATCCGCCACGGTCAACCGGCACAGAAGCCGGGACTCGACCCAATCCCGGATCAGGGCCATCATCCGGTTGCCTTCGAACCTTTCGATAGATTCAGCCATGTCTGGTCAACCACTGTTAGAATATAGCGGCTATTCCCGCCGTTTAACCGTTTTGGCAGTCAAGCGGCCTCTCTGACCTCGGTCTCCGGGAGAGCCGCATCCCCTCCGCCGTTTCTCCTTTCCACCAGGGCCGCAAGCTGCTCCAGGGTTTCGCTCATCTGTTCGGTCTGGGCTTGCATTTCCTCGGCGGCGGCGGCGGATTCTTCGGCGGTTGCGGCATTGTTCTGGACCACCCTGTCCACCTCCGCCAGGGCCTTGCTTACCTGTTCGACCCCCTGGGCCTGCTCGGAGGAGGCCGCGGCGATCTCGCCTACGAGATCCACCACCTTCTTCAAAACTACCGCAACCTCCCGGTAAGACTCATCGGTCTTACGGGTGGCAACGACCCCCCCACTCACCAGCCGCATCGTCTCGGTGACCAGGGCCGAGGTGTTCTTCGCCGCCTGGGCCGCCTGGAGGGCGAGGTTTCTCACCTGCTCCGCCACCACCGCAAAACCCGCCCCGGCCTCCCCGGCCCGGGCGGCCTCGACCGCTGCGTTTAAGGCAAGCAGGTTCGTCTGGAAGGCAATCCCGTCTATCTCCTTGACGATCTTGCCGGTCTCTTCGCTCGATCGGGAAATCATATCGATCGAATCCGTCAGGGACTTCATCTCATTCCGGGCCCCCTTCATCAGTTCGATGCCCTTCTGGGAGAGGAGATCCGCCTCCCGGGCATTTTCGGCATTCTGCTTGGCCATCGAGGCCATCTCTTCGATGGACGAGGAGACCTCCTCAAGCCCGGCGGCCTGCTCCGAGGACCCTTCCGCCAGGGACTGGCTGGCTGAAGAGACCTGACTCGAGGCGGAAGCCACCTGCTCCGAGGCGTCGGTGATACTTTCCACCGCCTCTTTGATCGAATTGGTAACCGAGCGGTTGATCAGAAACCCCAACAGCAGGGTTAAGAACACCGCCACCCCTCCGACTGCGGCGATGGTGAGGATCATCCGGCCTGCGGTCTGGTTCAGGGACGCCACCTCCTCGTCCTGGCTCGCCCCGGCTTTGGAGACCTCCCGGTTGCTCGCCTCGAGATGTTGGGCGGCGATGGCGTTCATCCGGTCCTGCAGTTTCGCAAGCTCCTCGCCGTTTGCCAGGGAGGTTCTGATCTTGTCTAAGACCCCGCCCCGGTTGAACAGGGAGGCCGTAACCTCGCTTAAGGTCTTCTGATAGGCGGCGATCTTCACTATGCCGTCTCCGTAGTCCGCGTTGAACAGAAGGTTTCTCGCCTTCTCGCCTGTTTCGTCGGCCTTCTCGAAGAGGTCCTTGAGCCGGGCGGCAAGCCGCTCCAGTTCCTTTCTGTCTTTGGTGTAGATGCAATCCTGGATGTGGGAGATGATCGAGGCGTTGTAGATGGAAACCGCCGAGGTGAGGGAGAGGATCTCGGTGGTGTTTTTGGATCCGTGCTGATTCATGTAGATGTCGCTCATGTGTCCCTTGAGCTGGTCCCCGGTTTTTTGCGTATGCCTTTCGATCGCATCTAAAACCTCGTTGATCTCGGTGATCGCCTCTTTGGTCTTCGCCTCAACCGCCTCCCGCTGCCTCCTGTCTTCGGCCCCCGGCGATTTCAGGTGCAGGGCGGCGAGTCCTCCCCCTCCAGTAATCCGCTCTCTGATCGAGGCGGTTTTGTTCAGGAGCTCGTTATTCTTGTCGAGATCCTTAAGGGGCCTGAGGGAATCGGTAATGGCCTTGAGATTGCCCCCGGCCTGATCCCTCAGTTCGGAGACCGTCCGCCTTTCCGCAGCCAGGGTCATCTGCAGGGTGGTCTTGGCCAGATCGTTCAGCCTGTCCTTGACCGCGCCTAACTGCTGGTATTGATCGTTTAAGGAAAGCAGGTTCGTCACGCTCGAGCCGATGTTCCCCGACCCCTTCTTCTGGATGCTGTCGACGAAGGCCTGGAGTTCTCCCAGGCTCTTGGAGAGTTTCTCTCCGATGGGCAGCGAGGCCGCCAGGGCCGAGGCCTGGGAGTTTATCTTGCCTGCCGTTTTATCCGAAATCGCCTGGGTTATCTCTCCAATGGTCCTGTCTTCCCGGGATGGCTCCCCTTTAAGCCTGGCCAGGTCTGAAGAGGCCAAGGAGATCCGGGCGAGGGTGGCAAGGGCCGCCTGGGAGAGCTTTTGATGTTCGCCGGGGGTCTTCGAGGCGGCCAGGGAGACCAGATTGGCGGTGTGGGCCTGGAGTTCCTTCTGATGGTTAAGGGCCTTGATCTGATAGGGGGAGGTCTTCTCGGTAAGCTCCGCGATGCTTTTTCTTGTCTCCCTCGCCCCGAGAAGCGCCGCGGCCACGATGACGGTAAGGGCGCATAAGATCACGGCGGCATTGATAAAAAGCTTGGATTTAACGGTCATCTTCCTCTCCGATTATTTTGGGGGCGCTGTCTTTTGGGGGCCCATAGCATCCTCTGCCCTTCTCCCCGGCCCTGGCCGGAATCCGGCCAGGGCCGATATCGCCGGATTCCGGGTCAAGCGCCATCTGACGGACAATACTGCTCATCGTTAAATATCCTGTTTCTCAGAATTCCTTGAAGCTTCCCTCGGCAAGGGGGATGATCTCCTCCGGGGCGGGCCCCTTTTTCAGGGGAGGGGCAAGCCTTTTTCCGTTGCCGTTTGCCCCCTTGGCCTGGGGGTGCCTCTTTCCGTTTCCGTTGCCCCCTGGCTTCTGGGTCGCTTGCCTCTGCCTGGGCGATTCATGAATCGCCCCTGCGGATGCCCCGTTCTTGCCTCCCTGACCGCCCACGAGGCCCGAAAGCTCGGCGACAAACCCCTTCATCGTCTCCGCCTGGGCGTTCATCTCCTCCGAGGCGGAGGCGGACTCCTCCGCCGAGGCGGCGTTTTTCTGGACCACCCGGTCCATCTCCGTTATCGCCCGGCTGATCTGGTCGATCCCCTGGGCCTGCTCGGAGGACGCCGCGGCGATCTCGCCCACCAGCTCGCCCACCTTCTTCGCCCCAGAGGCAACCTTGGCAAAGGCCTCGTTCGTCCTGGCTACGGTATCGGACCCGACCTTGATCTTCTTCACCGTCCCCTCAATCAAATCCGCCGTGCTCCGGGCCGCCTCCGCCGCCCGCATCGCCAGGTTCCTCACCTCGTCGGCCACCACCGCAAAACCCGCCCCGGCCTCCCCGGCCCGGGCCGCCTCCACCGCCGCGTTCAACGCCAAAAGGTTCGTCTGAAACGCAATCTCGTCGATGGTCTTGATGATCTTAGCCGTCTCCTCCGAGGCCGCCGAGATCTCCCTCATCGATTCGGTAAGCTCCCCCATCGAACGGTTCGCCTCGTCCACCACCTTCGTCGTCTCGCCCATGAGCACATTGGCCTGGTTCGCGTTGTCCGCATTCTGCCTGGTCATGGAAGACATCTCCTCGATGGAGGAGGAGGTCTCCTCGATCCCCGCCGCCTGCTCGGATGCCCCCTCCGCCAGAGACTGGCTCGCCTGCGATACCTGGGACGAGGCCTGAGACACCTGAGAGGCCCCATCGGATAATCCCGCTACGGCTTTGTTGATGGGAAGGGTGATGGAACGGGAAAGAAAAAATGGGATAAGCAATCCAAAAACAATGGCTAATGCCGCGGAGCCCGCCATCAGGCTGTTGCGCCAGGTTACCGCCGAGGCCATCTCCTGCTCGTCTTTGGCGAAACTTTCTTTCAGGGCTTTTTGAACCGCCTGGCCGGTTTCCGCGAGCTTCGCGTCCAGACCCGCCAGGAGTTTGCCGTATTCTCCCGTCTTCTTTTTCCCCGTGATGTCCACAAGCTGGGCAAAGGCCGCCTCGTATCTGCCTAAGGAATCCATGACAGCCTCCAGCTCTTTGAGATCGGCTTGATCTTTTAGCTTCCCTTTATGCTCCGCCGCCGTTTTTTTAAATTCGGCGATCTTTTCGGTTACCGCGGCGGCATGCTTCTTGTCTCCCCGGATAATCAGGTTCTTCTCCTGCTGCCGGGCCTCCAGCATCATGATGGTCATCCGGGCGGAATCATCGGACAAATCCGCCTTGTGAGCCATATGTCTCAAGCCGCTGATACCGACGTAGGAAAGATACGCCGTGAAAATCAAAATCACCAGAAACGCGCCGCTGATCTTTCTCCCCAACTTCATCTTCTTAAACATATGTCCCTCCGTTCTTTGGTAACGCCTGATTATAAAAAGTCACCCCGGCGACCGTTACGAGGTGGCCGGGGGAATATTTAAGGTTTATTTGAGTCCCTTGTCATTGAAGAATCGGGAATATTTTCTGTCCGTCTTCTTGATGTGATTTTGCAGCCAATCGCTTAAGAAATTCATCACCTCGATGCTTAAGGACAGCCTTCCGCTTTGAAAGCCGTCTTTGAACTCCGAGACCTTTTGGACGAATGAGGAGTGTTCTTTCTTGTGGTCTAGGGCATCCGGATATTCAAACTGGGCGAAGTATCTCTCTTCGGTCTTGAAATGGGTCGCGGTGTAGCCGATCAATTCACTGATGATCTTGCCCAGAATTTCCTTTCCCTTTCCCTGTCTCATGGCGTCGTTGAGATCATTGCTCATCTTGGCCAGCACCTGATGCTGCCGGTCTATTTCCGCCACCCTTACCGAGAAGCTGTCATCCCATTTTATCAGGGCCATCTAAAACCTCCTTGGGCTTGATTTGATATTGGTCGCCTTAAGGTGGGAAGATTCATGAAGACATTCCCTCTTCAGGCCGCCCGGTCGAGGGAGGCGATGTCTTTATCGGAAAGCACCATATCGATATCGAGGAGGATTTTTACCCCTCCGTTCATTTTGGCCATTCCCAGGATGTAGTCGGTGTCGAGCCTGGCCCCGAAGGTGGGGGTTTCCTCTATGTCTCCCCCCTTGATATTGAGGACCTCGGAGACCGAATCGACGACGATCCCGATCAAAATCGCCGTTCCCTGGCTCTTGATTTCCACGACGATAATGCAGGTTCTTTCGGTATAGCCCGCCTCTTCCATGCCGAATTTGAGCCTCAAATCCACCACGGGAATCACCTTCCCCCGGAGGTTGATCACCCCCTTCACATAGGAAGGGGTCCGGGGAACCGGGGTGACCGGCATCATCCCGATGATCTCCTTGATTTTCAAGATCCCGATCCCGTACTCCTCGCCGGCCAGAGAGAAGGTGAGATACTTCCCCTCCCTGCTAATCATCGCCTTGACCGCTTGGTCAAATTTACTCGTCTCTTCCATCTATCCGCCTCCTTATCGATTTCCTGATAGTTTGAAAAATTTCCCGTCCTGCCGTATCCCTGTTATTTCGAACGAAGCGAGAAATCTTAACATCCAAGGTGCGTCCATCTGCTGTCTTTTTCGGCAGGTTGCCGGAAAAACTTTAGTTAATTCCAGTGATGTCCGGTTAAGAAATTGCATAAGGAGGGGGATGTTTGGGGTCAGACTTGAATATTGAGATTATTTATTATCCTCATAAAAAAGCAAAATATTCTTTCGTTTTGTCCTTAAATGTCAATATTCAAGTCTGACCCTCATGTTTCCCCCGGTCGAGAATCTCCCTGACTTTATACGAGAGTTCCCTGATCGAAAAGGGTTTCTGGATGAATCCCTTACAGCCGTTTTTCATGATTTCCTTGGTCTGGCCGTCCATGCTGTAGCCGCTGGACAGGAGAACCTTCGCCGTCGGGCTGATCTTCTTGATGGCCTCGAAGGTCTCCTTACCCCCCATTTGCGGCATGATCAGATCGAGAATAGTCAGGTCGATTTGTTCTCGATTGCTTTTATGGAGTTCTACCGCCTGTTCGCCGCCGGAGGCGGTGAGGACCCGGTAGTTCAGGATACCCAGCATCTTCTTTCCGACATCGAGGATATGCTCTTCGTCATCGACAAGGAGGATCGATTCGGAGCCCTTCGGGATCTCCTCCCTTCTACAGGGGGTCTCTTCGATTTTTTTCTCCGAGGCGGGCAGATAGATCCGGAAGGTAGTCCCCTTTCCCTCTTCGGAGTCCACGTCGATGTAGCCGCCGTGTCCCTTGACGATTCCGTAAACCGAGGCGAGGCCGAGCCCCGTTCCCCGGCCCGGTTCCTTCGTGGTAAAGAACGGCTCGAATATCCGGGACTTGATCTCCTCACTCATCCCGATCCCCGTATCGCCCACGGATAAGAGAACGTATTTCCCCGGCTCCACGTCATAGAGTTGAGGCTCGAATTCTCCGTTTGTCACATTGGCTGTTTTCAAGAATAGTTCCCCACCGCCGGGCATGGCGTCGGCCGCATTGACCAGGAGGTTCATCAGCACCTGCTCCATCTGGCTCGGATCCGCCTCGAGGGGAGAGAGTCCGGCGCTTAAGTCAAGACGGATGGTGATGTTCTTTCTCGTCCGGCCGAAGGTTTCCGCGGTTTCCTCAACCAGGCGGTTAAGCGGGATGGTCTTGAATTCGTATCTCCCCTTCTTGGCGTATCCCAGAAGCTGGCGGGTAAGCTTCGAGCCGTTGTCGATCTTTTTTTCGATGGTCCTTAGCATTTCATAATGGGGATGGAATGGGTCGATCTCAAGGAGCATAAGCGAGGCATAGCCCTTGACGACCATGAGCAGGTTGTTGAAGTCGTGGGCGACGCCTCCGGCCAGGGTCCCCACGGCCTCCATCTTTTGAGCCTGGAGGAGCTGGGTTTCCATCCTCCTCTTCTCGGTGACATCGTGGAGCAGAAGAAGGGCCGTCGGATTCTCTTCGTCGGCAACGGGGATCAGATGGATTGCCACCTCTTTTCCGTGAAGCCGGTACGGGGCCTCGCCGTTTTTCTTCCCCGCCGGGGCATTTAAACGGAAGAGCAGATGTTTCACCCTCTTTCGGTCTTCATCATTGAAGAGACTCTCAACATCCAGGCCAAGCAAACTCTCTTCCTTAAGGCCGACTAAGGAAATCGCCGCCGGATTTCCGTAGATGATCCTCCCCGCCGGGGTCGCCTCGATGATCCCCTCCTCCATGCTTTCCAGGATAACCTCAAGATGCCGCCTGCCCAAAAGCAGCTCTCTTGTGATCTGGCGGGGATTATCGATTTCGACGCATCTGCCTTCCCTCTTTTTCCCGTTTCCGTTCCCCGGGACCCCCTCTTTCAGGGCCAGCCGGAGGTGCCTGGTCAGGCGATTGAAGGAGGTCTTCCCGATATACATGTCGGCGCCCAACTGTTTCAGCCCGAGTTCCCTTTCGGCGACCACCGCCGAGAGGACCACCAGATATATATCCTTGAGTTCCGGGTCGCTCCGGATGATCCGGCAGAGCCTTTCCCCGTCGATATTGGGCATGATAAGATCGGTGAAGATGACCGAGGGCTTCGTGGTCTTGAGGAGATCAAGGGCGACCAGGCCGTCTTCGGCGATCAAAACCCGGTATCCCTCTTTCTTGAGGAAGTCCGACATGAACTTAAGCATGATGGGACTGTTGTCCACGACCAAAATCGTTTTCTCTTCCATCGGTTTTCTCCTTCGGTCTAACCCTCTGCAGGCGGAATCAGGCGATCACCCGGCTCTCAGTCACCCCGGACAGCCCGAGGGCTTCATCTCTAATTCCCTCCAGCCTGCCGAGTTCCCCCTTGAGGAGATGAACCAAAACCGGGGCATCTTCCAGGGACCCGTAGCGGGCGAGAGCCTCGATCTGCCTGGCCAGTTCGTAGGCCTCGTCCAGGCCCAAGGCAACGGCGGATCCCTTGATGGTGTGAGCCGCTGCGATGACCTCCTTCAGGTTTCCCTCCTTGACCCCCGCCGAAAGTCCTGCCAGCTCCGCCGGGGTGGAACGAACAAACAACTCGAAGAGATCGAGAAACTCTTCGTAATTCAACTCAATCCTTCGGGCCAGCTCTCTTGGATCCATGATTCAACCTTCACCTTTCAATTGATGTTTGCCTGCCCCACTTCCTGATCATCGAGGCGACCTCGGAGGTT
>JBBIJM010000065.1:0-14458 GCA_037445955.1 Syntrophobacterales bacterium
GTCTGAAAGACGCTCAACCCCTTTTTCACGCATTGTTGGATCGCCTCGTCGGCGAGTTCTATCCCCTGGACCCGGGCGTTTTTGTATCTGGCAAGCAGATAGATGAGATCTCCGGTGCCGCAGCCCAGATCCAGGACCCGGGCGTTCTGCTCCACGATCCGGTAGATTATCCGGTGATCGAGGCGGGTATCTTTAGACGTCATAATGATATGCCACATCGTAACCGTTATAGGTTTTTGACAGAAAATGCCGGATTAATTCGGTTTCCTGATCGACCTCCAGGAGAAAGGCGTCATGGCCGTAGGTCGATTTGAGCTCGCAGTAGGTCGCATCGGCCTGCCGGATCTTGAGCTGACGAACGATTTCCTGGGACTGGTATGACGGATACAACCAGTCCGATTTGAAAGAGATCACCAGAAACCTGGTCTTGATCTCCCGGCCGGATCGAAACAGCCGGCCCCCGGAAAGATCGAAGTAATCGAGGGCCTTGGTGATGTAGAGATAGGAATTGGCGTCGAACCTCTTGACGAACCGGTCGCCCCGGTAACGGAGATACCCTTCCACTTCGAACTCCGGGGCGAACTTGAAGCTGTACTTTTCGCTCTTGAGTCTTCGGGAAAACTTTTCCTCCATCGACTGATCGCTCATGAAGGTAATATGGCCGATCATCCGGGCCAGGGCGAGCCCCTTCTCGGGCTGTCCCGTTTCGTAGTATCTCCCCTCCCGCCAGTTCACATCGGACATGATCGACTGGCGGACAACCTCATTGAAGGCTATCTGCTGGGGCGAGTGTTTCAAGGCCGTGGCGATGGGAATGGCCGACCGGACCATCTCCGGATACGAGGCAACCCATTGGAGGGTCTGCATCCCGCCCATCGACCCCCCGGCGACACAGAGCAGCCGGTCTATCCCGAGGTGGTCGATCAAGTGTTTCTGCGCCTTCACCATATCCCCGATGGTTATCAGGGGAAAGTCCAAGGCATAATAATCCCCGGTGGCCGGATTGAGGCTCGAAGGTCCGGTGCTTCCCTTGCAACCGCCTATCACGTTCGAACAGATGACGAAGTACTTCTCTGTGTCGAAGGCTTTTCCAGGACCGATCATCGCCTCCCACCAGCCCGGTTCGTCCGAACCGGCATGATAGCCCGCCGCATGGGCATCGGCGGAGAGGGCGTGCAGGATCAAGACGGCGTTGCTCCGGTCGCCGTTCATTTCACCGTAGGTCTCATAGGCCAGGGTGATCGGCCCCAGTTTCTTGCCCGAGGCCAGCGTCATCTCGCCCGGCGGTTCGGCAAAGGTGAAGGTTTTCGCCTCTACAATGCCGGCACTGTCGGCGGGAATGACGAAGTCGTTTATTTTCATATTTTCCTTCTGCAACCATTAACCCCTGACAATATCCAATTACTTGAAAATACCGGTGGAAAGATAGCGCTCGCCGGTATCGGGAAAGACGGTCACCAGGGTCTTATCCTTCAAATCGTTCGTCCGGAGGTATTCCAGGGTCGCCCACATGGCCGCCCCGCTGGAGACGCCGGCCAGGATCCCCTCTTCCTTAGCGAGTCTTCTGGCCATGTCACCGGCATTTTCCGAGGCCACCGTAATTATTCCATCGATTACCGACCTGTTCAACACCCCGGGGATGAATCCCGCCCCGATCCCCTGGATCTTATGGGGCCCGGGCTTCCCGCCGGAGAGCACCGGCGAATCTTCCGGCTCGACGGCAATTACCTTTACGTGCGGATTGCGCTTTTTCAATACCTCCCCTACCCCGGTGATCGTCCCGCCGGTGCCCACCCCGGCGATGAAACAATCCACCTCGCCGCCGGTTGCCTCCCATATCTCCTCGGCGGTGGTCACCCGATGGATCTCGGGATTGGCCGGGTTCTGGAATTGCTGGGGGAGAAAGGAATCGGGGTAGGCCCCGGCTATCTCCTCCGCCTTCTCCACCGCCCCTTTCATCCCCTTGGCCCCTTCGGTCAAAACAAGCTCGGCCCCCAGTATCTTCAAAAGCTGTCTCCTCTCCAGGCTCATCGTCTCGGGCATGGTGAGGATCAGTTTGAACCCCCTGGCGGCGCAGGTAAAGGCCAGGGCTATCCCCGTATTGCCGCTCGTCGGCTCGATGATCACCGTATTTTTGTTAATCCGACCCATCTTCAAGGCGGCATCGATCATCGCCACCCCGATCCGGTCTTTCACGCTCGAGAGGGGATTGAAAAACTCGAGCTTGGCCAGGATCCTCGCCCCGGTGTCCCTCCCGAGGCGGTTGATCTTCACCAGGGGCGTGTTGCCTACCGTCTTGGTTATATCTTCGTATATCTTCATCTTTCCTCCTTGATACCCTTCTCTAGCCCGCCGCCTTGGCCAGGGCGCAATCCAGGTCGGCCAGGATGTCGTCGGGATGTTCGAGGCCGATGGAGAGTCTGACGAAATCCGGCGTGACCCCGGTGGCGAGCTGATCCTCTAAGGAGAGCTGCTGATGGGTCGTGGTGGCCGGATGGATCGCCAGGCTCTTGGCGTCGCCGACGTTGGCCACGTGGGAAACGAGGTCAAGGGAATCGATGAACCTTCTTCCCGCATCAGCCCCCCCCTTGATCCCAAAACCAATAATGGCCCCGGCGCCCCGGGGAAGATACTTTCTTACCCGGGCCTGCTCCGGGCTTGACTCAAGACCGGGATAGTTGACCCAGCTCACCGCCCGATGATCCTGAAGGAATCCGGCCACAATCATTGCGTTTTCCGAATGGCGGATCATCCTCAGGGGCAGGGTCTCGAGCCCCTGAAGGAAGAGGAACGAGTTGAACGGCGAAAGGGCAGGCCCCAGGTCCCTAAGGAGGTTTACCCGGGCTTTGATAATGTAGGCGATGTTTCCCAGGGGCCTGAAGGCCTCGATAAAATCAAGGCCCTGGTAACTGGGATCAGGATCGGAGATCAGGGGGAATTTGCCCCCGGACCAGTCGAACCGGCCCGAATCGACGATGAGACCGCCGATGGCAGTCCCGTGGCCGCCGATGAATTTCGTCGCCGAATAGACCACCACATCCGCGCCGTGATCGATGGGCCTCAAAAGATACGGCGAGACCGTGTTGTCTAAAACGAACGGGAGTCTATTTTCATGGGCGACCCGGGCGATCCCTTCCAGGTCGGCACAGGCGAGCTTCGGGTTGCCTATCGATTCGGCATAGACGGCCCTGGTCTTGCCCGTAATGGCCGCCTGCAGGGCGTCAAGATCGTTTGATTTCACGAATTTCACCCCGATCCCGAACCGGGGAAAGGTGTATTTGAAGAGGTTATAGGTCCCGCCGTAGAGATTGTCCAGGGAAACGATCTCGTCACCCGCCCGGGCTACATTCAAAAGGGCAAGGTTGATTGCCGACTGACCGCTGGCGGTCGCCAGGGCCCCGACCCCGCCGTCCAGGAGATTGATCCGGTTTTCGAGAACCTCCGTCGTCGGATTCATTATCCTCGTATAGATATTCCCGAACTCTTTCAAGGCGAAGAGATTCGCCGCCTGATTCGTATCTCTGAATTGATAGGAAGTGGTCTGATAGATGGGAACCGCCCGGGAACCGGTCGCCGGATCGGGAGCCTGACCGCCGTGGATCGCCAGGGTCTCCAACCGCCATTTCTTCTGTCTTTCCATAATGCACCTCGATCTTTGCTCAAACTGTCTCTTTCCCCGAAATCCCTCTCCCGAAGACGGGCCCACTACTTGTACTCAAGCATCCTCTTGATGCTGCCTGATGCCTTCTCAATTACCTGGGCCGGCACCGTCACCTCGTGGGTAAGCTCCTCGAGAGACCAGAGGAGCTTTTCCAGCGTGTTTTGCTTCATATTCGGACAGACAGCCTTCTCCGTTGCCGGATAGAAGATCTTTCCCGGGTTTTCCCTCTTGAGCCGGTGGAGGATCCCGATTTCCGTGGCAATTATAAACTCCGTCTCCTTGCCTTCCTTGGCATATCTGCAGATGCCCTCGGTGGAGAGGACCTGATCGGCCCCGGCAATCACCCCGGGGGTGCATTCCGGATGGACGAGGACCGCCGCCCGGGGATGGTTCTTCTTTTGCCTTTCAATATCTTCCGGAAGGATCCTCGCATGAGTCGGGCAAAACCCGCGCCAGTAGATGAAATCCCTCCCCAACCGGGTGGCCACATAATGGGCGAGATACTGATCCGGGGCAAAGATGATCTCGTCGTCGGGATTGAAAACCTCCCTCACGATCTTTACCGCATTGGCCGAGGTGCAGCAGATGTCGCACTCGGCCTTCACCTCGGCGGTGGTGTTTACGTAACAGAGCACCTTCGCCCGGGGGTGTTTTTCCTTCAAGCCGCGGAGATCTCCCGCGGTAAGCATGTCCGCCATGGGACAGCCCGCATCCTTGTCGGGAATGAGCACGGTCTTATCGGGTGAGAGGATCTTGGCCGTCTCCGCCATGAAATAAACACCGCAGAAGACGATCAGATCCGCCCGGGTACGGGAGGCCTGAATACTCAAGCCCAGGGAATCCCCCACCGCATCGGCCACATCCTGCACCTCGGGAACCTGGTAATTATGGGCCAGGATTAAGGCGTTATGCCTCTTTTTCAATTCATTAATCTTCCCGACAATATCCATCTATCCCCTCCTCAATTACCCCCCCTCCTAAAACGAGATCATCCTGATAACACACAACCGCCTGTCCCGGGGTGATCGCCTCCTGAGGTTCCTCAAAATGTATCTCCAAAGCCCCGTCTTTTCTCACCGCCAGTCCCGGGGCCTCTTTCCTTCTATATCTGATCTTGGCGCCAACCTTACCGGGCCAGTTTTTCACCAGGATGTTCAAATCACCAGCCCGGAGCCGCTGCTTGAAGAGCCGTCCCTTCTCTCCGACTATGAGCCGGTTGTTTTGCGGATCAATAGCCAGCACATAGAGGGGCCGGGGGTGGCTTACCCCGAGCCCCGTCCTCTGGCCTATGGTGTAGAAGGCAATCCCCCTGTGTTCTCCCACCACCCGGCCCGTCTCGTCCCGGATCTCTCCCTGCCTCACCGAAGAATCCCCGGCAAAAATCCTCTTCATTCCCTCGACCCCACCGAAACAGATATCCTGGCTTTCCCTTTTCTGGGCCGAGGGCAGCCTGGCCCTCCGGGCCAGTTCCCTCACCTCGCTTTTTAAATAAGGGGCAAGGGGAAAGATGATCTGTTTGAGAGAATCCTTGGGGATTGCATAGAGAAAATAGGTCTGATCCTTCTTTTCATCCCTCGGTTTCTTCAGATAAAACTCATCCCCTTCCCTCACGATTTTCGCATAATGCCCGGTGGCGATAAAATCAAATCCCAGGGCCCCTGCCTTTTCCAGGAGATTACCGAACTTAAGATAGCGGTTACAGTCGATACAGGGATTAGGCGTCCTCCCCCGGAGGTACTCCCGCCGGAACCTTCCGATCACCTCCTGTTCCATATCCCGGGAAAAATCCATTACATAGTGGGGAATGGCCAGGACGTCGCACACCCGCCGGGCGTCCCCGATGGCCTCCCCTCCGCAACAGCCCGTTTTTTCCTCCCCCCCGCCGAGACCCAAACACATGGTCACCCCTACGACCTCGTACCCCTGCCCCTTAAGGAGCAGGGCGGCAACCGATGAATCGACCCCCCCGCTCATGGCGGCCATGACCCTTTTCTTCACCGGGGAGCACCGGAGGTAATCTTCCTGTACAGGGGAGACATGGCCCTCAGCCTTTGGACGATCCGCTCCAGCGCCTCCAGGGCCCGATCGATATCTTCCCCTTTCGTTTCCCTTCCCAGGGAAAAACGCACCGACCCCTGCGCCAGGATCCGGGGACAACCTATCGCCAGAAGAACGTGGGAGGGTTCGAGGCTAAGGGAACTGCAAGCGGAGCCGGTGGAACAGGCGATCCCTTCCAGATCCAGGGATAGCACCAGTGATTCTCCCTCGAGGTATTCGAAAGAAACATGGACATTGTTGGGCAGTCTCAGCTTAAGATGACCGTTGATCCGGCAATTTTCGATTTTTTTCTCAAGCCCGGCGATAAAACGGTCTCTCAGGGAAGTCAGCCTTTCCCCGTCCGACGGCAGATTCTCCCGGGCACAGGCCACCGCGGCGCCGAACCCGACGATCCCCGCAACATTATGGGTGGAGGCCCTAAGCCTCCTTTCCTGATCCCCGCCGGCAAGCTGAGGCTCCAGGCGGGTCCCCCTTCTCACATACAAGAGCCCCACACCTTTCGGGCCGTAGAGCTTATGGGCCGAGGCGCTAAGGAGGTCTATCCCCAATTCATCAACATCGATGGGGATATGACCCAGGGTCTGCACGGCATCGGTATGAAACAGGATGCCGTTTTCCCGGGCAACCTTGCCGATCTCGGCAATCGGTTCGATAGTTCCGATCTCGTTGTTTCCGTGCATAATGGTAATCAAAATCGTCTCGGCGACAATCGCCCTTCTCACCTGATCCGGATCTATAAGTCCCTGCTCATCCGGGGAAAGAAAGGTTATCTTGAAGCCCTGACGGGCAAGTTGGGAGCAGGTTTCGCTTATGGCGTGGTGCTCGATGGCCGAGGTGATAATATGCCGTCCCCGGTTGCCCAGGGCGGCGGCCACCCCCTTCACCGCCAGATTGTCGCTTTCCGTGCCGCTTGAGGTAAAAACGATCTCCTCCGGCCTCGCCCCAATAAACGAGGCGACCTCCCCCCGGGCCTTTTCAACGGCCTGCCTTGCCTCCTGTCCGAAATGATGGAGACTCGAGGGATTGCCGAACTTCTCCATAAAGAAAGGCCTCATCGCCTCAAGGACCGAAGGGACCAGCGGCGTCGTGGCGGCATGATCGAGATACAACCTTCTCATAGACTTGTCCTTTCAGAACTTCCTGAAACCTTCCCGCTAATTGAACGAAGGGCTGGTCAACCAGCCCTCTTTCATTGCCCGGCCATAATGGTCAAGGATCAAACGCCTTTGATTTTAATTGGAATTTAAAGCATCAGCGGCGACGGTGTCAAGTGCTTTTTAGCGATTTTTGAAGTTGTTTCAAGAAATCCGCATCCCCCCTCGATTGCCGATGACCAGGGTCATAAGAAGGGCGTCTTCCCCGGTTTCCGGATAGTAATTCCGACGGATCCCGCATTGAACGAAGCCTACTTTCTTATACAATTCAAGGGCCGCCAGGTTTCCCCGCCGGACCTCCAGGTGAATCTTCTCGACCCGGTTTCTTACGGCCACAGCCAGCATATCGTCAAGCAAGAGAGATCCGATCCCCCTGTTTCTGAAATCTTCCCTCACCGCGATACTCTCCAGATGGGTTTCGTCTCTGATGGTTTTAGAGATAAGGTAACCGACGATCATTTCCCCGTCCTGCCCGATCATCCGGGCCACCCGGCAGGCGCTCAGGGGGGAAGCGAGTTCCGCTTGAAAGAGCCCCATGCTCCAGGGGGCCCGGAAGATCGACTCCTCCAGTAAAAGCACCTCCTTCAGATCGGCCTGGTTCATCTCTGTTATCTTGAACATCCGCTTCATCCACCGGGCCTGGGCTTTATCTTTTAACGAAGGGAAGGAGCAAAACACCCAAGAAAATTACACCGTAAAGAAGGAAAGGCTGCTCCCTGATCACCGTTACCGCCACCGCCGCCCCGAGAAGAGGCAGGATAAAGTAGGTTATCTTCAAAGCCATGATCAAGGGAGGAGGAAGCTCCGGGTAGGCAAGGGTCACAATCTCCCCGAAAAAGGCCAGGGCCAGAAAAATAAGAAGGGAAAAAGAGAGATAATAAACCAGGATACAAAGCAGGTGCCAAAGATCGATCTTCCTGAAATCGTAACCTGCCACGGCCTCTTTCGCCCTATCCGCCAGCCTGCCGTTCAACCCGATGAGAGAGATCTCAAGCCGCCGGCCGAGGTAGGCCAGAGGAATAAACACGAGGAAGCCGAAGGCAATCTGCGGCGGGGCAATCGATCCCGCCGGGCCGAAAGAGGTGATCAACCCGCCGGTTATCAGGACGGCTGCCAGGGTGTCATGACAGGGAACGAACCCGCCTATGGAAACCTGATCGATCCAGATCAATTCGGCAAAAGCCCCGACTGCAAGACCAGTCAGGGGATCCCCCAGGAGGAAACCGAGAAGTGGAGCGGCCACGATGGGGCGGGAAACCAGGGACTGCACCGAACTTCTGTCCAGGCAGATAAGGGCGCCAATGAGGGCAATGAAAAGGTAGCTTTTCAAGATTCGGTCCTGTTTGCCTGACCGATGATGTTCCGGAAGTCATCGGGCTCATCCCGGGGAACCCCTCTCAATTCCACCGTCACCCCTTTTTCATTAATAAGGGTGGAAATCAGATCAATATCCTGCTCGCTTAGCAAGACGGAACGGGAACAGCATAAGATGCAGTTTTCGTCATAGACGTTGCCGATATTTAAACTCGTGAATCTAAATCCCCGGTCATAGGCCCTGGCTGCACCGGCAATGTTACTGAACAGGACGACGGTGTTTTTGCCCTGGCCTTTAGTAAAGGCGAACTCCCTTGAGAAATCATCAACTCCGATTACCAACACCTCGATTTCATTGGGAACCGCCATCCGGATTACCGTTTCATGAAAGAAGTCCGCGGCGGCTTCATCGGAGACCACAATCACACACCCGGCCTTTAGATAAGGTATCCAGGCCTCAAGAAGCTGTCCGTGAACCAGACGGTTGTCAACGCGAACAAGAACGATATTGAGCGGTTGAGGCAATTTTATCCATCCAGCTTCTTGCTTAAGATTTCCCCGGCGATATAGATATTTTTCCTGGCATAATCCCGGACCAAAACGGCCAGTTCCTTGAGCGTTTTTCCTTCCTGTAAATCCGTCATCTTAAGCAGCATGGGCAGATTGACCCCGGTCAATACCTCGACCTTTCCCTCTTTGAGAAAGGAAAGGGAAATGTTTGACGGGGTCCCGCCGAAGAGATCGGTTAAAATCAGAACCCCCTTCCCTCGGTCCAGCTTCTTGATGGCCGCGGCGATCTCCCGACTTATCTCCTCGACCCCCCTTTGCTGATCCACCGAAAGGGCCTGAACCCCCTTCAGGGAACCCTTGATCATTTCCGCCGTCTTTAAGAGCTCTTTCCCCAGATCCCCGTGGGTTACAATCAACATACCGACCATAGCCGTTTTCCCCCGCGCCAGGAAGATGCCGGCAGGTTACGTGATCGAGACTCCATTGTCAAGGCATAAGGAATTACAATGACCGGTCGGAGTCAGGTATATCGCCCGTTTTACACCGGCGGCGGGCGAAATATCCCTTGAGAAGAAACGCCGTTGCCGAACCGAGATAGGCGCCGGCCAGAAAATCCCCCGCAAAGTGAACACCTATTACCACCCGGCTGATCCCGACGAGGAAAGCAAATATCAGAAGGAGAACCCGGAAGCTTGGCCAAGGACAGATAAGCCAGAGGGCAACGGCCAAAGAAAAGGCCGTGGCGGTGTGACCCGAGGGGAAAGAGGCATATTCGTAGCCGATGCGAAAGAACTCAAACCCGTAAAGACCGGCCTCTGTAAACAGGAGGGGACGCATCCGGCCAAAGAGGATCTTAATGATATTTACCAGGATTCCCGAAAGGGCAATCGAGGAAAAGATAAAAAGGGACCGGTCGGCCCAGACCCTGTTTGCCACTACGTATCTAAAGAAAAGGAAAGACACCCCGGAGGCCAGGAGATAAAGATGAGATTCACCAAATCTGGTGATTATCTCAAAAACATCAAGAACGGGGCGGGGCAGATGGAGAACAAGAGATAAGATCGGCAAATCGAAGAGATAATAGCACCCGATAACGGAAAGAACCGTAAGAAGAAACCAGAGGACAGCTTTTCTTGCCATCTAGTTTTTCCCCCGATAATTGTAACACCTGTAAAACCCTATCTTATCCACCAGGCCCCCGCGAATGGCCAGGGGGAGCTCCGAGACCTGCTCGAACCGGCCGCAGCCCGGGTCGCCCATTGGGCCGGAAAAATGGGAATTGATAAAGACCAGGTCATAGCCCAGGGGGGAGGTCTTCTCCCAGAGATCGAATTGATCCCGGCGCCGGTCGATCAAGAAAACCCGGTTATCGTATTTGAGGCTGTAATAGATCACCCGGCTTGCCATTGTCCATTCGGTGAGCGCCAGGGCCTTCTTCTCTCCCGGGATCTCCTGGAGGTGCCGGTCGGCCTGACGGGCGATCAGGTCGTATCCGTAGATGTCGCGGAAGGGCGACTGGTAATCGGGAAAGGGGATGGCCCTGCCGGCCAGCAGCAAATACAGAAGCGCCGTGAGACAAAGGGAAAAATAGACGGAAAAATTGAGAAATATCCTCGTTTTCCTGCCTGCTGATTCTCTTAGCTTAAAAACCCCAATCGGGATAAAAAGGGCATAGAAGACGGCGTACCAATGGGGCAAGGCAACCTCGTAAAAAGAGCTGTAAGTGAAAAATAACATCATCGAGGCCCCTAAAAGGGCGCTTAAGATCAGATAATCGTTTTTCGCCTTAACCGACCGGATGAATCCCCAACAGGCAATAGCAAATAGAAACGGGCTATAGCCCACGATCTGGCCGGCTAAGGAGGTGAAAAAGCTCGCCGCATCCGGTCTGCCCGAGGCGAACACCCGCCCGGTCTGATAGCTGAAACTCAAGAAATCATTAAAATAGTTCCATAGGACAACGGGGGTTATGAGTATCAGACCGGCTAAACCCGCCGCAACCATCTTCCCCGAAAAAAGGAGGTCCGAACGTCTCTTGAGCAGGAGATAGCCGATCAAGGGGGGCAAAAAGAGAACCGCGGTGTATTTGGTAAGCCCGGCCATCCCCAGGATCGCCCCGAGCAGGAGAAAGTCCCGCCACCGGGCCTGGGATTCAACCTTTTTTACGGCTGCGATGAAGAGAAACGCCAGAACCATCAGGATCGAATCGGGCAGGAGCATAATCCCCAGGGCCGCCGGGATGAAAGAGGCGTTAACCGCAACCGACCCCAGCAGGGCCGTCCGTTTACTTTCGGATATCCCAAGGAGAAATTGATAGACCAAAAGGGAAAGGACAAAAGAAAGGACAATCGCCGGCAATCTCGCCACCAACTCCCCCCCGCCCAGCAGATGATTAAACAGAAGGTGAATCCAACCGGTCAAGGGGGGGTGATCGACATAACTGAGCGCCGGCCTCAGGCCATAGAGAACGTAATGGGCCTCGTCGACGCCCAAACCGAAGAGCGGCGCCACGGCCAATCTGATTGCGGCAAAGGCCGAAGCGACGGCGATTGCCGCCCGGTGCTCTCTTATCATCCCTATCGTTGCTCTACCTTGCACCGTCTATCTTCTCTAAATCGTCTTTCAGGAGGCCAAAGACATATTCCGGGGCGAGGGACTTCAGGCACAAATTATCCCTGCAGATAGTTTTCCTGTGATTATATGCACTTACGCATGGGGAACAGGCAAATTCCGCATAGATCGGCCTGGTCTCCCCGAGAGAGCGATAAAGGAGGGGGGTCTCGGGACCGAAGAATACATAGGTAGGCATCGAGGTTACCGAAGCGAAATGGGCTGGTCCGGAGTCGTTGGTCACCATGAATTCGCTGATACTGTATAACACGGGCAGTTCTTCGAGGGTTAAGGCCCCGGCAAAATTGACCAGACGGGGATCATTCACCTTACCGACCAGACCCTCCGCCTCAACCCTCTCCCGGGAATCCCCGGTAATCAAAACGACGATCCTCTCGCTTGCCTTGAGGATTTTACTCACCAGCTCCCGGTAATATTCCATCGGCCACCTTCTTTGAACGAGCATCTCCGAGGCGTTGGGATTGATGAGGATGATTTTATGGAAACCCCGGTCGTATTCGGGGAAGAACCTTTTCACCTTCTCTAAGAGGGCGTTTTTCTCCTCCTTGCTGTAAGTTATCCCGGGCAGTTTTAGCTGCCCGTCGGGAATGCGGGCCTTGGTAAACGGTTCCTGTTTTTCCCCGGTCGTAAGGGGATAAACCAGGGCAAGAAAATTCCCGGCGATATGCAAATGGGGATTATAGCTCACCTTATGGGTCAGGAGGGACCCCCGGTAGAGGCCTTCCTGATGAAAACGATAGAATCCCGCCCTTAAACTCGCCCCGGAGAGGTAAGAGAGGATCGCCGTAAATCTCGAAAACAACTCCAGATCCACCACCGCATCGATCTTCGTTCTCCTCGTCCAGAGGAGGAAGCGGACGGTATCTAAGGTAAAGACCAGGAGATTGCCCTCTCTTATGGTAAAGATATTATCCTCGGGGATGGTCTTAAGAAGGCGCAAGCTCGGCTTGTTCTTCTTAAAGATCACAAAGAAGAGCTCGCAGCCTGTTTTCTCCCGGAGATACCTCATGGCCGGATCGGCCAGAATGGCGCTTCCCATCTCGGAAAGTTCTATAAACAGGGCTCTTTGGGCCCTGACCTCTTTGCGACTCACGAGCAGTCTTTTAAAACGATCAATTGCCGACAGGATGAAACAGATGGCTATCCCGAGGTAACGATCTATCTTGCGCATGGTATCGACTTGCATAATCCATAAACCTTAAATTGCGGATTTAGCCCCCCTTACGGGACATGCCTTCTTCTCATATCTTACCGCCTCTGTCAAACATGACCTCTTTTCAAAGCTCTCCGCAGGTTTTTTTAACCCTTGTAAATACGTCCGGTTTCCTGTTATTACCTCCCCCATGAAGATAATCGACCGGTACATATTCAAGGAGATCTCCTTTCTCTTTGTCCTTATCCTGTTTATCCTGACCGCAATCGCCCTTCTGGGAAAGGCCCTCCAGCTTATGGACCTCTTGATCAACAAGGGCCTTTCGGCAATCGATCTGGGACGGCTCTTTCTCTACCTCTTGCCTAACTTCCTCAGCTTCACCCTGCCGGTATCTCTGCTAACGGCGATTTTGATCGGACTGGGACGCCTTTCGTCGGAAAGTGAAATTATCGCCTTGAAGGCGGGGGGGATAAGCCTCTTTCAGCTCCTTTCACCAGTCGCCGCCATCTCGACCCTTGTCTTTGCCTTGACCTTCCTTACGGTCACCCTCGCCCCTTCCGGCAACCAGGCCCTAAAGGGCCTGCTTTTTGACATGGCCTCCAAAATGGCCGGTATCAGCATCAAGGAAAAGGTCTTCAATACCGATTTCAAGGGTCTCACCATCTACGCCGATAGGGTGCCCGGCCACGGCGGTCATCTGGAGGGGGTCTTGATCTACGACCAGCGCTCCCTGAACGAGCGGGGTATCTTCATTGCGAAAAAGGCGGTGCTCCTTGCGGATCCCCGGTCTCTGGCCATCTACCTGCGTCTGGAAGACGGCGGCCTCCACCTGGCCGACCCTTCACAAAAACATTACCGCCTCCTGAGCTTCACCTCCTACGACGTAAGGCTGAACATGGCCTCATCCCCTCCCCAGGAGGCCAATACCGATCAGATTCCTCCCTCCGATCTCTCCCTTTTTGATCTCCGGCAAAGGTATAAAAGCGCCCAAGACAAACATGCCTATCTTGGCGCAGCCAAGGAGTTGAACAGGAGGTTCTCCGTTCCCTTTTCCTGCCTGGTATTCGGACTCCTGGGACTGCCCCTGGGGATAAGGGCCACCCGATCCGTCAAGGCCCGGGGCTTCACCGTAGGACTGATCATCGTAATGAGTTACTATCTCCTGCAACTGGCCGGAGACGCCCTGGCGGAGAAGGGCCAGGTTCATCCGACCCTCGGGGTATGGTCGCCGAACATCCTCTTTACCGCCCTGGGGCTCGTCCTCTTTACCTTCTCGGCCAAGGAAAGACGGTTAAATATGCCTGGATCCGGCTTCTTGAGGGGCGACAAAAAATCTTCTTTCATGAGTACCGGTAAATGACGATTCTAGACCGATTCATAACCAGAGAGTTTCTCCGTTTCTTTATATTGATCTTTATAAGTCTCTTGCTTATTTCGGTTATCATTGATTTTTTCGAAAAAATGAACATGTTCATGAGCAACGGCGCCACATCTGGGCAGATGTTTAAGTATTTTCTGGCCGCCCTGCCTATGCTGGCCTCCCTGGTCGCCCCGGCGGCGGTGCTCATCGCCTCCCTGGTCACCATGGGTTCCCTTTCCCGGACCAACGAACTGACCGCCCTCAAGGCAGGCGGGATCAGCCTTTACAGAACCTCCCTTCCCATTTTATTGCTGGCCGCCTTTTTTTCCCTCATCTATTTTCTCTTCACCGAATTTGTCACCCCCCAAACCAACGAAAGGGCCGATCGGCTGATCCGGGTAGAAATCCAGAAACAGGAAATCCGGGGTTCTTTCGGCCAGAATGAACTCTGGTACCGGGGACAGATGGGGCTATATAATTTCCGGCTGTTTGATCGGAAAACAAACAGTCTCTTCGGAATCACGATCAATCAGTTCGACGGGGACTTCCGCCCGGTGAGGCGGTATGATGCGGAAAAGGCCGTCTTTAAGGACGGCCTCTGGCAGTTCCACAATCTG
>JBBIJM010000066.1:0-14219 GCA_037445955.1 Syntrophobacterales bacterium
TATCCGAGAGCCCGGGCTGGGTAACGGGATTGACCGCGGGGCGAGGGGATGGATTTTCTTTGGGCGGAATTTCTGCCTCTGTCCCTATCGGATCAGCAGGCACCCAGCCCTCTCCCTTTGCGGCTAAAATGACCGGGCTGCTCGAGGCGATGAGAGTCTGCCGGGGCGCAACCCCCGACCTGGTCGAATCCCCCGGCCCGGCAAGATGGGATCCGCCTGGGGGAGGCGAAGGGATTTTGGCGCCCGGGCCAAACGATTCAAGAGAAGGATCGGTTTCCCCCTTCAGTGGCGGCGCGGTATCCCCCTCCTTGCCCCTTTTCACCAGGACATCTTGCGCAGGGAAGGGGGCCGGTGTCTCCTGGGGTGGGAAAAGCCTCTGTTCGTTACCTTCACTTAAGGAAAAAGGGGCCTGTCCGCCCGGATAGGGTATGGCAAGAACGAGCGAGAACGTTCCGCCGGCCGGCTGCCGCTGGCTCTCTGACGAGATCGGCAAGACCGAAACAGGGTTTACCCCTTCCTTGGCTCCCGGGGGATAAGCTGCTCCGGCGGCAGGGTCAGTACCGGAAGGAAAAGTGAAAGGGGCCTGGAGCTCTGATTCCGGGCTCGGCGCAAAAGAAAGAGATCTGAGCAGATCCCCTTGAGACCAGAGGAGGGCATTTCTATCTTTACCTGTCGTCTCTCCCTGGCCGCCTCCTTCTCCGGTGAGAACAATATCCAGGAGATATTGAAAAAAGCCGGGGGAATCGGGCGCCGAAGGTGTCTGCGCTACAGGGTTGGTCGAAGCATTTAACGGCCAGAACTCGATCATTCTTTCCTCTCGGGGTGTTCTCTGGTTGATATCTATCAAGGGGACCGAAACGATTTCCCTTTGACCTAAAGAATGGCAAAGGTCATGCCAGAAGATATGGCAAGACAGGAGATTTAAAAAGCCCCGTGTATTTAATGAGTTATCCAGATGGACCTCTGGACCCGACGGGAAAAATCCTTTGATTAAACGGGCAATAATTGCCTTATCCCCGGAATGGGGAAAGAAATAATTGCCACTTTGATATTGATATTGTATTGATATTGGACATTGGGGACGTGGATATTGGTGAGGATTGGGGAGGTTGATGACTTCCGTGACTCAGGGGCATCGGTGCGGGAATTGCTCCTGGGTGAAGGCCCCTGCCAAAGGATGCCGATGGCCCGATCGTTACGACCAGGACCTGGGTATCGTGAGCGAGCTGGGCCAAATGTCAAGAGTAAAGATTTGACCCCATGGAATTATGACCAGACGGCTTATAATAGGCATCTCCGGGGCAAGCGGGACCGTTTACGGGGTGCGGCTGCTTGAGGCCCTCCGGGAGACGGAAATCGAAACCCACCTGGTCATATCGGAGGCCGCAGAAAAGATCCTCGCCCTCGAGACAGACTACACCGCAGGCTGCGTCCATTCCCTCGCCCGGGCGGTCCATGACCCCGCCAACCTCGGGGCCGCCATCGCCAGCGGCTCCTTCGAAACCCTGGGAATGATCGTCGCCCCCTGTTCCATCAAGACCCTCTCGGGCATTGCCCATTCGTATAACGACAATCTCCTCATCCGCGCCGCCGATGTTACCCTCAAGGAGCGCCGGAAACTCGTCCTTATGATTCGGGAAACCCCGTTTCATCAGGGACATTTGCGGCTGATGCTCCAGGCTACGGAGATGGGGGCGGTGATCATGCCGCCATCTCCCAGCTTCTACGACCGGCCCCGGACCATCGCCGATCTCATCGATCAGTCCGTAGGCCGGGCCCTTGATTTCATCGGCATCAGGACCCCCTTGTTTCGACGCTGGTCCGAGGAGGAGGGGGCGCGGGCGGAGGCCTTGTTTAACCGCCGAAAAGCCGATTGATGCGGAAATTACTCAACATGACCTTAGGGCAAATCGAAAAGACCGTTTTAGGCTATCTGGAGAACCGCCATACCCTTTCTCTGGCCACGGTTCAAGACGGCGTGCCCCACAGCGCTAACCTGTTCTTTGTGAACAGGGGGTTTATCATCCATTTTCTAAGCAGCAAAGCGAGCCGGCACGGCGCGAATATCGCCGCCAACCCCCTCGTCTCGGCCACCATCACCGAAGACTACCGCCACTGGCAGGACATCAAGGGCATCCAGCTTGCGGGTTTTGCAAGGACCCTTGGCCCCCCGGCGGAGCACCCCGGCCTTCTTAAGGAATATTTAATGAAATTCCCCCTGGTCGCCGATTTTCTCCGCCATCCCCTGAAGTTCGGCGAGGCCGTCGCGAAGAAGGTTGCCGCGGTCCATTTCTACGAATTGACGCCGGAGCGGATTTACTTTATTAATAACGATATAGCCTTTGGCCACCGGGAAGAATTGATCTTGCCTCAAAGAGACTGTTCCCTGTTCTTCAAGCCCCGTTGACATTGAATTCCCTTTCTCGAGGGTACGCAGCCCCAGCGCGACAACTGAAACCGGACAAGGGAGGAGACATGAAGCCAAACGCCTGTTGGAACCCGATCCTTGAGACCCTGCCCGAGGAAAAACTGCGGGCGCTTCAGCTCAAAAAATTCAAGAGGATATTAACCTGGGCCTATGAAAACTCGCCGTTTTATCGGCGGCTTTATCAGGGGGCGAGACTGGAGCCGAACGATATCCAGACCCTCGAGGACATAAAAAAAGTCCCCAAAATCGACAAGGAAACGCTCCGGGAGGTCCAGGGGCGGCCCCCCTTTCCCTACGGCGATCTCCTTGCGGTTCCTTTAAGCGAGGTCACCGCCTTCAGGCAGACCAGCGGCACCACCGGCACCCCGGTCTATCAGGGGGATACCTGGCAGGACTGGGAATGGTGGTCCGAATGCTGGTGCTATATCCTCTATGCCCAGGGATACCGGGATACGGACCGGGTATTTCTCCCCTTCGGCTACAACGTCTTCGTCGCCTTCTGGGCGGGGCATTACGCCGCGGAAAAGATCGGCTGCGAGGTGGTCCCCGGCGGAATCCTCGATACCCCGGCCAGGATCATGAAGATGAAGGAACTGAAATGCAACGCCTTTATGGCGACCCCTACCTACGTCCTGGGCCTGGCCGATGCCGCCCGGAAGATGGGGCTTGATCCCGCGAGGGATCTTGACATCGAGAGGATCACCTGCGCCGGGGAGCCCGGGGCCAGCATCCCCGCCACTAAAAAGCGGATGGAAGAGGCCTGGGGCGCCCGGGTATTCGACCATATCGGGGCGACGGAGATCGGGGCCTGGAGCTACGGCTGCCTCGCCCAGGAAACCGACCTCCACGTAAACGAGGCCTTTTTCCTGGTGGAGATAGAAGAACCGCACACGGGGAAAAGCATCGAGGCGCCCGGAGAGAGGGGCTCCCTGATCGTAACGGCCTTCGACCGCCTTGGCAAACCCTGCATCCGGTTCGATTCGAAAGACATCATCGCCTGGAAGGGAGAGCCCTGCCCCTGCGGCCGGACGTTCCGTTCCATCGCCGGCGGCGTCGCCGGCCGGGCCGACGACATCACCAAGGTGAAGGGGGTGCTGCTGGCCCCCTCGGCAA
This sequence comes from Syntrophobacterales bacterium, assembly GCA_037445955.1. Lineage (GTDB taxonomy): Bacteria > Desulfobacterota > Syntrophia > Syntrophales > CAMTWB01 > JBBIJM01. The sequence goes on from JBBIJM010000066.1 coordinate 3,542, forward strand.
TCGAAGAGGTGGTCCGGGGCTTTCCCGAACTGGACAGCGAATACGAGGTGGTGGTCACCAAGAGAGGCGATCTGGACGATCTTCTCCTCAAGGTGGAAATCAAACCGGAATGCGAGCCCCGGAGGGAAGAGATCCTCGCCTGCCTGAAAGACCGGCTCCGGGTCGTAACCAATCTGGGCTATCGGATCGAGACCCATCCCTATCAAAGCTTGCCTCGCTACGAGGTGAAGGCAAGGAGATTCAAGGACTTAAGGAAGGAGTAGCCGGTGGAACAACAATCAAGAATCGGCGAGCTTGCCCGCCTCATCGACAGGCTCAGGGAGCTCTCCCTGGATATCCTGGCCGCCGGGGGAGACATCGAGGCGGTAAGGCGGAATGTGATCAGGCTCCAGGCAAATATTAAGATGCTCGAGCTTAATATCTCCGATTTGAGGGAATAGGCAATTTTCCCCTCGCCTCCCGCCGGAGGCGCTGCGAGATGAACCCTGCCGCCAAACCGGTTCCGGATCCGGCGTAATCGACATGAAAGAGACCCCCGTCCCCTCAGCACAGGCCCCGGAGGCCCCCCCGATCCCCCTTAAAGCGGCGATCGCCGTGATGGGCGCAGGGGGCATTATGGCCGAAGTCCTCCTTTTGCGGGAGCTTTTGGTCTCCTTCTTCGGCAACGAACTCACCATCGGGGTGATCCTGGGCAACTGGCTTATCCTCGAGGCCGCAGGGGCGTTCTTCCTCGGCCGGACAGCGGAAAGGCCGACCCGCCGCTTAGAGGTCTATGTGCTCCTCCAGCTTATCTTCGCCTTATCCCTCCCCCTTGCCCTCTTGCTCACCCGGATCTTCAAGTACCTGATCCTGGCCACCCCGGGCGAGGGATTGGGGTTCCTGCCGGTTTTCTACCTGTCCTTTGTCATCCTCCTGCCGGTCAGCCTGTCCCACGGGGCGCTCTTTTCCTATAGCTGCAAGCTCTACGCGGGCAACGAAGGGGACAAGGCGGCGGCGGCGGGCCGGGTCTATCTGCTGGAAACCCTCGGGGCTATTTTGGGCGGTCTCCTTATCACCTTCCTCCTGATCCCCCATCTGACATCCTTCGAGATCGTCCTTGGGGTAGGTCTGGCCAACGGGATAGTCTCCCTCGCCCTCCTCGGGCCGTCCGGATCGTTGCGGTGGGCCCATCCGCCCTGGCTTCGGCTTTCCTCCCTCGTGGTTGCCGGGGTTTTCCTCGTTCTCCTTGTGGGGCCCCTCGCCCGGGGGATTCATCAGGCCTCTCTCAAGTTTATCTGGCCCGGGCTCGAGGTGATCCATTACGAAAACTCGATCTACAGCAACCTTGCGGTAACCAGGCAGGGGGAACAGTTCACCTTCTATACCGACGGCATCCCGGTCATTGTCGCCCCTCATCCCGACGTGGCCTTTCTGGAAGATCTGGTCCACTTTTCCCTGCTCTCCCAGGAAAGACCGGAGACGGTGTTGATCCTAAGCGGCGGGGCCGGGGGAATGATCCGGGAGATCCTGAAACATCCCGTAAAGACCATCGACTACGTAGAGTTGGACCCTATGCTCTTGAAACTCCTGCGCCGCTATCCCACCGGAGTCACCGAAGGGGAACTCACCGACGGGCGCGTGAGGATCCACTATGCCGACGGGCGCTTTTTCCTCAGAAATACCCCGGCCCGGTTCGACGTGATCTTCATGGGTATCCCTTCCCCCCAGGATCTCCAGACCAACCGGTTTTTTTCCCGGGAATTTTTCGCCTCCGTCCGGACCAGGTTAAACGACCCGGGCCTTCTGGTGATCGCCCTGCCCGGGTCCCTTACCTATCTCAGCCCGGAGATGAAAAATCTCAACGGTTGCATCCTGGATACCTTGAAAAGCGTTTTTTCGGAGGTGCAAATCATCCCCGGCGATACCAACATCTACCTGGCCTCCGTCTCCCCCCTCGGGGAGCTGAAAGACGAGGTGCTGGCCCGACGACTTCAGGAAAGAGGGATAGAAACTAGTCTCGTCGGCGGCCCCTACCTCGCCTACCGCCTCCAGGAACGCTGGCAAAAATGGTTTCACGAGGCCATGAAAGAACAAACAATCCGGATAAACAGCGATTTCCGCCCCCTGGGGGTATATTTCGGCCTTGCCTACTGGAACGCCCTCTTCTCACCATCCTCCCTCAAATATTTCAGATGGTTTCAAGATAAAACCCTGGCATTGTTCTTAGGTCTGGCCTTTCTTGCCCTCCTTGGCCTGGCGGGGCTCTTCGTCTCCAAACCCACCGTTTCCCTTTACGCCATCCCGTTTGCCGTGTTTACCTCAGGACTGGCGGATATGATGTTGACCCTTGCGGTGATCTTCAGTTTTCAGATCCTCTTCGGCTACCTCTACTACCAGATCGGGCTTTTGCTTACGATTTTTCTTGCGGGCACGGCGGCAGGCAGTTTCCTGGCGACCAGAAGGATCGAAAAGAGGGGTCGGATTTTCCCCGTCTTTATCAAAAGCGAGGCCGCCTTTATCGTTTTCGCCTTGCTTTTCCCCCTGATTCTGGCGGCTCCTTCCCATGAACTGGCCGGGCCGTTCGTCTTTGCCCTGCTCTACCTGTTTCTCCTCTGGGCCGCCTTTACCGCGGGCGCCCTGGTGGGGATCCAGTTTCCCCTGGCCATGAAGCTCTATCTGGACATCTCCCCCAAGGCGGGGGTCGGTCAGGTCTCCGGTATCCTCTACGGCGCCGACCTCGGCGGCGGATTTCTCGGCGGCCTCGCAGGCGGCGTCCTCCTGCTGCCCCTCTTGGGACTGAAAGACACCTGCCTGCTTTTGGCCTTTGTCAAAACGGGGAGCCTCGCCCTCCTTCTTCTCTACCGAAAGGTGGGTAGCCGTCCCGACAGGCCGCCTGATTAGGAAAGGGAATTGATATGGAAACCTATCGCCGTGACTTTTTAAAAAAGACCCTGGAGGGGTTAATCTGCTGCTCCTTCCTTGCCCGCCTGCCTGCCCTGGCCGGAGGGGCAAGGGCCGAGACGAAAACCCCGGGCAAGACGCCCTTCGGCCAGGCCCGCCACTTCAGCAAAAAGGCCGGGTTCATCCGGTGCGAACTCTGTTTCCGTCAGTGCCGGATTGTTCCCGGGAAAAGGGGGTTTTGCCGGGCCAGGGAAAACCGGGGAGGCCAGCTCGTCAGCCTCGTCTATGGAAGGCCGGCGGGGCTCCAGATCGACCCGATCGAGCTTGAGCCCATGTACCACCTGGTGCCGGGACACCGGAACCTCTGCGTCTATACCGCCTCGTGCAACTTTCGCTGCAAACATTGTCACAATTGGTCCATTTCCCAGTCCGCCCCAGAAGAAATCCCCGCCCGGAGCCTCACACCCGCCGAGATTGTTGCCGAGGCCCTTAGGCTCGGCTGCCGATCCATCTCCCACAGCATCAACGAGCCCACGATCTTTTATGAACTTATGATCGAGGTCTCCCAGACGGCCAAAGACCGCGGTCTTCTAACCATTTGCCACACCAACGGGGGAATGGCGGAGAGACCCCTTGAAGAACTGCTGAAATTTCTCGACGGGGTGACGGTGGATCTGAAGGCCTTTTCCCCGCGCTTCTATCGGGATATTTCCGAGGCGAGCCTGGAGCCGGTCAAGGATACGTTGATCAGGATCAGGAAGGCGGCGGTGCACCTGGAGATCGTGAACCTCATCATCCCCACCTTAAACGACGATGATCAGGAAATCAGGGACATGTGCCGGTGGATCGCCGAAAACCTGGGAAGGGAGGTGCCCATCCACTTCACCCGCTTTGCGCCGTCTTATAAACTCACCCATCTGCCCCATACGCCGGTCAAAACCCTCGAACAGGCCCGGCGGATCGCCCGGGGGGAAGGGATCAGGTTTGTCTATATCGGCAACGTCACCGGCCATCCGGCAAACAGCACCTACTGCCCCGGCTGCGGAAAGATGGTCATCGAAAGAACCCACTTCCTGGTCTTAAAGAACCTCCTCTCCCGGGGGGTCTGTCCCTTTTGCCAGGAACTGCTCCCGGGCATCTGGAACCACCGGCATCCGGGATAGCGGATGGTGTTCCGCCGGAGAGCACCCTCTCCTTGACAGACCGTCCCCTCAAGACGTATGTAGGCCAAAATCTTTTCAAGGGAGGTCGTATGAAACTGGAACACATCGCCTTTAACGTGGAGGATCCCGTTCAGATGGCCAGGTGGTATGCGGAAAATCTTGAGCTAAAGATCGTCCGGGAAGACGAGGGCTCGCCGTTTATTCGCTTCCTGGCCGACCGGGGGGGCAGCATGATCGAAATTTACAATAACCCGGCGGTACAATCCCCGGACTACGGGGCCATTGATCCCCTAGTCCTCCATCTGGCCTTTGAGGTGGAAGATATCGAGAAAACCAGAGACAGGCTGATCAGCCGGGGGGCCACCCTGGCCAAGGAGCTCGCCGTCTCCCCCCTGGGGGACAAGATGCTCTTTCTCCGGGATCCCTGGCAGGTCCCGTTGCAGTTGATCAAAAGAAAGCGCCCCCTGCTTTAGCAAGGTCTCAAAAAAGCAGCGAACAGCCCTTGCCTTGGGGGGGGCGGGTGCTTCCCGAAGCCTGTTTTTACTCCCTATTTCTTCCCCAGGGAAAAGGCGCGTCCGAGGAATTCCCCGGGGGCGTAGTAACCCTGCTGGCCGGGGGCGTAGAGCAGGGGGGCCGTCTTTACGAAAGAAGGGCATCCGTCTTCCACCAGGGATTCCTCGGCCTTGAGATCGAGGATCTCCCCGATAAACAGGGTGTGCACGCCGAGTTCGCAGGAATTAAGGAGGCGGCACTCGAGGAAAAAGGGGAACTCCTTCAAGTAAGGGGCGTAAATCAATGAGCTCCGGACCGGGGTGAGGCCGGCTGCGGCGATTTTGTCACCCTTTTTACCTGAGACCATACCGAAATAATCGGCTTCGGCGGCGAAATCTTTCGACGGAATGTTGACGGTAAACACCCGGTGCTCAAGAATGTTTTCATAGGTCAGGCGGGTTTTTCTTATGGAAATATTGACACAAGGGGGATCGGAGCACGAGATTCCCCCCCAGGCCACGGTCATGACATTGGGCCTGCCGGTCTTGTCGTAGGTTCCGACAATAAGCACCGGTGCCGGATAGATTATCGTCTTGGGACCCAGGGACTTAAACATGATCGCCTCCTAATTAAGGGTATTGGCTCCGCCCGGCCGCGGGCCGGCGGTCGCGTTTGGAGCGGATTATACTCAAGGAAAGGGAAGATGTCCAAAGATAACGCCTGCCCGGACCGGGAGGCTTTTCTCGCCCGGGTCTCAAACGATTACGGCCCGATTATCACCGCCCGGGCCGGGGAGAGATTCGATCTTTATTGGGAGGAACTTCTCTTCTGGAACAGGAAGATCAATCTGGTCTCGGCAAGAGACGCAGAAGAGATCTGGAGCCGCCACTTCCCCGACTCCCTGTCGCTGGCCCCTTTTCTGGGAAACAATCGCAGCCGGGTCATCGACCTGGGCGCCGGGGCGGGGTTTCCCGCGTTGCCTTTAAAGATTGTCTTTCCCGATCTCGACGTTTATCTGGTGGAATCATCCCGGAAGAAGGCCTCCTTTTTAAAAGGGCTGATCCGCAAACTCGGCCTCCCCGGGGCCAGGGTGATAAACGAACGGGTGGAAGCCCTGACCGGCAGGGAGGAATTCCGGCATACCTTTGACCTGGTCGTCTCCCGGGCGGCTTTCAAATTGCCCGGGCTGATCAAAATGGCCGCTTGCTTCCTTAAGGCAAACGGCCTGTTACTCGCCCTGAAAGGGCCGAAGGTGTTCGGCGGGGAATTGGCCGACGCCGAGTGCATCGCCCCGGCAGTCGGGCTGGCCTTCCTCTTTGCCCACCCGGTGAAGGGCGACAGGCAAACAAGCCAGACGATCATTCTCGGATATAAACGATACGGCAATCAATAGGCGGCAGGGCAATGATAGGAACAATCGATCTGGCCAAAGAAGGTTTCTTCCTCGGCCTTAAGAAGGGCTGGCAGGGATTCTTCTGGATGATGAAGCTGATTATTCCCATCTCTTTCGGGGTCATGCTCCTTGCGGCAAGCGGGTTGCTTGAGCAGGCGCATTTCCTCCTTTCCCCTCTGATGGGTCTGCTTTCTCTTCCGCCCCAGGCGGCCCTGCCCCTTATCATCGGGCTGACCGCCGGTATTTACAGCGCCCTGGCCGCCCTGGTGGTGCTCCCTTTTTCCCTTAAGGAAATTACCCTGATCGCCGTTTTTCTCCTTATCGCCCACAGCCTCATTCAAGAGGGGATCATTCAGGCCAAAACCGGGATAAGCCCCTGGAAGGCGGTCCTCTTCCGTCTGATCGCCGCTGTGGTCACCGTTGTCCTGATCGCCCCGCTGCTTCCCGGCGAGCCTACCCCTGCCGCCCAGGCTGCGGCGGCCCAGCCCTCCATCCCGTTTCCAAGCCAGCTTGAGAACTGGGCCAAGGCCACCTTTACCCTCGCCCTCAAGGTATTTTTCATCATCATACCGGTAATCACCCTTCTTGAAATCGTAAAGAAAATCGGGGCCATAAACAGGATCATCCGCCTCTTCTCGCCGATACTTAAGCTGATGGGTCTCAACGACCGGGTTGGTTTTATCTGGGTCACCGCGGTGATCTTCGGGCTCATTTACGGTGCGGCGGTGATTATGGAGGAGATAAACGGGGGGAACCTGTCGCAGGAGGAAACGGAGGCCCTCCAGATCTCCATCGGCATTCAGCACGCCGTGATCGAGGATCCCATCCTGTTCATATCGCTGGGGATCGGGGCCTTCTGGATCTTTGTGCCCCGGCTGATCATGGCGGTGCTGGCGGTGCGCCTGGTGCAATTATACCACCGGTGTTTCCGGTCGATTTGAAAGTCGGACGGTTAATCTGCGTCAAAAACAGTGAACGTCTCAAGCACAATATTCAAGTCTGACCCTATATCCCACGGGTGATGGCCATGTTCGCTGATAAATGGAAGAGCAGGAAAGGATTGACTATAGAATCCCCTATTGTTATCATACAAACATGCTTAAAACTCGAAAAATAGCCGAAGAATTCTCACCGTCAGAAGACGTAGTGCTATATCCCGGCAACTGTTTAAACCTGCTGAAGACGATCCCTGATGAATCATTAACGCTTGTCATCACTTCGCCGCCCTACAACATCGGAAAAGAGTACGAAAAGAAACTGAAGCTGGAAACCTATCTTAAGCAGCAAGCAGAAGTCATTCGCGAGTGCGTGAGGTGTCTTTCGCAACAAGGAAGCATTTGTTGGCAGGTTGGCAATTATGTAGCTAATGGGGCTATTATACCCCTGGACACTGTTCTTTATCCAATCTTTACCGAGGCAGGCTTGCGGATGAGAAACCGGATCGTCTGGCACTTTGAGCATGGGTTGCATTGCAGCCGTAGATTCTCGGGCCGGTATGAAACGATCATATGGTTCACGAAGAGCGACAAATACACTTTCAACCTCGATCCGGTGAGGGTCCCCCAAAAATATCCTGGGAAGAAATACTTCAAGGGACCAAATGCCGGTAAGTATTCCTGCAACCCCCTTGGCAAGAACCCCGGAGATTTGTGGGTTATCCCCAACGTCAAAAGCAATCACGTAGAAAAGACGGATCACCCCTGCCAGTTTCCTGTCGAACTGATTGAGCGCCTCGTTCTATCCATGACCGATGAAGGGGACTGGGTATTCGACCCCTTCTTGGGAACCGGTACTACTATCGTCGCTGCCATTCGTCATAATCGTCGAGGAGCAGGAGCGGAGACGGTTGAAAAATACTTACACTTGGCAAGGCAGCGTATTCAAGGAGAGCTTGTTGGAACTCTGAGAACCCGCCCTATGCATAAGCCCGTATACGATCCCGAGGAGGCCGGAAACAGCTTGCGAATCGCCCCCTGGACCAAACCTGACCCGAAACAGATGAGGTTACTCGAAAAAAAAGCTGCATATACAACCAAATGAAGATTGTCGAAACTTACTCACATCTGAACGGCTGGGAATTCCTGATAGTCCATCAACCAAATCTGTGGAAAGAAATCCAAGATGTCGTGGCAGCCGTCAAAGCAGAAGATTGCAAGACCAAGGTATCTAAAGAAAAGACTATGAAGGGGAAGCTCCTCTATAGCCCTGTTGCCATGAATTCTGTGTTTTCGCAACTGCTTCGCTCCCGTTCATGGGAAGAGAGCCGAGTCAGCTATTGGGTCACAAAAAACGAAAGGTTAATCCGCAAAACCCTTACGATGCCGGCTCAGGACCAGAAGAAGGAAATAGAAGAGGCTGGAGAGACGCCTATTTTCAGTTACAATCAGACCGATTTTGTCAAAGATCGCGTTGCCGTTGAAGTCCAATTCGGCAAGTATTCTTTTGTGGCTTACGACCTGTTCGTAAAGCATCTGGCCTTTTACGTCGGTGACCGTATCGACGTGGGCATTGAAATACTGCCCATGAAATCTCTTCAGTCTGAAATGAGTTCCGGTGTCGCGTATTACGAGGGGGAGTTATATAATGTCGTCAGACAGGGCAGAGGCGTCCCGGCAGTTCCGCTCGTCATTATCGGAATCGCACCTTAAATTGAACCCAGCGAACCCGTCATTCCACCGGATCGCCGATAAACCCGGCGCCCGGTGACCTTTGTCGTTCGGTGCCAAAGAGAATCTATGGAAGGATGATCATCCATACATGAAACGAGTATCGCGAGTAGAGGCGGTTGATATTGTTAGAAAGGAATGTTCACAGGCAAGCCAACGGTATTGGGAAACAGTTCAACTTGAATGCATCGATTTCGTACCTGAGAATATCTTAATCTACAATGCGCCCAAGGAACCATGTTGGTGTATCTATGTGCCACGGGGACATGGTTTAGATGGTTTCATGCTTCGTAGCAGCCATGTAGTTCTAGTTTCTAAGATTACAGGCAAGGTACTCTACAATGGTTCTGCTAATGATTAAGGTTAAGGCAGCACCGAACCAGGGCATGCAGCGGACGGCGCTTCGCGCCGCCGCTGAAGCCGAGAGTTAGGCCGTATATGGAAGCCAGTGTCACAGATCAGACTTGATGTCCGCAAGAATTGCTTGCTGATTAATCTGTGGGTCAATATAATAGCTGACATGAACGTTTTGCAAATCTTGACTGGCGATAGCCTCACTATTTTACCAACGCTGGCGGCTGAATCCGTACAATGCTGCGTAACATCGCCGCCGTACTGGGGGCTACGCGACTACGATCATCCGGCGCAGATAGGAGCCGAGCCGTCGCCAGAGCTTTACGTCGAAAACCTCGTGGCGATATTTCGGGAGGTTCGTCGTGTTCTGCGTAACGATGGAACGGTGTGGCTTAATGTTGGCGACGGTTATGCGAGAAACGGCGGAACGGGTAATTGCGGCCCGAATGCCGTGGTCGGCAACACCAAAAAACTGATCCAAAAACGCAACTGCAAAGTTCCTGCTTGCTGGGGACTCAAGGACAGAGATTTGATGGGGCTGCCCTGGCGCGTCGCCTTCGCTTTGCAAGCGGATGGGTGGGTGTTGAGGTCAAAAATAACGTGGATCAAAAAAACCGCGATGCCTGAAAGTGTGAAGAATAGGCCAACGAACGCAACGGAAGAAGTTTTCCTGTTTGCGCAATCGCCAACCTACTTCTACAATCCGAACAGCGTTCGGGAGGCCAGCGGTGCGAATCTCCGCAACTATTGGATACTCGGTCCCGACCCAAGCGGGAACAGACATCCAGCAGCATTCCCGCGTGAGTTGGCGCGACGATGTATTCTGCTTGGATCGCGTGTGGGCGATACTGTTCTGGATCCGTTCGGCGGTTCTGGAACGACGGGGTTGGCGGCAATTGAGTTAGGCCGCGAGGCGATTCTGATTGAACTGAATCCCACATACGCCCAGATGGGCAGAGAGCGTACGGTACAGCCGCCATTACCTCTAAGTTTAGAATCCCTACGTCCAGATGACCAGGAGCATACACGCCATGCCACGCAAGCCCGGATCGAAACAGTTAATCCTTGAATTCTTTCTGCGCAACGTTGGCAGAGTGCTTGAGTCAAAGGATATTCAAAAGGCTAGCGGAGGGGCCGTAGAATGGGCGCGCAGGGTTCGGGAGCTTCGCAATGAGGACGGCTATCAAATCCTTTCCCATAAGGACCGGGCGGACTTAAAACCGAATCAATATCTCATGGAAACAATCGAGCGAGTGCCTGCTTTCGCACGCGGTATCTCGAAACAAACGCGCGCTCAGGTGCTTGAAAGAAACGGATATACCTGCCAAATGTGCGGAGTCGCGGCTGGTGATCCCGATCCGCTCGGCGTAAACCGAACGGCACGGTTGACCATGGGCCACATACTCGACAAGTCGAAAGGTGGTGACGATACGCCGCAAAACTTGCGAGCGGTTTGTACGAACTGCAATGAAGGATTACAGAATACAGCATTGCCAAAACCGGATCGGATTCATCTTTTTGCGCAAATCCGGCGAGCGACGATTCAGGATCAGGAAGCCGTCCTCGACTGGTTGCTTCAAAAGTTCAATTTGGAAGCCAAGAAAAAGAATTAAAGGCAACCCCTAAACGGGGGCTAACGAATAAGGATAGATCGTGAGAGCGAAGTGATCCACGATCTTATCCTGTAGTTGGACGAGCCCGCCGGAATCCAGGGGGGGTATTATTATATG
>JBBIJM010000067.1:0-13600 GCA_037445955.1 Syntrophobacterales bacterium
GGTCACGTGATAGAATCCGCCAGCCAATTCGATTCTCAATGGTCTTGCCATGGATTTCTCATATCAAGTGAAATGCTGGATTGCAAGACCTGACCCCAAAACTCAAAACTCTGCAGGAGGCCCACCTGATCTATCGCGACCGGAAGCGGCTCCTCGATCGCCTCCGGGAAGCGGTGCTTTCAGCCTAAGAGGTGAGCCGGGTCAGGATCAGGGAAACCAGCTCCCGATCGAGGGAAACCTCCCGGTAGATCCTCTCTACATATGAGCCGTCCAGCCGCAGGAAATCCTTCTTGACCGGGGTGATGATCACCCCGCCGATATCTATCGCCCCGGGACTCACCATCAGCCGCTCTTCTTCCGGGAGAAAAAAGTCCGCGGGACGGTGCCTGCCCCGGAGGGCGAGAAATACCCGCCAGGTTCCTTCGTGATACGAACCGAGGGCGTTTATCAGGGGTTCTTCATTCAAGGCAAGCAGCTTTCGGATAACCCTCATCAATCTATGGAAAACCCCGGTTATGGCGAAAAGATCGTCGCCGGTTATGAGCAGAACCTCCCGGCCCAGGTTCGTCAGGCGGAAGATGGCGGCGCCCTTTTCCGCCTGGATGGGGATTTGCCTTTCCTCTTCCCGCCCCTCCTTCTCCAGGGGCAGCTCCCCGGCGGGCAGAACGTGAAAATGATGGTGATCGGGGGCGGAGGCGCCGCATCTGGCCCCGTTGTACAGGGCGAGAAAGCCGGGGCCGAACCGGCAGGCGAGATCGAGAAAATTCTCGAACCTGTCCTCCAGGGTCTGGGGAAGGTGATTTAGATGGGAGACGGTGAAATGGGAAGGGAAAACCGGGTACGGGTTGCAGAGGATCAGGTATTCGCCGCGAAAGAGGATACCCTTTTGGGCTGGGGGAAGGGCTTTAAGACACAGGAAACAGGGTTCTTCCGGGTTCCCGCGCAAAGCGGCGGTGCTTTTTATCCGGCCTTCGTTGTGGAGGATCCGGACGGCAAACCCCCGACCGGGCAGGTCCCTTACCATTGTTTTTTCGAGCCACCGGTATCCCTCTTTCAGCTCTTCCCATGTGTTTTCCTGGTTCTCAAGCAGGGTCGCACTCATATCGGGCAGGGAGCCTTCCCCGGAGAAGGAGCTGTAGAGGTGGTTTATTAAAAGGGACTCGTCTGTTCTTTCGGGAGCAAAGGCCGGGTTGGGTTTTTTCCCGCCGGGGTCTTCCCCGTCAGGTTCGCTCTCTTTTCGAAGGAGTCTTTGCCGGGCCAGGATTTCCGCGGTCCTCAGGGAATCCTTGAAGGCGTCGTGACGGTTTTCGCCTCCCAGGAGAGATCCGGCATCGGTGTTCCCCGGCCAGCGCCGGCAGAGGTAGATGCTCTCGTAGATCCGTCCGACGGGGTGTTTTCGGGCGATCGCCAGGGTGGCGGCGTAATCCTCGCCGTAGCTTACGTTGAGAAACCCGATCTTCCTGATTGTGCCCGTATGAAACGCCCGGGGGGCCCCCAGTCCGTTTATTCGCAGGGCGTTGTTATGGCCGTTGTCATCGGTCCATTCCCGATGATCGATGAGCCCCGGGGGTATCTCCCGCATCTTTTCATCTACAATGGTGTAGGAGCCTACCACCAGGGCGTAATTTTCTTCCCGGCACTTGTGCACAATTTTCCTTAAGGTCGCCTTCGTCCGGTAGAGATCGTCCGAATCGAGCTGCACCGCATAGCGGCCGCAGTGGGGCGACCGGATCGCCTCGTTCCAGCAGCCGCCGATGCCGAGATCTCTCCGCTTGGGGATGAGGTGAATCAGATTGGCGTTACTCCGGGCGAGACGACCGACGACGTCCCCGGTTCCATCGGTGGAATGGTTGTCTATGACCAGGATATTGAAGGGGAAGTCCGTCTCCTGGGTCAAGGCGCTTTGAATGGCCGCCCCGATGGTCTCCCTGCGGTTTAAAACCGGGATGATAACCGAGGCCTCGACGGGATACCCCGGGTCTGTATCCCGGGCCTCAAGGGTGCGGGGCGGGAGATACGCCCCGATTCGCTTGAGATGGTCCGTGAAGACCGCCTCCATTTCCCGCTGGGCCGACCGGTTGCGGGGATCCACGTAGGCGAAGTGGCCCTCGCCGGAGGCGGATTTTTCCTCTGCCCCTACCCGATAGAGGGGTTCGGCCAGATGGACAATGGGGTGATCGAGGGAAACCCGGAGCCGGAGGTCGTAAAGCCCCGCATACTCGGTCTCCCGAAGCGGGCCGTGCCGGTCAAGGGCCTCCCGGCAGGACTTGGCGCTAAAAAGCATCAGGGGGCCGAAATCGAAGTCGTCCCGGACGCTTCCGGGCTGGTAGTCGTTTAAGGGACGGCGGGATGCGCCGGATTTCTCCTCGACAAGGAAATCGCAGTAGAAGAGGCCTGCCCGGTTTGCCGCCGCCGCCTCCACCATTGAGGCGAGATCAAGGGAGATGATCTCACCTTGCCTTGTGACCAGCAGAAAATAGCCGGTTTTGACCGCCGAGATGATCCTGGTTAAGGTCAGAGCAGAGGTGAGGGGATAAGAGGGCAGGAAGGTGCACTTTGGGGGCTTTAACTCCGGAGGAGACGGGGCCAGGAGGATGACCTCCGCAACCAGGTCCGCTTCCGCCAGGCGGGAGACGACATCGAATAGATGGGTATCAACATGGGGAACCACTGCGGTAATGGGTTTCATCGGCGAGAGTCCTTGAAAAGGGCATAAGGAGGCCAGGGGTAACCTGCCCATCCCGGCTTTGGGCAAGACCGTTGGATCCGGCCTCACCCGCTGGGATAAAAGCCGGGTGAGGCTAAGGTGCAAAAGGCAATAGTCGGGGTGAATATTTTCTTAAACCCTCGCCTACTCCAGGGCGACGGTGCCCAGGAGGAAGGAAAAGGTCCTGGGCGGCTCCCCCCAGATCGAGGTGGCAACATTGTTGTAGCGGGCGTTCATCTCCCGTTGGGGATGCCAGGGATGGGGCTGAACGGTAACCGGCCTTTTCGGGGCCGCCGCCGCCACCGCCGGCTCGAACCAGTCCCCCCTCTCCCCGGGTTCATAGACGGCCCAGGATTTCTCGTCGGTCTTGAAGACCACCCGGCCCGAGGCGTCGACGGCGATGAGCATCAGGCCGAAGCTCCCGCCCCTTCTTCCCCCGACGGTGAAGATATCGCCGTTTTTAAGGGTCGCCTGGGCGGAAAAGGGCGCAAGCGGGGCCTCGTCCCTTCTCGTGCGAAAGGTCGGCTCGTATTTTCTCAACGGTGTGCCGTTCAGATAGACGTCGGCGTTATCCGCCATATGCCAGAAGATGGTTACCGGGACGCCCGCCCGGCCGACGACATCCCCCGGCACCGTCCCGGCGATCCTCAGGGCGGCGTTGTGGTTTTCCAGGACTTCCTTGGGCGTAAGGGCCCGGTTGTAGATCCGCACCTCGTCGATGAGGCCGGGGAAGTTGTTTCCCGGGCAGCAGGACTCGCCGCCGATCCTGGTCCCGGCGGCGGAGCCCGGGTAATTCCTCTCCACCGCCGCCATTTTCCGGGCCTCGCCGTTTACATAGATCCAGGCGGTGGTCCCGTCGGAGGTCGCCACCACATGATACCACCTCCCGGGGGCCGCGCTGATCCCCGAACCGAGGTTCATGGCGCAGCCGCCGGGCGGTTTGATAAGGGCGGCAAGCTCGCCGTTTACCATGGCAAGGCCCCAATCGCGGCACTCGTTAATGCCGCCGGCGATGGTCCTTCTTCCCGGGGGGGTGGCCGAGGGGTTGACCCAGGCCTCCACCGTCCACTGCGGTCCCGGTACCCAGGAGCCCAGATCGATAAAATCGTCCACGCCATCGAGCCTGAAGGCCTGGCCCATCAGGCCCGGCGCAAACGCCGCGCCCCCTCGGGGCGTCCCGGGGCGGCTGCCGGCGATGTCGTCTCCGTTCCCGTCGCCGGGCAGCCAGGCGATAAGACCGGGTAGCCGGGGCAGGGTCTCCCGGACCGGCGGCTGGCCTCCGGCAAGGGGCGACTCGCTTCCCATGACCTCCACCTCCGCCAACTGAAGCCAGTTTTGCCCCGCAAGCTGGATCCGCACGTAGCGGCCGCTTTGATTCACGTTGATGGTCGTTTCCCGGCCCGCGGTCCCCTGGAAATGGAGTCTTGCGATATCCCGGTTATTTAAGATTTCCTGCAGACCGCCCGTGGGGAAGGGCTGGGACGAGACGAAAAGATAGAAATTGGCGAGCCGCTCTCCGCAGCAGTCGGTCCTGTTGAAGATCTTAATTTCGTTAATTGCGCATACCGTCCCCAGATCGACCTCCCACCATTCGTTTGGGGCGTTATGGGTATGGGTTACGCTTCCGGCGAAGTAATTCCCCTCCCGGTTGCCGTCCACGGCAAGGGCGGCGCCGGAGCTGTGGCTGTAGCTGCTTGACTGGCGGGCCGGCCTCTTCAGGGCGAGGTTCCGGATTTCTCTGGCCGCGGAGCTTTGATATTCGATCTTCTGGATGGCATCGAGATTGATCGTCTGGGTCTTGCCGTCTTTGAAGAAGATGATCATCCGATCCTGAGCCAAAGCCACCCCCCAGGCCATAAGCAGGATGATCGCCACTAACAATGCCCTTCTTTTCATTGCCCGTCTCCTTTCTTGTCTGGCTTGCCTGTCGTTTCCTGTTTTGGTTTTGTTGCCAGTTTCACCGGGGATTTGGCACTAAAGCCGCCGGATGTCAAGGCGAAAGCCTTCCTCTCTGATAGCTTCTGAGGGTTGCAGTTCCTTGAGACGGTTTCGGCAGGCCAAAACCAGTTCTCCGAGTCTTGCGAAGTCTGGAAGACACCCGAGGGCAAGCTCAAGCTGGTCCAGTCCCGCGGGGATATGAGCGAGGAATCCGGTAAGCCCCCGGGCAAGGCCCAGGAAACCATAGGCGCCCAGGGCCTGGAGGAGCCGCTGGACCGAGGCCTCCCGGAAGCGGCGCTCAAATATTGGCAGGTCTCCCTGATCCTGACGGAGCCCAAGATAAAAGGCGAGGAGTTCCTCCTGCTCGGGACGGGCGAGGGAGACGTAAGGGTCTCCCAAGAGGGCGCCCAGGTCGTAAAAGAGGCTCCCCCGGCGCAATCCCTGAAAATCGATGAAGAAGGGATCCCCCGCCCGGATAAGGACATTTTGAGATTGCAGGTCCCGGTGGATCAAGGCCGGTTCCGTTTCCCCCAGACGGTCCGCTAGAGCGGAGAGTTCTCCCTCCAGCTCCCGGGCGAAGGGATTAGTGATCTCCAGCCGGCATACGTCTCTCACAAAATGGTCGCGGAAGTAATCCCGTTCGAAGCGGTAGAGTCCGGGGCCGAAATCTTCGTTTCCCGCCGCCCGGGCCGGCAAATCCTCCGGGGGGATCAGGTGCAGCCGGAAGGTAGCCGCCAGGGTCTTCTCGTAGAGCACCCGGCGTTCTTCCCAGGGCAAGGCCCTCAGGGAGAAGAGGTCGGTCTCCCCTAAATCTTCAAGGAGGAGGAATCCCCCGTCGTCCGAGGCGATGACCCCGGGCACCGGGACTCCCTTGGCGCGTAAGAAAATGGCCAGACAGGCGTAGCGGGCGTTCTCTTTTCTTGCGGGATCGTAGTGGATCAGGATCGCCGAGTTGCTTTCCTCCCAGTGCAGACGGAAGAAACACCGTTCCGAGCCCCTCCGGGCCAGAGGATGTACTTGCAAGGGCACCGATCCGGGGAGTCTAAGGGCCTTCCGGGCAAAGGGAATCAGCTCATTCAAAGGAGTTGCCTGTGAGTTCATGATTTTTGAGGAAGGAAAACTCCCTGCGCTTCCAACTTCCGGTAAACGGCGACGGTGCCGAGATCGTGCCAGAATCCTTCATCGATCACAACGCCCCGGACGGATCCCGGTTTTTTTAATATTTCTCCGATCAACAGAGATACGAGGGATTCGGGCTTCCCCGGGGGCAGGGAGGCAAGGAGCTCCGTATCTGCCGCATAGATGCCGGCGAACTGGCAGCCCCGCTCCCCGGCCATTCCCGTAATCCCCCGGATATCGCGGATCTCGTCCTGGGTGATTCGGACGTTTAAAAGGGGACCGGAGGTCCTCAGGGCCAGGGTCACAAGGGGCCGTTTGTCTTCGTGGGCGGCGATGAGGTTTGCCAGGGGAAGGTTCGTCACGATATCTCCGTTATAACAGAGGATCGCCTCGTCCCAAGGCAGGAGATCCTCGATGTTTTTAAGGCCTCCCCCGGTGTCGAGGAGAGACGGTTCGTGGCGCAAGACGAGGGGCCGGCCCCGCCAGGAGCCTTCGGGGAAGGCTTTGTCGTACATTCCGGGGCAGTGATGGGTGTTGATGATGAACCGTTCCACGCCGATCTCTAGAAGGTGGTCCAAGGCGTAGGTTATGATCGGACGGCCCCGGAGGGGAAGAAGCGGCTTGGGGCAGCGGTCGGTATAGGGCCTGAGTCTCTCACCTAGCCCCGCCCCCAGGATGAAGGCGGTTTTGAACCGTTTCTTCATGATGTTTTCTTCCCGAAGTCCGGGGCGATCTTGACCAGGCCCGTTACGATGAAACCGGGGATCGTGGCTATCATAACCCAGAGAAAGAAGCTGGGATATCCAAGGAACTGCTGGAGCCAGCCGCTCACCATGGAGGGGATCATTACCCCCAGGGCCATGATCCCCGTGGCCAGGGCGTAATGAACGGTTTTATAGCGTCCCTCCGCCACCATGATCATGAACATCGTATAGGCGGTAAAGCCGAATCCGTAGCCGAACTGCTCGAGGGCGACGGACAGGCTGATAAGATAGAAATTCCCGGGCAGGGCGAAGGAAAGATATACGTAGAGGAGATTGGGCAGATGGACCGATGCGGCCATGATCCAGATCCAGAATTTGAGCCCCTTTTTATAAATGGCCAGTCCTCCCAGAAGCCCCCCGGAAATGAGGGCGACGAGCCCTACGGTTCCGTAGGCGATCCCCACCTGGGCCGTGGTGAGGCCCAGCCCTCCGGCCTCGCGGGGATCGAGAAGGAACGGGGCGATGATCTTGATGATCTGGGTTTCGGCAAACCGGTACAAGAGAAGAAACGCAAGGATCGTAAGAATTCCCTCTTTGCGGAAAAAATCCCGGAAGGCCTGAAAATATTCCCCGGCAAAGGATCGGGAAAGGCCGGCGCCCGCGGGAACATCGGCGGCCGGATAGGGGAGGACAAAGAGGTGATAGAGAAAGAGGGCGAGAAAGACGCCGCCTGAGACAAACATGGTGATCGACCAGGCTGCGGGAACCGCCAAGCCCCGCTGTTCGAGATAACCGGCAAGGACCACGAGGCCTCCCTGAGAGAGGATCATGGCCAGGCGGTAGCAGGTGGTTCTAACCCCGATGAAGGCGGCCTGCTCGTGCTGCTTTAGCCCCAGCATGTAGAAGCCATCGGCGGCGATATCCTGGGTGGCGGAGGCAAAGGCCAGGAGCCATAAGAAGGCGAGGGTATACCTGAAGAAGTCGGCGGCGGGGATGGCGAGGGCGATCGAGGCGAGAGAGGCCCCGATGAAAAGCTGGGCCAGGATGATAAAATAGCGTTTTGTCTTCAAAAGGTCGACAAGGGGGCTCCAGAGGGGTTTTATCACCCAGGGGAGATAGAGCCAGCCGGTGTAGAGGGCGATGTCGGTATTGGAGATGCCTAGCCGCTTGTAGAGCACCACCGAAAGGGTCATGGCGATGGCGTAGGGAATTCCCTCGGCCACATAGAGGGAAGGAACCCAGGCCCAGGGATTTCTCTGCAGGGCTTTTGTTTTCCCCATCTCTCTCCTCAATAGATCCTGGTCAGTTCCACGCCGCGGAAATAGTGCTTGAGGATCTCGCCGGCGGAAAATCCCCGGGCCGCCATGACCGCCGCCCCGATTTGGCAGAGGCCGACGGCGTGCCCCCAGCCGGCCCCGGTCAGGACGAAATTGCCTCCCCTCTGATCCACGATAAAGGCGCTGCTTAAGAGATGGCTGGGCGAAAGCCACCTCCGGATCTCGAGCTCCTTGCCCACGACGAGGCTCATCTTGGTTCCGATGAGCTTAAGCCGCCGGATCCTCCCGGAAGGTCCCCGGCTTAAGGGGATGAGGTCGGTGATCAAACCGAAATCCAGACCGCTTTTGCCCTTGACGATCTCCGTTAATTCCTGTGGGGAGTAGGACACCTGCCAGCGAAAGAAGTCGCCGGTGTCCTGATCGTGTCCGGAAAGAACGGTCTTGAGGAGGGCCGCGTCTGAAAGGTTGCAGAAGGCCTGGGATTTCTCCCGGATGAAGCGGACGGCCTCCTCTTCCGACCTGATGGGGGAGATGAAAAAGGGGGCGTCGGAGACGCATGAGAGATAAGGGATGGTTATATCGGCCCAGGCGGTGGCGAAATCCTCTGAAAGGCCCCCGCAGCATTTCGAATAGCGGGCGTCGCATACCTCTCCCGCCGAGGTTATGACCAGGCCGTAAGTTTCGGAGAGCGCCTCGGTTACAGCGGAGGTGGTGATCCGGGCAAGCCCCTGGTAGCGCTGACAGTGGTCGTCGGCGCAGACATCGAAGAGATCGTGGTCCTCCCGCTCGTACCACCGGATCAACTCGTTGGGGACGGTCTTCTCGGCAGGAGCGGGACCTGGATCAGGTCGCTCTTTCCGTCGCAATCCGGCCAGAAGCCAGCTCCGGGAGATGATGCCGTGGGCCTTCAGGAATTCAAACGGTGCCAGAGCGCTCATCTCGGAGGCGACGACGCTCTTTAGATAATCCTCGACGGATATCTCGTTGATCGCGCAGAGGGTCCCGTCGGGGCGGCCTTTGAAAAGGAGGCTCCCGGAAAAGGCCTGTTCTTCGCTTCTTTCCCAGTGGAAGCTTTGCCCGATCGTTACCCGGTCAAGGGTAAAGGGTTCCGGGCCAAGGGGGGTGAATCGGCAGGAAAGCCCGCTTCCAATTATCCGCCCGGATTCGTTTCGCACGAGAACCGAACCGGTTTGGGCGGTCGCCTTGAACCGGCCCCTGACGAGGCCGAATCCTTCCTGATAAAAAGACCCCCCAAAATCACCGGTTATCGTCTTCCGCCGATCGATGAGGCCTACGGTGATCTTCGGTATATTCTCAGCCTGTCCGGTCAGGATTCCACCTTATGCAGGTTTCCGGGAAAGGAGAAGGAAAAGGTCGAAAGCCTCTCCTTTCCCGGATCGCCCTTCCGATTGAACTATTATTTCACCGAGCCCTTCAAGGCTTTGCCGGCGGTAAACTTGGGAACCTTTTTCGCCTTGATCTTGATGGACTTGCCTGTCTGAGGGTTTCGGCCGGTTCTGGCGGCCCTTTTGGCGACGGAGAATGTTCCGAAACCGATGAGGGTTACCTTTTCGCCTTTTTTCAAAGAGGCTTTAATGGAATCCAGTACGCAGTTGACCACTTCGCTTGCCGTCTTCTTCTTCCCTACAACCTTCACTACCTCGTTTACCAGATCTCCCTTGTTCATTCCTCCATCCTCCTTTAAATTTGTTTAATAGCCGCTTAGGCAAAACAGCTATTCCGAAAATACAGCTCCTTTTCTTTTAGAAAAAAGCGGTCGCTGAGATCCTCATGCTCGACAGGCTAACAGGCATAAAAGTTAGATGTTGGTCTTTCTCGGTATCCTCGGTAATGAAACAATATTGATAACTTAACTGGAGCATTCTGAAATTATCGCCCCGGGCCAGTCTTGAGCTTATAATAACCGGAAACCCCTGTGTCACTTGACTGGGCAGTGATGAGTTGACGTCTTATACAACAAATATCCCGCAAAACCAAATATTTTTTTCAAAAAACTTATCATAACCTAAAGAGATGAGCAGCGCTTTACCTGCTAGGCGGATCCGTCGGCCCCTTTTGTCGAAATATATACAAATAAAACTTGACAATATTAATATTGGTATTTTAAATATACACACTCCGGGAAATCTGCTTCTGCGACCGTGCCTGTTGGGTTCTCTGACTCGTTTCTTCCCCGCTCCTCAAGAAAGCTACTCTACTTTCAGACGATCTCGACGGTTCTTTTTGATTTGCTTCCTGGCATCGGCAGTCGACTGGCTTCCGCCCGGTGCGTCCTTCATTGGATCATACCAACCAACCGCAAGCTTTAAAAAGGAGGTCAAACGATGAAAGGGAAAGCAGGATCATGGATAACAGGGGCATTGATATCACTATTGGTATTTGCCTGGTCCGATGTTTTGGCCCAGGTGAAGCCCGTAGGCCCCCCGATCACCATCAAGATATCTCATCAATGGCCCGGGGGGACTATCGATAAAGGCGACTTCCGGGACCGCCTTTGCCGGCTCTTTGCCAAAATGGTCGGAGAGAGGACCGGCGGGGCGGTCAAGTTCGAAATCTATCCGGCGGCGGCCCTCTTCAAACCGGTACCCCAATATGACGCCATGTTGCGGGGCGCCCTGGACATGTCCGTCTATCCTCTCGATTATGCGGGAGGCAAGATTCCCCTTCTCGACATTACCCTGATGCCCTGTCTGGTTAAAGATCATCACCAGGCCATGCGCTGGAAGGACGCCCCTATCGGACGGGCCCTGGAAAAGATCTGCGAAGATAACGGGATCAAGATCATCACCTGGGCCTGGTGCGGCGGGGGGATGGCGGGGAAATCGAAACCCTTGATCAAACCGGAGGATCTCCGGGGGGTGAAGATTCGGGCCGCGGGAAAGATGTTTGAAAAGATGCTCCACGATGGTGCCGGGGCCAGCATCTCCAGCATGCCCTCGACGGAGATCTATTTTGCCCTCCAGACCGGGGTCTTGGATGCGGCCATGACCTCCTCTTCGTCCTTCGAATCCTTCCGGCTCTATGAACAGGTAAAATACTACACCTCCCCCCGGATCACCACCACCTGGTACATGTTCGAGCCTTTGGTGATCAGCCTCATTACCTGGAGAAAACTCTCCCCTGAACAGCAGCGGATCTTCGTCGAGGTGGGCCGGGAACTGGAGAAGTTCGCCCTGGAGGAGGCCATCAAAGACGATACGGAGGTGAGCGATCTCTTCAAGGCCAAAGGGGTCATCGTTCATGACCTTACCCACGAAGAACTGAGGCTCTGGACGGAGGTGGCCAAGAGGACCGCCTGGAAGGATTATGTGGAGCGGGTGAAAGGGGGAAGGGAACTTTTGGACATGGCCCTGGAGGTGAAATAAGACGGGGCAACCCCGGCGGCAGGACCTTACCGTTTCCGGTGGGGATTGGTCTTCTCTCCTTGCGCCCGAAGATTGGAGGGGTCAGATGACAAAAGATGTCATGGCGTGGCTTATGGAAAGGATCGAGCAGGCAAGTAAATGGCTCTACTACCTAAGTGCTCTGGCGATAGTCCTTGCCGCCTTTGTCCTTACGTATCAGGTCATCGTCCGCTACATCCTGAAGGTGCCTACCATCTGGGAGATAGAGTTTTCCGTCTATCTCATGATCTTTGCCACCTTCGTCGGGGCCGCCTACGGCTTGAAGGAGGGGGCCCATATCAATATCGACATGATCACAAGGCTCCTTCCCCCCGGGGTAAACAGGAGGCTGTCTTTGATAACCTCCTTGCTTTCTCTGATCTTCTGCATCCTGGTCGCCTGGAAGGGTTGGGGGATGTGGTGGGAGGCTGCGGCGAAAGGCTGGCGGTCCGAGTCCCTCTGGGGGCCGCCCCTTGCCATCCCCTACCTTTTCCTGCCATTGGGGATGACGTTGCTTTCGATTCAATATCTCAACCTTATCTTCGGGCTATTCAGGGGAGGGAAGGGCCATGGATCCTAACGTCTTGGGGATTATTGTCGGAGCGGTTTCCCTCGTGTTCCTGTTAAGCGGGATGCCCATTGCCTTTGCCCTGGGGGTCCCCTCGGTGCTTTTCATTTTTCTCTTCCTGGACCGCCATCAGTTTGACCTTATCGCCCACACCATGTTCGATGGACTCAACGATTTCGGTCTTCTGGCCATTCCCCTTTTCATTCTTATGGGAAGCATCATCGCCGCCACCAAAACCGGGGCGGACCTTTACGAAGGGCTCCACCGCTGGCTGAATCGCCTTCCAGGTGGGCTGGCGGTGAGCAATATCGCCTCCTGCGCAGTCTTTTCCGCCCTTTGCGGGTCGTCTCCGGCGACCGCCGCGGCCATCGGTTCCATGGGAATCCCGGAGATGAGGAAGCGGGGGTATCCCGATTCCCTGGCCACCGGCTGTATCGTCGCCGGCGGGACCCTGGGGATCCTCATCCCTCCCAGCGTCACCATGATCATCTACGGCATCGCCACCCAGACCTCGATCGGGAAGCTGTTTCTCGCCGGGGTGGTTCCGGGGATCCTGATCACGGTGATGATGGGTATCTGGGTGGTCATCTACTCGCAGTGGGCCCGGAGGCGGATGGCCGCCAATCGGGGAAATGCCCTTTCCGGGGCTGCCGGGGGCGGCGAATTTTACGAGACCGTCGATTTCACCTGGCGCGAAAGGATCTCCGCCTTAAGCCGGGTCGCCCCGTTCATTTTCCTTATCATCGTTATAATGTTCGCCCTCTACGGAGGCTGGGCGACGCCGAGCGAGGCGGCGGGGGTGGGATCGGTGACCGCCCTCCTCCTGGTCATGGCTATATACAGATTAGGCTTGAAGGACTATACGAAAATAATGAAGCTTACCATCAAGGAGAGCACGATGATCATGCTGATCATCGCCGCCTCGTTCCTCTTCGGCGCGGTCCTGACAAAGCTCTATGTGACCCAGGCCATCATAAACCTGATTGTCGAGGCGGGGCTTTCCAAGTGGGTTCTCATGATTTTCATCAACATCTTTCTCCTTATCCTGGGCTGTTTTATGCCCCCCGTTGCGATCATCCTCATCCTGGCCCCGATCCTCTACCCCGTTCTGATCAAGTACGGTTTCGACCCGATCTGGTTCGGCGTTATAATGACCATTAACATGGAGGTTGGTCTGATCACCCCGCCGGTGGGTCTGAACCTCTATGTGGTCAAAGGGATCGCCCCCGATGTGCCCCTGACCCGGGTCCTTGTCGGGTCGGCACCGTTTGTGGTAATTCTGCTGCTGGGGATCGTCATCTGTTCGATCTGGCCGGAGCTTACCCTGTGGCTGCCCAATAAGATGATAACCCGCTGACGATTATGAAAAAAGCCGGGGATTAAACGATGAATAAGCTCTACTCGTTGTCCGATGACCGATCTCTTTACGCTCTTTGCCCCTTTGAAAATGTCTACGAAGAGTACGCCTACGCCTTTGCCGACCGGGCCGAGGGGTTTCTCTGTTATTGGCGGCCGGGGGAAGGGGGGCTTAAACAGGAAGGCTTCACCCGGGGCGAATTCTGGGCTCTGGCGGAGTCGGCCGCGGCGTTGCTTAAAGAAATGGGGCTGGGCAGGGGAGACAGGGTGATTCAGGGTTTTACGGAAAACAGCCCCTACGATCTTGTCTTTAGACTTGGAGCGCTCTTTGAGGGGGTCGTGCCGGTTACCGTTAACTGGCAGGCGGATGATCTCGAGAAGATCACAGGCAAGATCAGGCTTACCTTGGCCAGGGCAATCCTTTATGACCGGGGTTTTGAAAAACATCTCGCCCGGTTGAAGGAGGAGTTCCCGGGGATCATCCTCTTTAAGGCCGAAGAGGTGGGAGAAAGCCCCCCCGCAACGGG